>CAZYVL010000006.1:0-8009 GCA_964651005.1 uncultured Chthoniobacteraceae bacterium | reverse complement strand
TTGATCGTGGCCGCTCCCCCGAGCGGGATCGTGAAGTCGTTGAACGTCTGGGCGTCCGGCTGGATCAGGGCGAGCGGCGGGGTGATGATGTCGGCGACCAGAGAGTTGACGACCGCCGTGAACGCGGCGCCGATGACAATGCCGACCGCCATATCAAGGACGTTGCCCTTGAGCGCGAATTCTTTGAATTCCTTGAACATGGCCGGTTTTTTACCACATCGGGGGAAAATCGGGCAACGCCAAAGGCGGTGCCCCCCTATGGATGGAACTCACGCCTCTTCGCGTGAGACGTTATAAAGCCGCTACCCCCGCCCAACCGCCTTTGCCACCTCGCGCACGCGGCGGATGAGGTCGGCGAATTCGTTGGGCAGCAGCGCCTGCTCGCCGTCGCTCTTGGCCAGCTCAGGCGAGTTGTGCACCTCCACCATGAGGCCATCCGCCCCGGCGGCAACGGCGGCGAGCGCCATCGCGGCGACGTGCTCGCGCAGCCCGACGCCGTGCGTCGGATCGACGACGATGGGCAGGTGCGTCTCGGCCCGGAGCACCGGGACGGCGTTCAGGTCGAGGGTGTTGCGGGTGTAGGTCTCGAACGTCCGAATGCCGCGCTCGCAGAGCAGGACGTTGAAGTTCCCTTCGCTGAGGATGTACTCGGCGCTCATGAGCAGGTCTTTGATGGTCGCGCTCATGCCACGCTTGAGCATGACGGGGAGGCGGCTCCGCCCGACCTCCTTGAGCAGCGAGAAGTTCTGCATGTTGCGCGCGCCGATCTGGAGGCAGTCGGCGTATTGCTCGACCGCTTCGAGATCCTTGGTGTCCATGATCTCCGTGATGACCGGGAGGCCGGTCGCCTCACGCGCTTCGGCGAGCAGCTTGAGCCCCTCCACGCCCAGCCCCTGGAAGGAGTAGGGGGAGGTGCGGGGCTTGAACGCGCCGCCGCGCAAGATTTTCGCCCCCGCCTTTTTGACCTCGCAGGCAATGGAGAGGATCTGTTCGCGGCTTTCCACGGAGCAGGGGCCGCTCATCACCACCACTTCCGGGCCGCCCACGGAGACGTTCCCGATGCTGACGGGGCTGCGGGTGCCCCGGAACTCGTGGGCAACCAGTTTGTACGGCTTGAGGACGGGCGTGACCGACTCCACGCCTGGGATGGCGGCGAGCGGCTTCTCGCGGATGACGTCCTCCGGCCCGATTACCCCGATGACGACGCGGACAGCCCCGCGGCTCACTTCGGTGCGAAGGCCCCACTCGTGAATGCGGGCGACAATGTGCTCGATCTGCTCGGCGGTGGCGTCCGGTTTGGTGATGATAATCATAGCGGAAAGGGGGGCAAACTTACGTCGTGGCGCGGGGGCGGAAAAGTTTTTTCCCCGGTTTTTTGCCGGGCACGCCGCCGGGGTTTTTGCGTGACAGAGGCGGGGGGATTTTGTTCCGATTGGCGCCATGAAGACCTCCTCCCTTCTTCTCTTCTGTCTCTTCTGCCTGAGCGCCCTGCTCCTCTCCTCCTGTACGACGCCTGCCAACCGCCGGGATCTGTTCTCTCCCACGGTCACGCAAGGGCCGTACACCAAGAAGTTGCACGGGCGCTGATCCTCCCGCTGCCCTGCGCTACTCCCTCAGCGCGGCAACGGCAGCCTGGAGGCTCGGAACATCGGAGATGGAGAGAATCGGCGTTCCCTTGCGGGTGCGGTTCAGCAGCCCCGCCAGCACTCCGCGCGGGCCGAGTTCGATGAACTGGTCGATCTTTTCTTCATCGACGAGCCGCTCCAGCGTCCGCGCCCAGAGGACCGTCCCCGTCACCTGCTCGCGCAGCGCGTTGCGGATCGAGGCGGCGTCGGTTACCGGCTGGGCGTCGATATTGGAGAAGACCGGGAAGGCGGGCGGGCGCATTTCCGTCTGCTCCAGCGCCTCGCCCAGCTTGACGTAGGCGGACTCCATCAGCCGGGAGTGATACGCCCCGGCGACGTTGAGCTTGGTCGCGCGGCGGATGTTGAAGTCTTTTGCCAGGCCGAGCGCCATTGCCACCTTTGCCTCTTCGCCGGAGAGGACGATCTGGCCGGGGGCGTTGATGTTGGCCACATCGACATCGGTCTGGGCGGCAAGCTCGCGCACCTGGGTCTCTTCCCCGCCGATCATCGCGGCCATCCCGCCGACAGTCGCCTCGCACGCCTCCTGCATGAACGTGGCGCGCCGGGCGACGAGCGAAAGCCCCTCCTCGAAGGAGAACGTCCCCGCCGCCGCGTGCGCGGTGAACTCGCCGAGCGAAAGCCCCGCCGCCGCGTGGATGGGGAGGGCGCCGAGCTGCTCGCGGAGCGCCAGCAGGCAGGCGGTGCCGTGCAGAAAGAGGGCGGGCTGGCAATGGACGGTTTTGGTCAGTTCCTCTTCCGGCCCTTCGAAGGCGATCCGGCTGATGGGGCGGCCCAGGAGGGTATCGGCGCGAACGAAAAGTTCGGCGACGGCGGGGAACTCGGCGGCGAGATCCCGGCCCATCCCGACTTCCTGCGCGCCCTGCCCGGCGAAGAGAATGGCGATCCGTTTACTCATAAAAAGGGGAAGGGAAGAGAAAAGGGAGGGCCACGGCAAGGGGAAAACGCCTTGGTTGCCGTTTTGCGGCGGGGCAGGCGGCGTGTTTTTTTGTTTTTTTGGTGTTTTTTGAGGTGTTTTTGGGGTTGAAAGAGGCTCCTCCAGACGACATCCTTTTTTTATCAGCACGCCGATCTCCATCTCGCTCGCCGATCACCTCACGCCCGAAGAGCGCGAGCAAATTTTGCAGACGATCGAAATGTTCGAAGCGATCGCGCAGGCGACCCCGGACGACTACCAGTCGCTGGAGATTCTCAAGGAGGCGTACTGGAAGATCGGCAGGCAGGCCGATTCCCTCGCCGTGACGCGCAAGCTCGCCGACGCCTACATGCGGCTCGGCCAGTACTCCTCCGCGCTGCTGGAGTACGAGGGCATCCTGCAACAGAACATCCCGGAGGAGGATGCCGGGGCGATCCAGGCCATCCTCGTCGATCTGGAGGCGAAGCTCTATCCGGGCAAGAACGCCACGAGCAAGCCCGCCGCCATCGCCCTCGACTTCGGCGTGGACGAGGCGCTCATCGAGCTCGAAGGGCAGCCCTCTGCCGTGGACGTGGCCCCCGTCGCCCCGGAGCCGACTGCGCAACAGGAGCCGAACCTGATCGCCACCTCGGCCACCCGGATGCCGAAGAACCTGGGCCGCAAGGCGCTGGAGACCTCCCTGGAGGCGGACGGCAACGAGCCGCTGGCCAAGTTCCTCATCCAGCACCGCCTGGCCACGCACGAGATCGTCAACGCCGCCCTGGCGCGCGTCCGCCAGCGGAACGCCTCGCCGGAAGTCCAGGAGGGGAGCGCCATCGCCGCGTCGCTGCTCAACGAGGTCATCGAGGCTGAATCCGAGGCGGCTGGCGAAAGGCTGCTCGCCGGGATTCTCGACCGGACGAAATATGCCTACGTGCCGCTGGAGTTCTACGAGGTGGACCGGCAGATCGTCAAAATGCTGCCGGAGAACCTCACGCTCGGGCGGCTGGTGGTACCCTTCGACATCGTGAGCCGCACGATGATGGTCGCCGTGGACAACCCGTTTGACGCCGGGGCGAAATTGGCCGTCCAGCAGGCGGTCGATTATCATATCCAGTGGCATCTCGCCCGGCCGCAGGCTTTGCAGAAAATCTTGCGCGAGGTCTACCGTCTTTCGGGATAGAACCCCGCGTTTCCCCCTCCTCGACCTCCTTCCCCTTCCTCCTCCTTCTCATGGCCAAGACTTTCGGAGAACGCATCGCCGACATCCTCATGGATGACGGCCTGCTGCTGCCCGCGCAGTTGGAGGAGGTGATGCAGATCCAGAAGGCGCAGGGTGGCCGCCTCGTCAAGCTGCTGACGGAGAAGGGGTACGTCACCGAGCAGGACATGGTGATCTCGATGGGCCGCTGCCTGGATGTGCCGCCGATCAATGTCTCCAAGCTGCGCGTCCCGGAGAGCGTCACGTCGCTCATTCCGAAGGAGATGGCCCGCAACTACAAGCTGGCCCCCATCTGCAAGCTCGACGGCAAGCTCTTCGTGGCGATGGCGGACCCGATGAACGTCCTCGCCATCGACGACATCCGCCAGCGCACCAAGCTGGAGATCGTCCCGATGATCGCCACGGAAAAAGGGGTGCAGGACGCCCTCTCCGGCGTTTCCACCGGCGGTGCGAGCATGGCGCAGGTGATGAAGGCGGCGGAGGAAGAGGCCGGGGCCGCGGGCGATACCGGGCACAAGGAGACGGCGCGCAACAATCTCGATCTCGACCAGGCGCAGGCGGCGGGCACCGACGACGGCCCGGTGGTCAAGATCGTCAACATGATCCTGGTGCAGGCGCTCAAGGAGAAGGCGTCGGACATCCATATCGAGCCGTTCGAGAAAGGGATCAAGCTCCGCTACCGCGTGGATGGGAACCTGCTCGAAGCCAGCTCGCCCCCGAAGGCGCTGCAACTCGCGATGGCCTCGCGCATCAAGATTCTCGCCGGGCTCGACATCGCCGAGCGCCGCCTGCCGCAGGATGGCCGCTTCCGAATCCGCGTTTCCGGCAAGGAGATCGACCTCCGTATCTCCATGCTCCCGACCGTGCACGGGGAGAAGATCGTCATCCGTATTCTCGACAAGAGCGCGCTTTCCGGGTCGATCCACCAGCTCGGGCTCGATGAACAGACCTTCATGCACTTCAAGCGCGCCATCGACGCGCCGCACGGGATGATCCTCGTCACCGGCCCGACCGGCTCCGGCAAGACGACCACGCTCTACTCCGTGCTCCAGGAACTCAATAACCCGGAGTACAACATCGTCACCGTCGAAGACCCCGTGGAATACCAGCTCGTCGGGGTGAACCAGGTGGCGGTGCGCACGGAGATCGGCCTTACTTTCGCCGCGGCGTTGCGTTCCATTTTGCGCCAAGACCCGGATATCGTGATGATCGGCGAGATTCGCGACCAGGAGACGGCGGACATCGCCGTCAAGGCCGCGCTCACCGGCCACCAGGTCTTGAGCACGCTGCACACCAACGACGCCGCCGGGGCGATCAGCCGCCTTGATGACATGGGGATCGAGCCGTTTTTGATCTCCTCCTCCGTCCTGCTGACGTGCGCCCAGCGCCTTGTCCGGCGGGTCTGCACCAACTGCAAGGAGGAGTTCACGCCCGAGCCGGAAGTCTTCCGGGAGCTCGGGATCGAGGAGATTGCCGGAGAGACCTTCTACCGGGGCGCCGGGTGCGAACGGTGCAGCCAGCGCGGCTACTCGGGGCGCGCCGCGATCCTGGAGGTGCTGCCCGTCACGGAGTCGATCCGCCGCCTCGTCATCAAGCGCGCCTCCGCCTCGGTCATCAAGAACCAGGCGGTCCAGGAAGGGATGAAGACGCTGCGCATGGCGGGCATCGACAAGGCGCGGGAAGGGATCACGACGCTCGAAGAGGTGCTGCGGATCACGTCGGAGGATCACTAGGCTTTGGAGCCTTGGCGTCCGGTCCCGCGCTGGTCGATGGATGCCGGACGTCGGTAAAACGGCAAACCGTGCATGGCTTACCGTAATCCTGACTGAAAAGTCATGGATTCTGCATTCTCCCGCATGGCGGGAGGGGGGGATTCATGGAAAGATTCCGCGTGCTCAATCAAGCAAGCGGAAAGAAGAATCCACCAATGAAATTGGCCGAAGCCTTGTCCATCCGGGCCAGCCTCCAAAGGGATATGGCCTGGATCAAAGATCAATTTACAAAAATATCACGAGTTCAGGAAGGGGCGGAACCGTCCGAAAATCCCGCTGCGATGCTGGAGCGGCTGGATCGCGATGCCGACGAGTATCGGCTGTTTCTGGCGGCGATCAACCGGGCGAATATCGGATACAGGGGTGAGGATGGAAAGACGATGACCGACCTTCTTGCCACCCGGGATGCGCTACGGGCCAAACAGAGCATTCTCAACACGGCTTACGAAGAAGCAACGCAACGCCAGGAACGCTATAGCAATCACGAGATCCGCTGGGTTCCAACGATGGATGTGGTCAACCTGCGCCAACGCATCGAAAGCGTGAATAGGGAGCTTCGCAACCTCAATCTGAAAATCCAAAGCCTGAACTGGCAAATCGAACTCGCCGATCCAATGCTTTATGGAACCGCTGATTAAAGCGAGCTGCGGGCAGGATTAAAAATACAGCCGCTCCGCTTGAATGGCCGCGCACCAACCCTCGGCACTCGCAAAATAGACAGCGATACTTCTGCTTAAACCGCTCCAGTTCTTCTAAAAATTTGGAATTCCGCAAGGATGTGGGCGCAAGTTCCGGCAAAGGGGAAGAAAAAGCCGGGGCGAAGGGCCCGCCCCTGGGCCCGCTGTAAGAGGCAAACAGGGGCGATTGTCGCCGAAGAGCTGGCGTGAAAAGCACATTCCTTGCTCCGCATCAGGCACTTTGGCATCCTGAAACAGGCAAATCGCACTACCGTGGCGCCAACCTTGCGGAATTCCTTTTCTCTTATGATGGAGCCGACAAAAATGATGGAAAACACCGTGTCCCCGAAGCGGATGCGGAATGGCTCCCGAAAGCGGAAGAAGAGGGCGGGACAGAAATCCGACAAACGACGCTGGAAGGAAATCCTTGAGCCGGATCGTTTCGAGTGCCGGGTGCTTGTTCCGCTCAAGCGGCTTCTGGACTGATTCTGCTCCTGGCTAACCGGGCTTTGCCATGATCTTCCAGTGCCGGATGAGGGCCTCTGCCGTTTTCGTAAGTGCCGGGCGCAGTCGTTCCATCCGGGGCTGCCAGCATAGCGCCAGTTTGCGCTTCGAAGCCTGAAAGGCGCTGCCGTCAAAACGGTGTACGGCTTTCGGGTCCAACTCCGCGCCCAGCGCATCGGGGAGAATCGCGGCATATTTTCCCGCGCGAACCGCCGTGGCGGCTTGCGCAAAGGATTCGCAGCAAAGCTTGGGGTAAATCTGAAATCCGTGCTTGCGCATCCATGCGGAGAGATCGTTCCAGAAATGGCCCGTTTGGGCACCGCTGGCGATGGGTAGGTTTTGGAGCATCCATGCCAGATCGGGTTTGGAGTCCCGCTTCATCAAATTGGCGGGAACGAAGAGGGAATAAGTAATGCTTCCCAGGTCCTCCCGCCGCAAATTGGCGGGGACGGCTTCCTTTCTGATGACGGCAAAATCGAGCGAGCCTTCTTTGATCCGCCGGAGCGCATCGTCCGTTCTCAAATTTAAAAAGCTGAGTTGGATGCCGCTGAGTTCCCGCTGAATGTCCGCCGCCCGGGGGATCATCAATCCATGAAGAAGGCTATCCCCGGCGCCGATTTTGATGGGAACGGGTTGCGAAGCACAGCCACGCCGGAAATCGTCCAACGCGCTGAAATGCGCCTGCACCAGACGCATCAATTCATGCCCCGCGTCGGTCAGTTTCATCCCCTTCCCGTTGCGCCGCATGAGCTCTACGCCGAAGAACGCTTCGATTTCACTGATCTGTCGGCTGAATTGGCTTTGGCGCACGGGATCGCCGGGTGCCGCTTTCGCGATCCCGCCACTGGCCGCGACTTCCACAAATGCCTTGAGACGCTCCAGCGAAAGACCGCGCAGGGCAAACAATTCCTCGAACATGACGGGATTGCACCCCGGGGCCGGAGGTTTCGTCAAGCGGGGAGGGAGGCGCTGCCGGGAGCCTTCGCCATGAATGACCACCAGGTCATCGTCAAAGCGGGTCGATCGGCCCCGGAATCAACGGGTTTTACGAATAATCCAGACTCGCCTTTTCGGCACGCGAGTGCGACGCTCGCCGGGCAATGATGATCCTGCAAACAGTTTTCCCCCCGCAGGGGTAACGCCGGGGAGCGCGGTCAACCCAAACCCGATTAAGAAAATAGAACGATCATGAAAGCAAACCGGTTCACGAAAACGAAACAGGCCGCGTGCGCGGCGGTTTTTCTGATGGGATCGCTCGCCGTTGCCCCCGCCTCTGGCGCGGGGGCGGGGAGTCGG
>CAZYVL010000005.1:14674-47802 GCA_964651005.1 uncultured Chthoniobacteraceae bacterium | reverse complement strand
TCTTGCGAAAAGCGGAAAGGGAAAATGCGGCTTTTTGGCGAAATTGCGACATTTCTGCCCGACCGCAATCGCGCCGCTGCGGTTAGCCGAACGTCAGCTTCGTGACTCCCGAGGCACCGGCGGCGTTGAGCACGTCCATGATCCGCTCGTGATGGGTGTCCGGGGCGGGGCGGATAATGACCGGGCTGTCGGCCCCGAAGCGGGCGATGGTGCCCTTGAGCCATTCCCGCAGCTCGGTGAGCTTTTTGTCCGTGGGCGTGCCGAGCGGTTTGTCGTTCGCCGACACCTGGCCTTCCGCCGAGATGCTGATGATGATAGGCGTGACCACCTTCTGGGTGCGGCTGGTGCCGCCACCGGGGAGGTTGACGCTGAGTTCCCTCTCCACGACTTGCGAACCGGCGCTCGCCATGAAAAAGAGCATGAGGACGAAAACCACGTCCACCATGGGGGCAATCTGGAAGCCGATGTCGCCGTCTTCTGAACCGATGGAAGCCATTGCAGGAGAGTTTTTGGGGGGGTGAAACCGTTCCCGGTGCCGGGTTGTCCCGGAGGGCGGGGATTTTGGAAGAGGGTTTTATTTCGGAACGTCTTTGTCCACGACCGAGAAGGTGATGTTGGAAACGCCAGCCTCGCCCGCAGCGCGGAGAACCTGCCGCAGGTATTCGTAGCGGACCGCCCGGTCGGCGCGAACCAGCAGGCGTGTCTGCGGGCTGACCAGGAGATGCTTCTTGAGCATCGGAACGAGATCGGAAGGAGTGGGGTACTGCTTGTCATCCACCTCGATGGAGCCGAGGTTGTTGATCGCCCCCCAGAAGACGTTGATGACCACCTGCCCCTCGGCGGTTTTCTTGGGCGCCTTGGCGTCCTTGGCGACGGGGAGCGCGATGTCCTGGTTGTTGCGCAGCGTCTCCGTGGAGCTGATCGACATGAAGAAGACGAGCAGCACCAGAAGAATGTCGATCATCGGCGCGATCTGGAACTCCGGGTCCGCCTCTGGAGGATTGCGGACCTCATCGCGTTTCTTTTTTGCCGATTTGCGGTGAGACATGGCCTATGGGGGTAGGAAGGCAGGGGGGGAGGCCGAGCCTACTGCGCCCACTGGAGCGTGGCCCCGCAGTGCGGGCACGGGTTCTGGCCGGGGTTGACCGCGCCGTTGCAGACGGGGCAGTTCGTGGTCAGCGAGACGGAGACTTTCCGGGACTGGCTGGCCGCCGGGATCGCGCCGCTGCCGCCCGCGTTGAAGGCATCGCCGATCTGCACGCCGTTGAGCTCGTCGAAGGGGATGTCCCGCACGAGCGTGTTCACCATATCGTCCCCGTGGACGATGACCATCTGCGAACGGTTGCGGAAGATGTAGTAGGCGACGAAGGCCGGGATGGCGATGAAGAGGCCGCTCGCGGTGGCCAGGAGCACCTCACCGATGGAGGCGGCGAGCGCGCGGGGATTGGCGATGCCGCTCTGGCCGAGAACGGCGAACGCCCCGATCATGCCGATGACGGTGCCGAGCAGCCCGATCATCGGGGAGATGACCCCGATCACCGAGAGATAGCTGTTGCGGGTGCGGATCACCGTGGCTTCGCGCAGGCCGTGTTCGGTGATGGCGTCTTCCACCGCTTCCTTGCCGCGGCCGAGGCGGGAGAGCGCGGCTTTGAGGACGTTGGCGAGGTAGTTCTTGTTCGCGTTGCAGATTTCCCACGCTTCCTGGTAGTTGCCCGCGCCGATCGTCTCGCGCAGCGCGTCCACGAGCGGAGGCGGGGCGATCTTGTCGTTGCGCAGCGTCAGGATGTTCTGGATCACGAACGTGACCATCGTGATGGAGGTGCCGAGAATCGCAATCCAGACCGTGATAATCAGCGGACCCCCGCCCATGATGGTTTGGAGGACGGTGTGCGACTGTTCCGTTGCCGCAGCCGGGGCCGCGGCTTCCTGGGCGAAGCCCGAAATCGCGGAAAGGAGCAGAAGACCAAGAACGGAGGGGAGGAACTTACGGATTTTCATGGGGAGAAAAACGAGGGGTCAGAAGGGAGGGTAAAAGAGAGGGATAAGGATGGGTTGCGGGGTATTAAACGGGTTTTTTCTGGAAATGGAAGCGGGATTTGGAGGGAGGAAAAGAAGAAAATCGAGAGGTCGGGGATGCAGGGGTCGTTCGTGTTGCTCAGGGGGTGGTGACGCCGTGCTCTTTGCGCAGGGCTTCGGCCCGGGTGCGCGCGTCGGCGACGGCTGCCGGGTCGTGGTAGAAGAGGGCGACGGTGCGGGTGTAATCTTCCAGGGCGGCCTTGTAGTCCTGCTGGGCCTCCTCGGCCCGGCCACGCAGGTAGGAGGCCTGGCTGTAGGCCAGGACCAGGGAGGGGTCCGGGTTTTTCTCCCCCATCGCCCGGGTGATGATCGGCTCGAGCTTGGTCTTCACCTTGTCGTACTCCTTCCTGGAGAGGGCGATGCGGGCGAGGCCGACTTCGGTTTGGATGGAGGTGCCCGCGCCGCCGTAGGCTTTCTGGTAGCTGAGGTAGGCGGCTTCGGCCTCCGGCAGCTTGTCCAGGGCGACGTAGAGGTCTCCAAGCAGGCTTGCGGATTCCCGCGCCCAGTCGGTGGGCAGCCCGTTGTATTTGGTGACGATGCCCCGGATGACGGCGAGCGCCCGCCCGTAGTTTTTCTCCGCGTAGGCTTTCTTGCCTTCCTCGAAGTCGGCGGGGGCCGGCATCGTCACGCTGCGCACGCTGGTGAGCGGGTAGGCGAGTTTGCCCGCCCCGATCTGCACGACGACTTTCGCGCTTTCGACGCCGACAATCTTGCCGTTGACGGTCTGGTCGGCAAGGACCACCGTATCCTGCGCCCACGCTGACGGCGTGGAGAGCGGCGCAAGGCTGAGCGTAAAGAGTGCAAAGCCGAACGCAAAAATGAGTTGATGGGAGGAAAAGCTGCGTCTTAGCTTCATTGCTTCATTGTTTCGGGAGTGAAGGCTAAATAAAGCCGTTCCTGAAATCAACCGCAACCCGCAAACAAAATTTTTCAATCCGCATGGTCAATCTGTTTCGCAAGTATCAGCAGCCAGTGATGATCGGGGTAACCGTCCTGACGATCATCGCCTTCGTGCTGCTTTATAACGGCACGCAGTTTGACCGGTTGGGGAGCCACCAGTCATACAAGATTTACGGGCGCTCCGTCTCGCAGGCGGAGATCGACCGGGCGGCCCGGCGCTTCCAACTGGCCCGCGCGCTCGGGCTTTCGGAGTTTGTCTTCAGCCTCGTCGGCAACCCCCGTAGCCAGGACGAGGCGGTCGAGAATTTCGTCTGGAACAGCTTCGTGCTCTCGCACGAGGCGCGGGAGATGGGGATCACGCCGCCCGATTCGGAGGTGGTGCGCGTGCTCAAGGGGCTTCCCTCCTTGCAGACCAACGGCCAGTTCGACCCGGTGAAGTACCAGCAGTTCACCCAGAACATGCTCGGCCCCAACGGGTTCACCAACTCGCAGTTCGAAGAGCTTCTGCGCGACACGCTGCGGCTCAAGCGGCTGATGGAGCTTGTCGGCAGCACCGTGGAGGTGACGCCGACGGAGTTCCGCACGCTCTACACCCGCGACAACCAGAAGACCGAGGTTTCGCTGATTCGCTACAAGCTCTCCGATTTCACGGCGGACATCGAGCCGACCAAGGAGGAGATCGACCAGTATTACAAGGACCACGGCCCCTCGCTGCTGACGGACGAAAGGCGGGTCGTCCGCTACGTGGAGATCAAGCTGGGCGACGAGGAGAAGAAGCTCACCGGCAAGGCGCGCATGGAAGCGTTGCAGAAGCAGTCCGCGCGGGCGGAGAACCTCGGCCAGGCGCTGCTGGAGCCGGGAGCCGATTTCGGCGCCGTGGCGGAAAAGATGGGGCTGGCCGTGAAGACCACGCCTGAGTTCACCGCCGCCAAGCCGCCACCCGAGTTCGCCGCTGTTTCCGAAGCGGCTGCCGCTGCCTTTTCGCTGACGAAAGCCGCGCCGGAGAGCGACCCCGTGGAGTCGGCGGATGGCCTCCTGGTCCTGCACCTGGAGAAGATCATCCCCCGGCGGCCTTTGACCCTGGAGGAAGCGCAGCCGCGCGTGGTCGAGGCGATCCGGCAGGAGCGCGGGCGCAACGCGCTCACCAGCAAGGCCAACGCCACGCGCGCGAAGATCACCGAGGCGCTCAAGGCGGGTAAATCGTTCGCCGACGCCGCGGCGCAGGCCGGGGCGAAGCCCGAGCCGTTCCCCGCCTTTTCGAGCGTCGAACCCGCCCCGGAGCCGTTCGCGGCGGAGGTGGCGTCGAAGGCTTCCGAACTGCCCAAGGGCGGCCTGAGCGAACTCCTGCCGACCTTGGAGGGGGGGCTGCTCGTTTACCTGATCCAGCGCGACCCGGTGGACGAAGCGAAGCTCGCGCAGGCCCAGGAGACCCAGATCGGGAACGCCCGTTCTTTCAAACGCTTCGAGGCGTTCAACGAATGGCTGCGCCTCCGGCTCAAGGAGGCGAACCCGCAGAGCCTCGTCAAGCGGCGCGCGGAGGGGCAGCAGGGTTAAGGCCCGAGGCCCGAGACCCGAGGCGCGCCGGAAAACTGCAAGCCGATGGAAGAGCCAGAAAACATCCACCCCGAGGTCGCCGAACTCTTCGACGACGCCAACGGCGATCTCGCGCTTGGCGAGATGGAGAGCGCGGTGGAGAAATACCGGCGGTGCGTGGAGCTTGCGCCCCGGTACTTCGACGGCTGGCACGCGCTCGGCATGGCGCTCATGAAAACGGGCCGCTACCCGGAGGCGATCGAGGCCGGGCGGCGCGCCGTGGAGATCAACCCGAACGACCAGCTCGGCTGGTCGAGCCTTTCGCTCTTTTATGTCCGCGCGGGCGACATCGCGCAGGCCGAGGCGGCTGGAGCCAAGGCGCGCGTTCTTTCCTGGGGAGGCAAGCTCAAGGGGTGATAGGCTGGTAAGCCGATCCTCCTTCCCTCCCTTTTTTCCATCCCCTTTCCGCACCATGTCCAAGCCCTTCTTCGTCACCACCGCCATCGACTACACCAACGCCGCGCCGCACATCGGCCACGCCTACGAGAAAATCCTCGCCGATGTGATCGCCCGCTACCACCGGCTCAAGGGCGAGCCGGTTTTTTTCCTCACCGGCGTGGACCAGCATGGCCAGAAGGTGCAGCAGACCGCGCAGAAGGAGGGGCTGGCCCCGGCGGATTTCGCCCGGGAAGTTACCGCGAAGTTCACTGCCCTGTGGGAAAAACTCGGCATCCGCTACGACGGCTGGGCCGCCACCACCGAGCCGCGCCACAAAGCCGTCGTCCGGGAAATTCTTCAGAAACTTTACGACGCCGGGGAGATTTACAAAGCGGAGCACTCCGGCTTCTACAGCGTCCGGCAGGAGCAGTTCCTTACCGACAAGGATCGCGGCCCCGACGGCGAGTTCGGCCCGGAGTGGGGCGAAGTCACCGAAATCACCGAGGAGAACTACTATTTCCGCCTCGCGCGGCATCGCGACTGGCTGCTGGGGTTCCTGGAGGCGCACCCCGGGTTCGTGACTCCCGCCTTCCGGCAGGTCGAGCTGCGCAACGCCGTGGAGAAGCTCTCCGGGGATCTCTGCATCTCCCGCCCCCGGGAGCGGCTCGCCTGGGGGATCGAACTCCCCTTCGACGCCGATTACGTCACCTACGTCTGGTTTGACGCCCTCATCAACTACATCAGCTTCGCGGGCTACCTCGGCGGCCCGGAGGAGGCGGCGGCCTTCGCGAGCCGCTGGCCCGCGCTGCACGTCATCGGCAAGGACATCCTCGTTCCCGCGCACGGCGTCTACTGGCCCGCCATGCTGCGCGCGCTCGGGTTTGGGGACGACGCCATGCCCTCGCTGCTGGTGCACGGCTATGTCAATCTCTCCGGGGCGAAGATGAGCAAGAGCCTCGGCAACAGCGTCGATCCCGCGCGGCTCGCCGAACGCTACGGCGCGGAGGCGCTCCGGTATTACCTGATGCGCGAGACGGCCACCGGGCAGGACATGGAATTCTCCGAGGCGCGGCTGCTCCTGCGTTACAACACCGACCTTGCCAACGACCTTGGCAATCTCCTCAACCGGACGCTGAGCATGGCGCGGCGCTACCGGGGCGGCGCGCTCCGGCGGCCCGGGGGGGAGACCGATTTCCTCGCGGCGATCCGCGAGGCCGCCCGGAGCTACGGCGAACGGTTCGAGGCCTACCAGATCCACGCCGGGCTGGAGGCGGCCTGGAATCTCGCCGGGCGCTGCAACGCCTACATCGAGAGCGAAGCGCCGTGGAAGCTCGCCAAAGACCCCGGGCAGGCCGGACGGCTCGACGCCGTGCTCTACCACCTGGCCGAGGCGCTCCGCGTTCTTTCCATCCTGATCGCGCCGGTGCTCCCGGAGGCCGCCCGCGCCATGCGCGCGCAGCTAAATCTCGCAGGAGAGCCACCGCGCCTGGCGGACGCCTTTGCGGAAGGCGGCGGCCTGCCCGACGGGCACGTTCTGGGCGAACCGGCCCCGCTCTTCCCGCGCATCGAGGCGGACGCGGCTGCCACCCCCGGCGAAGCGTGACCGGGCGGACGCAGGATTTCGGGTTGAACCCCGGTCCGGATTGCCTCATGAATCATCTGTTACTTTTACAACCGTGAAAACACCTCGCGAGCAATACTACGACATCGAACGGATCATCGAATTCGACTTCGTTCGGGCTACCGAACACGCCGCGCTCAACGCCATCCAGTGGCTCGGGCGCGGGGAGAAAGAGGCTGCCGATGCGGCGGCCTGCGATGCGATCCGCGGGATGTTCGATCTGATGAACATCTGCGGGGAGGTGGTGATCGGCGAGGGGATCAAAGATAACGCCCCCGGCATTTTCAAGGGCGAGCAGCTCGGCACCTGGGCGCCGGGCACGCTCCGGTTCGACCTTGCGCTCGACCCGATCGACGGCACGACGAACATCGCCAAGGGCGCGGCCAATTCGATCGCGTGTCTGGTCGGAGCCAGCCCGGAAGAGGGAGTCGGCCAGGCGCTCAAGGACATCCCTTCCTTCTACATGATGAAGCTCGCCTACGGGCCGAAGGTGGTTCGCTACATGGAGCGCACGGGCGTCCAGACCGTGAACATCCAGAACGCCGTGGAGGAGACCATCGTTTCCGTCGCCCGCGCGCTGCGCAAGCGCATCCAGGATGTGGTCATCCTCGTGATGGACCGTCCGCGCCACCAGCGGCTCATCGAGGAGATCCGCGCCACCGGCGCGGCGCTGCGCATGTTCAGCGACGGCGACATCGCCGCCGCCATCGCCCCTTCCATTTACGACAGCGGCGCGGACCTTTACATGGGCATCGGCGGCTCGCCCGAGGCGGTGCTCTCCGCCGCCGCGCTCAAGTGTCTCGGGGGCGATCTCCAGACGATGATGTGGCCGCGCGACGAAGAGGAGCGCAAGGCGATCATCGACGCCGGGTACGGCGACGATCTCGGCAAGGTCTTCTGCGCGAACGATCTCGCCAACGGCCAGAACATCATCTTCTGCGCCACGGGGATCAGCGACAGCCCGCTCCTCAAAGGCGTGCAGGTCCGCAACCACACGGCCACCACGCATTCCGTGATGATGCGCGCCAAGAGCAAGACCGTGCGGCAGATCACCACGCACCACGATCTCCGCTCGAAGACGATCTATCTCCGCTCCGACAACCGGGAGCACCTGCTTTAAGGCTCCGAGGCTCCAAAGCCCCAAGGGCGCCCGCGCCTTCCCGGCGCGGTGCGCTTACGCCGTCCGGCCGCAGCAGCTTTTGTATTTGCGCCCGCTGCCGCAGGGGCATGGGTCGTTGCGGCCCACTTTCATATCGTCATTGCGGATGGTGACGCCCGCCAGCTCACGCGGCGAGGGCGAATCTTCCGCCAGACCGGCGAGCGGGTCTTCCTGGCTGAGGAAGTTCTGCGGCAGGCTGGTGAGGAACTGTTCGAAGGCGAGCAGGTTCGAGGTGCTCCGGAAGAGGTTGTGGATCACCTCGTTCTTGATCCGCGCCATGAGGCCGACGAACACTTCGTACGCCTCTGATTTGTACTCCACGAGCGGGTCTTTCTGGCCGTAGGCGCGCAGGTAGACGGCTTCGCGCAGCGAATCCATCGCGAAGAGGTGCTCCTGCCAGAGCCGGTCGATGGCGTTGAGGATGATGTAGCGTTCCAGCCCGACGACCGCCGAGGGGTCTTCGTGCTTCACCTTCAGTTCGTAGGAGGCTTTCACCTTCTCCACCACGCGCTGGGCGATCTCCTCGTTCTCCAGATTATCGAACCCGGCGGCCTCCTGGGTGAGGCCGAGCGGGAAGGTGGTGTTGATCCAGCCCAGGAGCGCGGCGTGGTCGGGCGCGGAGCCGTCCGCGTCCGGGGCGAGCAGTTCGTGGACCTTGGCGGGAATGGCTTCGTCAATGATCTCGAAAATGAGTTCGCGCGGGTTGTCGGTGTCGATCGCCTCGTTACGGAAACCGTAGACGACCTCGCGCTGCTTGTTCATTACGTCGTCGAACTCCAGCGTGCGGCGGCGCATCTGGTAGTTGCGCTGCTCGACGCGCTTTTGTGCCGTCTCCACCGACTTGTTGAGCCACGGGTGCTCAAGCTCCTCGCCCTCCTTCATGCCGAAGCGTTCCATCATCTTCGTCATCCGCTCGGCCGCGCCGAAGTTGCGCATCAGGTCGTCCTCGAAGGAGACGTAGAAGCGCGAAAGGCCGGGATCGCCCTGGCGCGAGCAGCGGCCACGTAACTGGCGGTCGATGCGGCGCGATTCGTGCCGCTCCGTGCCGATCACGTAGAGCCCGCCGACTTCCGTGACGCCCGGGCCGAGTTTGATGTCGGTGCCGCGGCCCGCCATGTTCGTGGAGATTGTCACCGAACCGGGCTGGCCCGCGCGGGCGACGATCTCGGCCTCCTGCGCGTGGTACTTCGCGTTGAGGACGGTGTGAGGTACTTTTTCGCGCTTGAGCATCCGGCTCAAAAGCTCGGACGCCTCCACGCTCACGGTGCCGACGAGCACCGGCTGCTGGCGGCCATGCGCCGCCTTGATCTCGTTGACTACGGAGTTGTACTTCTCGCGCCGGGTCTTGAAGATCAGGTCGTTGAGATCCTTGCGGATGCAGGGGCGGTTGGTCGGGATGACCACCACGTCGAGCTTGTAAATGTCGTGGAACTCGTTCGCCTCCGTCTCGGCGGTGCCGGTCATGCCCGCGAGCTTGGCGTAGAGGCGGAAGTAGTTCTGGATCGTGATCGTGGCGAGCGTCTGCGTCTCGCGGTCGATCTGCACCCCCTCCTTCGCCTCGACGGCCTGGTGCAGCCCGTCGCTCCAGCGGCGGCCCGCCATCTTGCGGCCGGTGAATTCATCGACGATGACCACCTTGTTATCCTCCACGACGTACTGCACATCCTTCTCGAAGAGGCAGTAGGCGCGCAGGAGCTGCGAGATGTTGTGCATCCGCTCGGCCTGCCGGTCGCAGTGCGCCTGCCGGTCGCCCTTGGCGGCGACTTTCTGCTCCTCGCTCAGCGAGGCATCGACGTCGATCTCGGCGAACTGCGTGATGAGGTCGGGGAGCACGAAGGCGTCCGGGTCGCCGGGGTTGAGAAATTCGCGCCCTTGCTCGCTCAGGTCGGCCTCGTGCGCGCGCTCGTCCATCGTGAAGTAGAGGCTCTCCTTGAGTTCGAAGAGCGCGTCCTTCTGCGTGTCGCCGTGCATGGAGACTTCCGCCTTGTCGATGGCGCGCCGCCGCTCGGGCTCTTCCATCGCCCGCATCAGCGATTTGTGGCGCGGCTGCCCGAGCTTGACCTTGAAGAAGGTCTTCCCCGCCTCCTCGTTCTTGCCTTGCTTGAAAAGCTCCTCGCCCTCGGCGGCGAGCCGGTTGCAGAGGATCGTCTGCTTTTTGACGAGTTGCTCCACGAGCGGCTTGTATTTGTCAAACTGGTGGCTGGAGACGGTGGAGGGGCCGGAGATGATGAGCGGGGTGCGCGCCTCGTCGATGAGGATGGAGTCCACCTCGTCCACGATGGCGTAGGCGTAGCCGCGCTGCACCTGGAGCTCGCGGCTCGTGGCCATGCCGTTGTCGCGCAGGTAGTCAAAGCCGAACTCCGAGTTCGTCCCGTAGGTGATGTCGCAGGCGTACTGTTCGCGCCGGAGATCGGGCGACTGGTCGTGCTGGATGCAGCCGCAGGTGAGACCGAGAAAGCGGTAGAGCGTCCCCATCCAGTCGGAGTCGCGCGAGGCCAGGTAGTCGTTGACGGTCACCAGATGCGCGCCGCGCCCCGTCAGCGCGTTAAGGTAGAGCGGCAGCGTGGCGACGAGCGTTTTGCCCTCGCCGGTGGCCATTTCGGCGATCTTCCCCTGGTGCAGCACCATGCCGCCGATGAGCTGCACGTCGAAGTGCACCATGTTCCAGGTCTCCGTCCGTCCGCCGACGATCACTTCCCTGCCGACCAGGCGGCGCGCGCCGTTTTTGACCACGGCAAAGGCTTCCGGGAGGATCTCGTCGAGGTACTTCTGCTGCTCGGCGTAATTCCCGATCTTGGCCAGCTCCTCTTTCCAGTGGGCGGTCTTCTCCCGCAGCGCCTCGTCGGAGAGCGCCTGGAGCTGCCGCTCGATTTCGTTGATCTTCTCCACGATCGGGCGGAGCCGACGGACTTCCCGCTGGTTCTTCGAGCCGATGATTTTCTTGAGAATCCAGTTCACCATAACAAATTGAGCAAAAAAAGAGGGTGCGAGTCTACGGGGCTACGGGGCTGCGGGTCTAAGTCCTAAATCGATGATCTTATTATCTTATTATCTATTAGCTGCCCGGCTTGGCGCCGGGGGTGGCGGCGAGGTCGGGCGGCAGGCAGCCCGGCTCGAAGGTTTCTATATCCAGTTTTGCGAGGCTGACAAATGGCGCGCCGAAGTCGGGCGTCTGCCCGCCGCTCCGGTCCACCACCGCCCCGACCGCCGCGACGACGCCCCCGCGGGCGCGCACGATCTCGAGCGTCTCCTGCACGCGCCCGCCGCGCGTCACCACGTCTTCGAGGATGAGGAAGCGTTCCCCCGGCTCGATCGTGAAGCCGCGCCGCAGCACCAGCCGCCCCTCCTCTTTCTCCGCGAAAATATGGCGCATCCCGAGGTGGCGCGCCACTTCGTGTCCGACGATCAGCCCGCCAAGGGCGGGGGAGATGACGCTTTGCGCCGCGAAGCCGCGCAGCTTCTCCGCCAGCGCGGCGCAGACCCGGGCCGCCGCATCCGTGTGCTGGAGCAGCCTCGCGCACTGGAAGAACTGGCGGCTGTGCAGGCCCGAGCGGAGGATGAAATGCCCCTCCAGCAGCGCGCCGGTTTTCTTGAACAGCGCGAGCACTTCCTCGGGAGAAATGGCGTGGGTGGTGGGCATGGAGCGGTTACGAAATAGTCACGATTGCCGGAGGGCCACCGCTTCGATCTCGACCCGTGCGCCCTTGGGGAGCGCGGCGACCTGGATGGTCGAGCGGGCCGGGAACGGCGCGGAGAACGTGCGGGCGTAAATTTCGTTCATCGCGGCAAAGTCGGCGAGGTCCGTCAGGAAAACCGTCGTTTTCACCACGTCGGCGAAGGTCATGCCCGCCGCGCGAAGCACGCCGCCGAGGTTTTCCAGAACCCGCGCGGTCTGGGCCTTGGTATCGCCCGCGATCAGCTCGCCGGTCGCCGGGTCGAGCGGGATTTGCCCGGCGCAGTAAAGGGCGTCCCCCACGGCGATGGCCTGGGAATACGGGCCGACGGCGACGGGGGCTTCGGAAGAGGCAATCACTTTTTTCATGGGGAAATGGCGACACTACCAGACGCGCCCCCCGTGTCAACGCACCGCGATCAGATCGCCCCCGCCTGGATGAGCAGCCCGGGAAGGATCAGGAGCGCGTCGGCGAGGAGCGGCCCCGCGATCTCGTGGCCAAGCCATTGCGGGAACTGCGCGACGATGGCCAGCGCCGCCCCGGACGCCGCGAGGGCGAGGCAGCCGCGCGAGAGCGCCAGGGCCACGGAGGCGGCGAGCATCCCCGTCGCCGCAAGGCAGGTGGCGCGCGGGCCGAAGAGCACCGGGAACGCCGGGATGCCATCCTCGCGGTCGTGCTCGCGGTCCTTGAGATCGCACAGGATGGCGTTGGCCGCCACGAGCAGGAAGAGCGGCAGCGCCAGGTCGAGCCGCCACCACGGGGCGATCCGCGACACCGGGAAGGGGAGGCTCCCGCTGGCCCAGGTCCACGCGAGGGCGATGGCTGCGGTCTTGGCGAGCGGCAGCCGCTTGAGCAGCGGGTAGGCGAGCGAGGCGGCGGAGAGAATGAACGCTGTCGTCTGGAGCGAACGCGGCATCCGGAGCGCGGCCAGCAGCGTGACGCCCGAGAAGCAGAGCGCCGCGCTCCAGAGCGTGCGGTGCAGCCAGCGCGGCATCCGCGCTTGCTGGAGCCGGTCGCGCCGCCGTTCCGCCGGGTCGATGAGCCGGTCCACGGTATAGGCGGCGCCGATCCCGGCGAGAAAGAGCGTCAACCCCCACGGCGCGAACGGGATGCCGAGCGCGTGGCGCAGGGTGAGCGCGAACGACCACCCGACCGCGATCGGCAGCAGGCACTGGAGCAGGAGCGCGAGCGGGGGTTCCCTTTTCGAGATGGCCAACCCGCCGGGGCGCGGCCCGGCTTGCGCGGGGTCGGCGGCGCTCCTGGCGTTGTCGGGATCGTTGTGCATGAAAAGCCGCCGTCCGGGCAAGGGTGTGTGCAGCGGGTGTGGGCGGGCCGGGGTGTCTCTACCCTGCTCCCGGATGCGCCATCTTGCAACCCCGGGGGAGACGGGTCAAAGCCGGAATGCCAGGCTCCGCCTCCTCCGCCGCTCCCGGGAAGGTCATGGCCTAGTGAAGCCAGGGTCGGGCGTTGGGCTGCCCGGGGACTTCGGGTGCGCGGCGGCCATGTAACGCTGCGCTTCCAGATTATAGGCGCGCACGGCCTCGAGATCGCGGAGATCGAGGGTCTGCCGCCGCTGCTGGAGTGCTTCGAACCAGCGTTGGAGATTGTCTTGCGTTTCGGGAGAGCGCCGCTGTTTTTCTTCGACGGAGCGGTCGCGGTTCCCGTCGAACGAGCGGGCGCTGGTGATGTAGAAAAGCTCGCCCGACTGCGGCCCGGTATCTTCGCGCACGAGCGAGGAGCGCCAGACCGGCCCGCCCCGGTCGGGCTGCGCTTCCACGAGGCTCCCCTGGAAATCGACCAGGCAGCCGGGCTTCAACTGCCCGAGGAGCGAGGCGATCTCCCCGTCGGAGGGGATGAGATGGAGGTTCGCGCTCTGTTTCACCGCCTCGGCGGGCGGGAGCGGCGGGGTGTGTTTCCAGCGCAAGGTATAGTCGCGGTTGCGCTGCGTCACGGTGAGGCCGGAGAGGACTGCCGAGTCCGACATCGCGCCCCACCCGAGAACCAGATCCATCGGGGCAAGCGCCGCCTGCGCGTCGTGGTAACGCTCCACGGAGAGCACCCGCCCCCGGATGGAAAATCCCGCCAGCCGCTTGAGATGGTACGGCGCCGCGCCGCTCCCGATGGGTGGGGAGAGGGGGGCCGGGTCGTCGCCCCGGCTCTGGACGGGCGCGTGCGGGATCAGCACGCCCGGCGCGTGGTGGACGGGGCTCAACGCGAACCAGAGCCAAACCCCCGCCCCCAGCACGGCGAGGAGCAGCAGCCGAAAAAAGATTTTGGCGGCGAGGCTTTTCATCATTGGCCGGGGCTTCGGGGCAAGGATGCTCTTATGCCTCCCGTTCGGCAAGCCGCGTGATGCCGAACACTTTTTTGAGCGCCGAGCGTGCCGCGTTGTAGCCGCACATGCCGTGGACGCCGCCGCCGGGCGGGGTGGAGGCGGAGCAGAGGTAAAGCCCCTTCACGGGCGTGGCATACGGGTCGAGCTTTGCCACGGGGCGCGTGAAGGTCTGGTCGAGCGTTTGCGCTCCGCCGGTGATGTCGCCGCCGATCAGGTTGGTATCGAAGCGTTCCAGATCCGCCGGGCGCAGGATGGAGCGGGCAAGAACCGTGTCGCGGAACCCGGGGGCGTACCGCTCGATCTGTTCTTCGATCAACGGGGTGAAGTCTCCCGTTGCCCCGTGCGGGACGTGGGCGTACCCCCAGAGCGTCTGCTTCCCTTCCGGCGCGCGGGTGGGGTCGAAGAGCGAGGCCTGCACGAGAATGAGAAAGGGCCGGCCTGTCGGCGGCCCCTCGCCCCAGGTGGCGGCTTCGGAGGCGGCGATCTCGTCCCACCCCGCGCCGACGTGGACCGTGCCCGCCTTGAGCAGTTCGCGGTTTTTCCACGGGACCGGCCCGGAGAGCGCCCAGTCGATTTTGAAAACCCCGGGGCCGTAACGAAAACGCCGCAGGCGGTTTGCATACCGGCCCGGCAGGCGGGAACCGGCCACGGCGAGGAGCTGGCGCGGCGTGAGATCGCACAGGACGGCGGGAACCGCCTCAAACTCTTCGAGCGTTTCCACCGGGGCATTGCAGACGACCTCGCCGCCGAGCGCGCGGAGGTGGGCCACCATCGCTTCGGCGAGCGTCTGCGAGCCGCCCCGGGCCACCGGCCAGCCGCGTGCGTGCGCGCTCGCCATCAAGACCAGCCCGAACGCGGAGCTGGCCGGGCGGTCGAACGGCAGGATGGCGTGCGCCGCCGCCCCGGCGAAGAGCGCCCGCGCAGCCTCCTGGCGGAACCATCTTTTCTGGAGCCGGTGCGCGGAGCAGATCGCCTTCCGGCCAAAGAGCGCGAGCGCGAGCGGGTGGCGCGGCACGGTGGCGGGCGGGCCGAGCAGGGCGGGGATCAGCATCTCCCAGTCCCGCACGATCGGCCCGAAGAGTTTCCGGTAGCTTGCGGCGTCGGCCCCGAGCTGGCGCGCGGTCTCTTCCACGCTCCCCTCCAGGAGCACCGCGCCGCCGTTGGGAAGTGTCTGGCCGAAGGCGGCGGCGGGGTAGTCGAAGCGGACGCCGAGCTTTTCCAGCGGCACCGTTTTGAAAAACGGGGAGACCTGGGCGAGCGCCTGGACGGTCGAGCCGATGTCGTGGCGAAAGCCGGGGAGCGTCCGTTCCTCCGTCCGCAGCGCGCCGCCGGGCACGGGGGCCGCCTCCCGCACGAGCACCTTGAGGCCCGCCCGGGCGAGGGTGATCGCCGCCGCCAGTCCGTTCGGGCCGGAGCCGACGACAACAGCATCACACCGGGTACTCATTTCGGGTGCTCATTTCTGGAGAGGTGGCCCATGCCGATGCGAACGGGGCGGGCCGGACCGGGCCGGGAGCCACCTGGAGCCGTTGTGGCATCTTGGCATCTTGGCATCGTGGAATCGGGAGGAGGCGAGCATAACGCCCTCTTCTTGTTCCCTGGCGAGCTTTTTTGGCGCTCCCGGCTGCGATCCGTGCCGACCGGCGCCCGGCACGCTTTTCCTCTTTTCATTGGAGTCACCCGGCAAAACGCGCCATGCTGGCGCTTTCGTCTCTCTTTCTTTGTTTATGAACCGCACTGCGGCGCTCGTCCTGATCCTCCTCCTTTGGGCTGCCCTCTACCTCCCCGGTCTGGGAACCCCGGAACTCAAGGGCGAGGAGGGCCGCCGCATCCTCCCCGCCATCGCGATGCTGGAAACGGGCGACTGGATCGTCCCGTACCTCAACGGGGAGCCGTACCTGCGCAAGCCGCCGCTGGTCAACTGGCTCATCGCCGCCTCCTTCCGCGTGACGGGGGAGCGGAGCGAGTGGGCCGCCCGGCTCCCCTCCGTGCTGGCGGTGCTCGCGCTGGGGTTGACGCTGGTTTGGACCGGCAGCCGCTGGCTCTCCCCGGGGGGAGGATTCATGGCGGCGGTCTTTACGCTGACGAGCGCGGCGTTTCTGGACAAGGGGCGGCTCGCGGAGATTGAGGCCGTTTACGTTGCGCTCGCGGGGATTGCGTTCGCGTTCTGGCTGGCAGCGTGGGCCTGCCGCGAGACCGGGTGGCGGCTCTGGTTGTGGCCCGGCGTGTTCCTTGGCCTGGCCATGCTGGCCAAAGGCCCGGGGCATCTGCCGCTGTTCTACGGGGTGGTCATCCCGGTGCTCTGGGTCTCCGGGGAGCGGCGCCAGCTCTGGAGCGGGGCGCACGGCGTCGCCCTGGTGCTCGTTTTCGGGATCTTCGCCGCGTGGGCGCTCCCGTACTTCCGCGCCACCGCCGTGCTCGGGGCGGGCGGGGTCTGGGCCAGCCAGGCGGGCAACACCCTCGGGGGAGGGAGCCTCAAACTTGGCGAATGGCTCCCGAACTTTCCCCGCGCTTTTTCCAACGGGCTGCCGTGGATTCTCTTCGCGCTGTTCTGGTGGAACCGGCGGGTGCTTGCCGCGCTGGATGCGCGCCACGGGCGGCTTGGGCTGCTCATTCGGGCTGCGCGCTGGCCGTTGTTCCTCGGTTTTATCGGGTTGATGGCGGTGCCGGGCATTCTCCCGCGTTACACGCTGGCGCTCTGGCCCGCCGCCGCGCTGCTGCTGGCGGCCTCCGTACCGGCCATTGCGGAGGTGTTCCCCCGGACGCCGGGGATCTGGCGGGGGATCAACCGCGCGCTGGCGCTTGTGGTGCTGGCGGGGGCGGTCGCCTCTCCCTGGATCGTCCGGCCCGCCGCGTTCCGGCTGGGGTCGTGGTTCGAGTGGGCGATCCTCGTTGCGGTCGCGCTCGCGTTTTTGTACGGCGCTTTCCGGATGTTCCGCCCGCGTGCGGACGACACCCCCTGCGCCCCCTGTGCCCCCTCTCTTGCCGCCGCGAGCGCCCTTTGCGCCGCCGGGGGGATCGCCGTTTACGCCGTTGCCGCGCTCCCGAAGATGACCCTGCGCGACGATCTCCGGCCTCTCGCTGCGGAGATCAACGCGGCCTTGACCCCCGGGAAACCGCTCACGATTCTCGCCCAAGGCTACGAGCCGCTCTACTTTTACTTGAAATTGCCGTGCGTTTTCCCCGGTTCCCCCGGAAAAATCGCCCGCAACGCCGAGCAAATCCTCTTCCCCAAAAAGATGCTCAAGAAGGTAAAATCGCGCTGGCCGGAGGCTGTGGACGCCTTGCATTGGAGGCGCAGGGGCAAAAAAGATTTTTTCCTCTTGAAACTCGCGCCTGAAAGCGGGAAAAACGCCGGCCCGGGGCAACCTCCCGCCCCGGTTTCAAGCCGAAGGTGAAAAATTGTCCAGAATCAGAAATCCAAATGATTGACAGGTTTTCCGTTTTCGGCCACCAATGCAGTCGGCCAAAGCTGCCGACCGGAGATTTCCCGGTGCGTCCGCTTTTTCCCACCTCCCTTCCTACGTCCAACCATGCCGACCAGACGGCCTGACCGGCCAGAAGAACAGTTTTCCAACCCGACCCTCCCGCAAGCGATCCACCATGGCGAATATCTTTCCGCGTTGGAGTAACCTCCTCCCGATCAAGCTGACGATCTGCGCCATGGTTCTGGGCGCGGCGATCACGGCGGGGATGTGGTACTACTTCACCCCCAAGTACACCCGCGTCGGGTACATGCCGGTCCAGCCGGTCCCCTTTTCCCACAAGATTCACGTCGGCCAGCTTGGCCTCGACTGCCGCTACTGCCACAGCTTCGTCGAAGTGGCGGCGCACTCGAACGTCCCCAACACCCAGACCTGCATGAACTGCCACTCGCAGGTGCAGAAAGACAACCCGAAGCTCCAGGCCGTGCGCGATTCGTGGAACACCGGCCAGCCGGTCAACTGGGTGCAGATCCACAAGACGCCCGATTACGTCTACTTCAACCACTCCGTTCACGTAAACCGCGGTGTGAGCTGCTATAGCTGCCACGGCCCGGTCAACGAGATGGAGGTGGTCTATCACCACGAGCCGTTGAGCATGGCGTGGTGCCTGGAGTGCCACCGCCACCCCGAAAACCACCTCAGGCCACCGGAAGAGGTCTTCAACCTCCTCTGGAAACCGCCCACCGGGACCGACCAGAGGACCATTGGCCTGGAACTCAAGAAAGAGTGGAACGTGAACCCGCCTCTGACCTGCGCTGGCTGCCACCGATGAAACACATTTTCCAACATCCTCCCGAAAAGTTGACCGGCCGGAAGTACTGGCGCAGCCTCGGCGAACTGGCCGATACCGAGGAGTTTCGCGGCTGGCTGGAGCGCGAGTTCCCCGCCGGAGCCGCAGAGTTGAAGGCGGACGGCGTTTCGCGCCGCAACTTCCTCAAGCTCATGGGTGCCTCCACGGCGCTCGCGGGGCTTGGCCTGGCCGCCTGCCGACACCCGAAAAATCTCGTCCCGTTCACGAAAAGTTCCGAGTGGACCATCCCCGGCAAGCCGCTCTTTTACGCTTCCGCGATGCCGCGCCGCTCGGGCGCGATGCCGCTGGTGGTGACGACGCACGACGGACGGCCCACCAAGATCGAGGGTAACCCGGTTCACCCGTCTGCGGGCAAGGGGGCGACCGATCTTTTCGCCCAGGCTTCCATTCTGGACCTGTACGACCCGGACCGCGCCCGCTTCTTTGAAGAGGGGGGCAACCGCTCCGACGCCGGGCGCTTCGAGGCGTATCTTGACGGTCTTCTCGCCGCCGCCGGGGATGGCAGCGGCCTCGCCTTCCTGCTGGAGGAGAACAACTCCCCCACGCGCGAACGGCTGCGCCAGGAGATTGCCCGGCGCTTCCCGAAGGCGATCTGGGCGGTGTACGAGCCGCTCGGAAACGAACTTGCCGATGCCGCCGCCGCCGCCGCGTTTGGCCCGGGAGTCCGGCCCATGCCGGTGTTCGAAAAGGCGGATGTCATCCTGACGCTCGACTACGATTTTCTCGGCAACGAGCTGATTTCGCTGGCGCATACCCGCGCCTTCGCCGATCGCCGCCGCGTCGAGCAGCCGGGCGACAAGATGAACCGGCTCTATTCGGTGGAAAACCGGTACACCGTCACCGGCAGTTCCGCCGATCACCGCCTGCGCCTGCCCGCCAGCCAGATCGGCCGGTTTGCCCTCGCTCTCGCCCGGGAACTCGGGGTGGACGTGAGCGGCATCGCCGCGCCCGAAGGCGGGGCGGAGTTCTCCGCGGAGTGGGTCCGCGAAGCCGCTGCCGACCTGAAATCGGCCCAGGGCCGCAGTGTCGTCCTCGTCGGGCCGCGCCAGCCGGTCGCCGTGCAGCAGCTTGGCGCCGCGATCAACCAGGCGCTCGGCGCAGTGGGGGAAACGCTTGTTGGCGCCCGCATCCCGACGGCGCCGACCGCCACGCTCCCGGAGCTGGCCGAGGCGATCAAGGCCAAGAGCGTCAAGACCCTCCTTATTTTCGGCGGCAACCCGGTCTACACCGCCCCGTCCAATCTCGGCTGGGCGACCCTCCAGAAAGCGGTGCCGGAAGTCATCCGGCTCGGCCTCTGGGTGGACGAAACCTCGCGGTATGCCCGCTGGCATGTGCCCGCCGCCCATTATCTCGAAAGCTGGAGCGACGGCCTCACTGCCGACGGGATCCACACCGCCATCCAGCCGATGATCCTGCCGCTTTACGATGGCTGGTCGGAGCTCGACCTCCTCGCGAAGTGCGCCGGGCGGAAAAAACCGACCGGGGCGGAATTGGTCCAGGAGACCTTCCGGGAGCAGCTCAGCCCGGTCGATTTCACCATTTCGTGGAACCGCTTCCTGCGCGACGGCTTCATCGCCCGGCGCAAGAGACCGGCTCGCCTCGCCTACAACGGCTCGCTTCCCGCCTCGCTGCCCGCTCCGGTCCAGGCCGGAAAGATGGAGATTGTCTTTGCCGCCGACTCCAAGATGGATGACGGCCGTTACAACAACAACGGCTGGATGCTGGAGCTGCCCGACCCGATCACCAAGACCACCTGGGACAACACCGCGTGGGTCAGCCCCCGGACGGCGAAACGCTTCGGCATTTCGCAGATCGCCTACAAGGGCGACCACAACATCATCGAGATCACCGTCGGCGGGCGCAAGCTCAAGGCCGCCGCGTTCATCGCTCCGGGCCACGCGGATGATTCGATTACCCTCTCGCTCGGCTGGGGCCGCACGGAGGTCGGCAGACTGGGGCGCGGCACCGGCGTCAACGCCTACGCACTGCGCACCCTGGAGTCGCCTTACTTTGCCGTGGACGGGGAGATCGCCATGACCGAGCGGACGGTCAAGATCGCCCACACCCAGGAGCACTTCAGCATGGAAGGCCGCGAGCTGGTGCGCGAAGCCTCGCTCGACGAGTTCAACGAGCACCCCGATTTCGTCCAGGAGATGGGCGGGGACGCGGAAGTGCCGCCCGGGCCGCCAAGCCTTTACACCCATCCCAAGCTCGATGCGCCCAACCAGTGGGGCATGACCATCGACCTGAACATCTGCACGGGGTGCGCCGCCTGCACCGTCGCCTGCCAGGCGGAGAACAACACGCCCGTCGTCGGCAAGGAACAGGTCATCATGGGCCGCTCCATGCACTGGATGCGGACCGACCGCTACTACGTCAGCGACACCGGCGAGCGGGAAGATCTGAGCGAATACCCGTCCGACCCCGGCCTGGTTTCGCAGCCGATGCTTTGCCAGCACTGCGAAAACGCGCCGTGCGAAACGGTCTGCCCCGTCAACGCGACCATCCACAGCCCGGACGGTCTTAATGTCATGGCCTACAACCGGTGCATCGGTACCCGGTATTGCGCCAACAACTGCCCGTTCAAGGTCCGCCGTTTCAACTTCTTTGATTATACCCAGCGCCCGATCACCCCGGTGAAGGTGCCGCTGCTCGGCGAGGTCAATGGCCTCAAGCTCGGGCCGCTGACCGAGAAAGGGACGCCCGACACGATCAAGATGCAGAAGAACCCGAACGTCACCGTGCGGATGCGCGGCGTGATGGAGAAGTGCACCTTCTGCGTCCAGCGCATCCAGGAGGCGCGCATCGCCCAGAAGGTCAAGGCGGGTGCTTCCGACGACGTGCGCATCCCGCCGGATGTCTTCACCACCGCCTGCGCGCAGGTCTGCCCGACGGGCGCGATCGTCTTCGGCGACATCGCCAACCCCGAAAGCCGCGTCTCCAAGCTCAAGAAGCAGGACAAGAACTACCGGCTGCTCAAGTATCTCAACGTCAACACGCGCGTGAGTTACCTGGCGCGACTGCGCAACCTCAATCCGAAAATGCCCGACGCAAAGAAACCCGTTGCGCGCGGCGCCGCCCAAACCGCTCACTCCTAATGGCTAACGGCACCACCACCTCCCTTCCCGATCTCTACGAGCGGCAGAAAGCCGCCGTGGAGAAGGTTCCGCTTGTCGCGAACAACCGGAGCATCCCGTGGCTGACCGAAAACGTCGCCAGCATCGTCGAGTCCAAAACGCCGATCTGGTGGTGGATTTCGATCTTCTTCACCAGCATGGTGGCCGCCTTCGGCCTCTTTTGCATCGCCTACCAGATCTCCACGGGCGTCGGCGTCTGGGGAGAGAACCATCCGGTCGGCTGGGCCTGGGACATCACCAACTTCGTCTTCTGGATCGGCATCGGCCACGCCGGAACGCTGATCTCGGCGATTCTCTTCCTCACCCGCCAGAAATGGCGCACCTCCATCAACCGCGCCGCCGAGGCGATGACCATCTTCGCCGTGATCTGCGCGGGCATTTTCCCGGGCATTCACGTTGGCCGGGTCTGGATGGCGTGGTTCCTTGCCCCGATCCCGAACTCGAACGGCATTTGGCCGAACTTCCGCAGCCCGCTTCTTTGGGACGTGTTCGCGGTTTCCACCTACTTCTCGGTTTCGCTGATGTTCTGGTACATCGGCCTGATCCCCGACCTCGCCACCCTGCGCGACCGGACACGCTCGAAGATCGCCAAGTTCTGCTACGGCTTCTTCTCGCTCGGCTGGCGCGGCGGCAACCGCCAGTGGCGGCACTATGAGATGGCCTACCTCATCCTGGCGGGTATCTCCACGCCGCTGGTGCTCTCCGTGCACTCGGTTGTGTCGTTCGACTTCGCCACTTCCGTCCTGCCGGGCTGGCACGCGACCATCTTCCCGCCGTACTTCGTCGCGGGCGCCATCTTCGGCGGATTCGCGATGGTGCTCACCATCCTGATCCCCGCGCGCATTCTCTATCCGCAGCTCAAGGACATGATTACCGAGCAGCATATCGACAAGATGTGCAAGATCATCCTGCTGACGGGGAGCATGGTTGGCTACGCTTACACGATGGAGTTTTTCATGGCGTGGTACGGCGCGAACCCTTACGAAATCTGGCTCTTCCTGCGCAACCGCGTGGCGGACCCGTTCATCCTCGGGCCGCACGTCTTCCACACGCCGCCCGCTCCGTACTGGTGGGCCTACTGGTCGATGATTACCTGCAACGTCCTTGCGCCGCAGGTCTTCTGGTCGCGCAAGAACCGGCATAACCTCTGGGTCATCTTCCCGATCGTGATGATGGTCAACGCGGGGATGTGGTTCGAGCGGTTCGTCATCATCGTCACCTCGCTGCACCGCGACTTTATCCCCTCTTCCTGGGGGATGTTCCACCCGACCTGGCCGGAAGTCGGTCTGTTCGTCGGGACGTTCGGGATTTTCCTCACGCTCTTTTTGCTCTTTATGCGCTTCCTGCCGATGGTCACTGTCTTTGAAGTCAAGGCCGTGACGCCCGAGGCGGACCCGCATCGTCGTCCGAGTCCGAAATCGCACGATCTCCATGAGCCACATCACGCCGGGGAGGTAACACACTAGTATGGCCGAGCACCGAAAAGTCTACGGAATGGCGGCGGAGTTTCCGAGCGCTGCCGACCTGATGCACGCCGCCGAGAAGGTGCGCGACGCCGGGTTCAAGCGTTGGGATGTGCACTCGCCCTTCCCGATCCACGGGATGGACAAGGCGATGGGCCTTGGCAAGTCGTGGTTGAGCGCGGTGGTTTTCTTTGGCGGTCTCGCCGGGTTTATCACGGCGATCCTGCTGGAGTTTATCCCTTCCTCGTTCATCTACCCGATGATTGTCCACGGGAAGCCGCTCGATCTCATGACCGTTCCGGCCTTCTTCCCGATCATGTTCGAGTTGACGATTCTCCTCTCGGCGATGACCTGCGTGACCACGCTCTTCCTCTTCACGCAGTTGCCGAAGTGGTACCACCCGCTTTTTAACTGGGACCGCTTCAGCCGCGTGAGCGATGACGGCTACTTCCTCGTCATCGAGTCGCGCGACCCGAAGTTTTCCGAATCCAAAACCCGGCAATTCCTCGACGAACTCGGGGGAGAGCACGTGACCCTGGTGCATGACTGAACCCGGCTGGCTTCGCCCCTTCCGCTTTTTTCGCTTTTCTCGCCTTTAAGATCCAATGCTCAGATATTTCTTTATCAGCTTCATCCTGGCTGTGGCCGCCGTGCTGGCGATCGCCGGGTTCCGGGGCGACAAGAGCCGCCAGGCTCCCATCGAGATCTTCCCCGACATGGACCGGCAGCCGCGCTACGACCCGCAGCACCGGAGTGATTTCTACGCCGACAGCCGCGCCGCGCGCGATCCCGTCGCAGGCACCGTGCCGCAAGGGTTCGTCCAGCCGGGGCGGTACTCCACCAATGATGGAAACAACGCCCGCCACCTCGACGGCCCCGCCGGGTTCACGAACTTCCCCGGCTATCTTGATACCGGGCGCGCCGGAGAGGTCTGGGGCGACGGCATCCCGCTCAAAATGACGGCGGCGGTGCTGGAGCGTGGCCGCGAACGGTACACGATCAACTGCGCCGTCTGCCACGGCGCGGCAGCCGACGGCAACGGCATCGTTTCGAAATACGGCTTCGGCGGCATTGCCAATCTCCAGGAGAGCCGCTTCCGCACCATGCCCGACGGGCAAATCTTCAACACCATCACCCACGGCAAGGGGAACATGGCGCCCTACGGCCCCAACATCACCGTGGAAGACCGCTGGGCCATCATCGCCTACGTGCGCGCGCTCCAGCGGAGCCAGAACGCGACCCTCGCCGACGTGCCCGCCCAATATCGTACCGAACTGGAAAAATGAGTGACCATTCCCACACACCGGAACCGAAGGCGGATTTCTTCGACAAACGGAAGGCGGCGTCGCTCGCGGGCCTTTCGGGAGCCGTCGGCATCGTGTTCCTGATTATCTCGCTTCTCTTCGGTCTTTCCGAGGCCAACCGGCCCCAGTTTGCCTTTTCCTGGCACTTCGCGCTGATCTATTTCTTTACCGTCCTCTGTGGCGCGCTCTTCTGGAGCTTCGTCCATTATGCGAGTGACGCGGAATGGTCCGTGGTCGTCCGGCGGCAGTTGGAGCATCTTGGGGTGTTGCTCCTGCCGATCATGGTGATCTTCTTTGTCGGGATCGCCTTTTTCGCCCCGATCCTCTTCAAATGGTGGACGCTTCCCCACGGCGTGGATGAGCTTCTCGACAAAAAGGCCGGTTATCTCAACCCGACCGCCTTTCTCGTCCGCGCGGCGATTTACTTTTTGCTGCTCGGCGGTCTCGGCTGGCTTTTGAAGCGGAACTCCGTCCGGCAGGATACGGACGGCCATCCCATCCACACCATCCGCAACCGCAAGATCGCTTTCATCGGCATTCCCGTGCTCGGGCTTTCGATGACGTTCGCGGCGGTCGATTGGCTCATGAGCCTCGACTACCACTGGTTCTCCACCATGTGGGGCGTCTACATCTTCGCGGGCGGCGCGGGAGCCGGCATCGGCCTGCTGGTGATCCTGGTCACCTGGTTGCGCTCCCTGGGGCACCTCAAGGCGGTCACGATGGAGCACTACCACATTATGGGCAAGCTGATGCTCGCCTTTTGCATCTTCTGGGCCTACATCGGCTTCGGCCAGTACATGCTCATCTGGTACGCCAACCTGCCGGAAGAGACGATCTACTTCATCCGTCGCAACACGGAGACGTGGTGGTATCTGAGCTTGATCCTCGTCATCGGGCACTTCTTTCTCCCTTTCCCGTTCCTGCTCTTCCAGGGGCTCAAGAAGCGGCCCAAGTGGATCTGCATCGCCGCCGCCTGGCTGCTGCTGATGCAGGCGCTCGATCTCTACATCGTCATCCTGCCGATGCTGCACGTCAAAGGGGTGAGCTTTAGCTGGCTTGATCTCTTCTGCTTCCTCTCCGTAGCAGGACTCCTCGGGGCGGTCTTCTTCTGGATGCTTCCCAAAACCAACCTTTACCCGATTCGCGATCCGCGTCTGCCGGAATCCTTCCGTCTCTCGAACTAGTATGGCCCAACCAAGAACAGCCCGTTTCGGCCTCGTTTTCATCTGGGGCATTGCCGCGTTTTGCCTGATCGGCGCCGCCGCCTTCTACTTCCGGGGCGCACCGGAAGGGGACGCTTACGAGGAGCAACGCGCCGTCGACCGGACCAAACGGCTTGCCGAAGTCCGCGAAGCCGAAGAGGCGAAGCTCAGCAAATACGAGTGGATCGACAAGGAAAAGGGGAGCGTCCGCATCCCGATCAAGCGGGCGATGGAGATCACCCTGGAGGAGCTTTCCCGCAAAGGCCCGGCCCCGAGCGCGGAAAAGGCGGAAGCCGCTCCGAGCCTCGTCGTGCCTCCCTACCTCAAGACCGCCGCGCCTGAGACTTCCGAGGCCCCTGCGTCCGAAGCTGCCCCGGCTGATTCCGGTGCACCCGCCCCTGCGGCAACGCCCGCGCCCGCCCCCGAGGCCACCCCCGCCACTCCTGCGGCAACGCCCACGCCCGCCGCTGCAACGCCCGCTGCCGCTCCCGGCGGCCAATAGTCTTTTTCCTCAATGAGCATGCCTTCCACAGATACGCAAACAACGCGAGGCGGAGAAGTCACCTCTGCCGAGTTGGAACAGGTCGAGCGGGCGTTGATCGACGCCTCCGCGCGGGTTCCTGTGCTCACCTTCTACGCTTCGGCGGTGTTCTGGCTGCTGGTCCAAACGCTTCTTGGCGTGGTGACCTCGATCCAGGCCCAGTGGCCCGGCTTTCTCGACGGGGCGAGCTGGCTGAATTTCGGCCGCCTCTTCCCCGTCCAGAACAACCTCATGGTCTACGGCTGGGCGAGCCTGGCGGGGATCGGTACCGCCCTTTGGATTCTGGCCCGCCTCTGCCGCGTCGCGTTGCCCCGGCCCGGGATGCTGGTGGCGGGGACGATGCTCTGGAACGTCGCGTTGATCGCCGGATCGCTGGAGATCCTCGCGGGGAATGGCCGGGGGATGATCTATCTCGACTTTCCCCGGTACGTCTTCGCCATTCTCTTCATCGCCTACAGCCTCGTGGCCATCTGGGGCGTGATCCTCTTTGCCCAGCGCCGTCCGGGGCATCTTTATATCTCCGCCTGGTATCTGATCGGTGCGCTCCTCTGGTTCCCGTGGCTTCTGGGCGGCGCGAACCTCATGATCGGCTCCGGCCTCCCCGGCAGCGCGGGGGCGCACGGCGTCGTGCAGGCGATCGTCAACGCCTGGTACGCGCAAAACCTTATCAACCTCTGGTTCGTCGCGCTCGGCCTGGGTGCCATTTATTACCTCGTCCCGAAGGTGGTCGGGCGGCCCATTTATAGCTACTCGCTCGCTTCTGTCGGGTTCTGGACCTTTGCCATCTTTTCGGTCTGGACGGGCGGCCAGCGGCTGACGGGCGCGCCGGTCCCGGTCTGGGTCGTCACGGTCGGCATCGTCGCCGCCATCCTGCTGCTGATTCCGGTGGCGACCGTCACGGCGAACTATTTCATGACGCTCAATGGCCGGTTCAACCTGGTCTATCACAGCCCGACGATCCGGTTCGTCTTCTTCGGGGCGATCGCCTACACCTTCGCGAACCTCCTTTTCGTGATCGGCTCGTTCCGCAGCGTCGGCTTCGTGACCCAGTTCAGCTGGTTCTCCGTGGGGAGTGATTACTTCTTCCTCTACGGCTTCTTCTCGATGGTGATGTTCGGCGCGATGTACTACATCATCCCGCGCCTGGTCGGGTGCGAGTGGCTCTCTGCCTCGTTTATCCGTCTCCACTTCTGGGGGAGCGCCTACGGCTGGGGCATGACGATTCTGATGCTGCTCCTCGCCGGGTATTCGCAGGGGACGATGCAGGCCACCGTGCATGAAACCTACGCCAGCCCCGGGGTGGACTTCATGCTCTCCGTGCAGGCCGCGCTCCCCTTCCTGCGGGGGCGCACCATCGCGCAGATCCTGCTTTGCGGCGGACAATTCTTTTTCGTCCTCAATTTCCTGCTGATGCTTCTGCGTCTCGGTCGCCCGAGCGGAACCCAGCCCACCCTGTTTGCACCCATCCCCGAAGGAGCCAAGTCGTGAAGCCTACGCCACTTCTTTTTGCCGGAATTTTCGTTTCGTTCGCCGCTGCCTGGCTCGGCCTCATCGGAGCCTCCCAGAGCCAGATCGGCCATCTGCAACCGCAGGTGGACGAAGAGAACGCCGATGTCTACCCGATTCACGCCGCCGGGGTGGTCGAGCAGGGTCGCCGCGTCTATCTTGCCAACGGCTGTAACTACTGCCACACCCAGTTCATCCGCGATGCCCACGCCGGAGCCGACCTCGCCCGCGAATGGGGCGTGCGCCCGACCGTGGCGCGCGACTACATTTACCAGGGCGGCGCGGTCCTCGGCTTCATGCGCAATGGGCCTGATCTTACCAATATCGGCGCCCAGAAGGCCGACAACGCCAAGCGCCGGGAGCTGGCCGACGCCCAGTGGGAGTACGCCCATCTCTACAACCCGCGTTCTTTTGTCCCGACCTCGAACATGCCCGCCTACCGGTTCCTCTTCGAGAAGCGCCGGATCAGCGGGCAGCGTGCCGCTGACGCGCTCGACCTGGGGGTGAAGGACGGCGTGCCGGAAGGCTACCAGGTTGTTCCTTCCGAAGACGCCAGGGCGCTCGTCGCCTATCTTCTTTCGCTGGACCGGAGCCATCCGCTCAAAGAAGTCAAGGGGGCCAAGCCCGCAACCGCTCCCGCCCAGTGAGCACGAAGATCCCTGATCCCTTAACGCCCATGCAACCAGGAGAAGACGAAATCGATTACCGCGAAACGGCTGACGTGACGCGGGTCCACGGCGCGATCAAGCGCGAGCACCAGGAACCGGAGGCGGGGCATGTCCCGATGCCGGTCTGGTGGGTTGCGGTTGTGATTGCGGTCGCCTTCGGCGCGGCATTCTACTTCGGCCAGTTCAACGGCGGCTTCAGCGGATCGGTCTTCAACGAACGCGAGGGAAGCGTCGCGGGCGGGAAGGAAGGCGCTGCCGGAGCCGGGGCCGAGGAAGCCAAGCCGCTGACCCTCGCGGAGATCGGCCAGAAAGTGTTCAACCAGAACTGCGCCTCGTGCCACCAGTCGAGCGGTCTCGGCATTCCGGGGACGTACCCGCCGCTCGCCGGTTCGCCCTGGGTGAACGGCCCGAGCAAGCGCGTCACCGCGCTGGTCCTCAAGGGGATGCAGGGGCCGGTCGTGATCGAGGGGAAACCGTTTAACGGCGCGATGCCCGCGTGGGGCACCAACTTCAACGACAAAAAGATTGCCGCCGTCCTGAGCTACGTCCGCTCCGCCTGGGGGAACAAGGCGCCGGAGATCACACCCGAGCAGGTGGCCGTCGTCCGCAAGGAGTACGCCAGCCGCGCGGAATCGTTTGCGCCGTCGGAACTGGAATCCGTTCTGGAGGAGATCTCCGCTCCCGCCGCTTCGGCGCCCGCCGCACCAGCCGCTCCAGCAGCGCCCGCGCCGTGAAAACGGGGATTCGAATCAGGTTAATCTTGCCAAAATTAGCAGAGTTTATATAATCTTGGAAATCTCGACCCAACCCGGCCGCCTTCGAAGAGGCTTCTCCGCAGGCGGAACGCGGCCGGACAAGAACCGCGGGGTCTAGAGAGCTCCAGCGTTCGCCCAAGCCTCAGCCAACACAGACATGGAAATTTCAAAGCATTCTTCGCCTCTCGGCGTGGGACACGACGACGGCCATGCCGTCCACGGAGGCCACGATCATCACGAACCCGGTTTCTGGCGAAAATACGTTTTCTCCACCGATCACAAGATGATCGGCATCCAGTACGGCCTCACGGGGTTGACGTTCCTCTTCCTCGGCTTCTGCCTGATGATGCTGATGCGCTGGCAGTTGGCCTACCCCGGCCAGCCGCTGCCGTATCTCGGAGATTGGCTGGCGCGCCTTTTCCCGAGCGAAATGCCCAACGGCGTGATTACGGCGGATTTTTACAATTCGCTCGGGGCGATGCACGGGACGATCATGATCTTCCTGGGGGTTGTGCCGATTTCGTTCGCCGCATTCGGCAACTATGTCGTGCCGCTCCAGATCGGCGCGCCCGACATGGCGTTCCCGCGGCTTAACATGGCGAGCTACTGGTCGTACTTCGTCGGCGGCGTCATCATGATGGTGAGCTTTTTCGTCCCCGGTGGCGCGGCCAAGAGCGGTTGGACCTCCTACCCGCCGCTGGCCAACATCGCCGATCACGGCCCGCTCTTCCACCCCATCTGGAACGGCCAGACCCTCTGGATCATCGGGATGGTGTTCCTGATTACCTCCTCGCTGCTCGGCTCTGTGAATATTATCACGACCATCGTGCAGCTCCGCGCACCCGGGTTGACTTGGATGCGCCTGCCGTTCTTCACCTGGACGATCCTGGTGACCTCCTACATTCTCCTTCTCGCCTTCCCGCCGCTGGAGGCCGCGAGCATCATGCAGTTGATGGATCGCGTCGCGGGCACCTCTTTCTTTAGCCCCACCGGGCTGGTGGTCAGCGCCGCGGGCGGTCCCTTGCCGATCAGCGGCGGGGGGAGTCCGCTCTTATGGCAGCACCTTTTCTGGTTCCTGGCGCACCCGGAGGTGTACGTGCTCATTCTCCCCGCGCTCGGGATCGTCGCGGAGCTCATCGCCAACAACACCCGCAAGCCGCTCTGGGGCTACAAGGCGATGGTCTTCTCCGCGCTCTTCCTCGGCTTCCTCTCCTTCATCGTCTGGGCGCACCACATGTTCCTCACCGGCATGGACACGAAGGTCAGCTCCTTCTTCCAGACCACGACGATCATCATTTCGATCCCTTCGGTCATCATCCTCACCTCGCTGTTGATCTCGCTCTGGGGCGGCTCCATCCGCTTCACGACGCCGATGCTCTTCGCCACCGCCTTCCTCCCGATGTTCGGCATCGGTGGGTTGACGGGTCTGCCGCTCGCCTTCAATTCGATCGACGGCCTGCTGCACGACACCTACTACATCATCGGGCACTTCCATTACCTCGTCGCGCCCGGCACGATCTTCGCCATCTTCGGCGGCGTCTACTACTGGTTCCCGAAGATGACGGGCCGCAAGATGAACGACACCCTCGGCAAGATCCACTTCTGGATTTCGCTCGTCGCCCTCAACGGCATCTTCTTCCCGATGTTCATCCAGGGCATGGCGGGGATGCACCGCCGCTGGTATGACGGCGGCGCCACCTACGAGCAGATCAGCAAGCCGGCGCTGCACTGGAACAGCTTCATGTCGTGGTCGGCGTGGGTTCTCGGCGCCGTGCAGTTCATCTTCATCTTCAACCTCTTCTGGAGCATCCGCAGGGGCCGCAAGGTCTCCACCAACCCGTGGGACGCCACCACGGTGGACTGGAGCACCCCTTCGCCCCCCCCGCACGGCAACTTTGCAACGCCTGTCACCGTTCACCGCGGGCCGTATGAATACAGCGTCCCCGGCGCGGAAAAGGACTTCACGCCCCAGACCGAAGCCTGATTTTTCTCTACAATGGAAATTCCTTACACAGTCAAACCGAGGCCGGATACGGGTCTCTGGAACGCGAAGATCGGGATCTGGCTCTTCCTCGCGTCCGAAGTGATGCTCTTCGGCGGTCTTTTCTCCGCCTATGTCTTCTTGCGCATGGGCGCGGAGCCGGGCTACTGGCCGCACGGTCTTTTGAACGTCCCCGTCGGCACGTTCAACACGGCGATCCTGATCCTCTCCTCCATGAGCGTCGTTTTTGCCTGGGCGGCGCTCAAGATGCGCAAGTTTGCCCGCTACCGGTTCTTCATGATCGTCACGTTGCTATGTGGCGCGGTCTTCCTGGCCATCAAGCTCGGCTACGAGTGGCCCGCGAAGTACGACCACTTCGGCGCGTTCATCAAGCCGGAAGCGTGGTCGAAATACGAGGACTTCCTTGGCAACCAACACCTCGCGGCCAAGGGGCTGCCGCCGCGCGTCGAGATCACCGGGCACCTGAAGAACCACGAGGCGCTGCACGATTCGAACATCAAGTTTTTCGACATCCAGGTCGATGCCGTGAATGCCGACCCGAAATCACCCTCCAACGACCGTCCGCAGTTCTGGCCCCGCCCGCTTTCGGAGAAAGTGGCGCATGTCGCCAGGGAGGATGTCGCCTGGTCGAGCATGTTCCTGCCCAAGCACAGCACCTACTTCGCGACCTATTACACGATCACCGGGTTGCACGGGCTGCACGTCTTCGGCGGGTTGGTGATGTTCCTTTACTTCCTGTTGCCGACCAGCACGCGGCTCTACCAGAAAGACCCCGACCATCTCGCCAACCGGATCGAAACCGTCGGCCTTTTCTGGCACTTTGTCGATCTGGTCTGGATTTTCGTCTTCCCGCTTTTCTACCTCCTCTAGAGTCCACCCGTTCACCCCTTCCGTCATCATGAGCGAATCCCATCAGCCCGATTCCGTAGCCGCCCACCAGGGGACACAGAGTCCGCAGGAGCCTCCGCACGACGCCGCGCATTTCCACGACCACTCGTGGCTCTACATGGGAATCGGGGGCCTGCTGCTCGCGGGGACCGGGCTCACGGTCGCCCTCTCGTACGTCGATTTCGGGGGCGAGTCCAAAAATATCATTGCCGCCATGCTGCTTGCCACCGCCAAGGCATCGGCGGTCGCCCTCGTCTTCATGCACCTCAAGGAAGAGAAGATGACCATTTACCAATTCATGCTCGTCACGATGATCTTTGTCACGGCGCTCTTCGGGTTGACCTGGCTCGCCTTCAGTGACCACATTGTGCTCTGAGTAAATCGTTGCCATGTCACTACGCGGAGTCCATATCGTTTTCATCACCGTGAGTTTCCTGCTCGCGGTCTGTTTCGCGTATTTCGAATGGCTGGCTTTTCAGCAGGGGAGTGCCCGGGTGGATTGCATCGTGGCGGTGGGTTCCACGCTTTGCTCTCTCGCGCTGCTCGTTTACGGAATCTGGTTCGTCAAAAAGTCGGGCCGCCGTTCCATCCTATGAACCGCCTACTCAAAACTCTTCTCCCGCTTCTCGCCGTCTCCGCCGCGTGGACGCAGGGAGCCGCCGCCTGCGCGGTCTGCACCGGAGCGTCCGATTCGCCCATCGCCCCGGCGGTCAACGCGTCGATCATTTTTCTGCTGGGAGCCATCGGGCTGGTGGCCAGCACCTTCGTCGCCTTTCTCATTTACCTCGGCCGCCGGGACGGCCTGCCCGTGGACCCTTCCGGGGAATTCTCCGGGGAGATAAACGCCCCGTTGCCCCAACAAAGCTGATATGTTGAACAAACTTCTGGGCCTTGCCCCCAACGCATCCGAACATGGTTTCCAGGTGGACCAGATGCTCGAATTCGTGCACTGGATCATGCTGCTGCTTTTTGTGGGCTGGTCCACGTTCTTCCTCTTTACGCTCATCCGCTTCCGTCGCTCGCGCCATCCCAAGGCCGACTACCACGGCGTGAAGTCCAAGGCATCCACGCACCTGGAATTCATGGTCGTGCTCGTGGAGTCGGTCTTTCTCCTTGGCTTTGGCATTCCCCTCTGGGGCAAGCGTGTCAACGGGCCGAAGCCGCAGAGCGGGGAGTCCGAGCGGGTCCACGTCGTTGCCGAGCAGTTCAAGTGGAACTTCCACTACCCGGGCACGGACGGCATTTTTGGCCGTCGCCGGATGGAACTCATCAGCGCGGCAAACCCGGTGGGCCTCGACCGGACCGACCCCGACGCCCAGGATGACATCGTGGTTTCCAACGAGATGCACCTCCCGGTGGGCCGCAACGCGATCTTCGAGATCACCTCCAAGGACGTGATCCACAGCGTTTCGCTTCAGTTCATGCGCATCGGCCAGGATGCCATCCCCGGGATGAGCAGCCCGATGTGGTTCAAGCCGATCAAAACCGGCGAGTTCGAGATCGTCTGCGGACAGCTTTGCGGAGGCGGCCACTACTCGATGCGCGGCAACATGGTCATCGACACGCCCGAAGATTACCAGGCGTGGCTGAAGGAGAAGCTGGAGCTTTCCAGGCCCGCCGCTCCGGCCCC
>CAZYVL010000005.1:3938-14574 GCA_964651005.1 uncultured Chthoniobacteraceae bacterium | reverse complement strand
GCTCCGGCTCCGGCGGAAGCCGCTCCGGCGGCTCCGGCCCCGGCACCCGCTCCCTAGGGCGGGGCCGTTTCTCCGGTGCGCGTCGCGGGGCGTCGCGCGGCTCTCTTCCTTCCCGGTTGCGGGAAGGGGGAAAGGTGCCGCTTGCTTTCCATAAAAAGTGTTGAATGATTAACATCCCTGATGCAACCGGCTAAACTCTGGCTTTCCCGATACGCGAAGTTCCTCGTCGTGTACGCCCTCTTCCTCATTACGGCGGGCGGCACGGTGACGACGCATAAAGCCGGGCTGTCGGTTCCAGACTGGCCCACCAGCTTCGGCCACAACATGTTCACCCTCCCCTTCCATTTGTGGAAGGGGGATGTCCTTCTGGAGCACTCCCACCGGTTGATCGGCTCCGTCATGGGGATGCTGGTGATCGGCCTCTTCCTCTGGACGATGAAGGTCGAGCGCCGCCAGTGGGTGGGGCGTTTGACGTGGTTGGCGCTGGTGCTGGTGATTATCCAGGGGATTATGGGCGGTCTGCGCGTGACGGAACGCTCCATCGCCTGGGCCATCATCCACGGCTGCACGGCGCAGGCGTTTCTCTGCCTTTTGCTTTTGATCGCGGCGGTGCTCTCGCCGGAATGGACCCGGCCGCTGGCCGCCCGGGCGGACCCCGCGCGGATCGCGGCATGGCGGCCCTGGGCCTGGGTGGTCGTCGGGGCGGTGTTTGTCCAGCTCGTGCTCGGCGCGCTGGTGCGGCATCTGGAGGCCGGTCTGGCGATCCCCACCTTCCCGCTGACGCCGGAGGGGGGATTCATGCCCGCAGTGCACAGCCTGCGCACGGATATTCACTTTACCCACCGCTTCTGGGCGCTGGTGGTCGCGATCCTCGTCGGCGTGCTGGTGACGAAGGTGATCCGCGCTTCGCGGGCTGACCGCCGCTTCCTTCGCCCCGCCGTGGCGCTGGCCGCGCTGCTCGTGGTGCAGATCCTCCTCGGCGCGACGATCATCTGGAGCCGCCGCGCCTTTGAGCCGACGACGCTCCACGTCGTCAACGGCGCGGTGGTGCTGGCCGTCAGCTTTCTGCTTGGTCTCCGCGCCAACCACTTCGCCGCGAAGCGGAATGACCAATCCTTCGCGGCGGCATCCTTGAGAGCATGAGCGACATCACACAAATGGACGGGCTGGGAACCGATCGCGCCGATCGCCCCGCCGCAATCGACGAAGGCGGGCTTGCGAGCTTTTTTGGCGATGCGATGCTGCTCATCAAGGCGCGGCTCACGCTGCTCGTCGTCATCACCACGTTTGTCGGCTTCTGCATGGCGAGCCACGGCGCGATCGACTGGGCGCGGCTCGCCCACACCGTGGTCGGCACCGCCCTCGTCGCCGCCGCCGCCGCGGTCTTCAACCAGGTGATCGAGGCGAACGTCGATCCGCTCATGGAGCGGACGCGCAACCGCCCGGTCGCGGCGGGCCGGATCAGCCGTCGGAAGGCGGCGTTTTTCGGCGCGCTGATGGCCGTGGGCGGGTTTGTCCAGCTTGCCGCCGCGACGACGTGGGTGGCCGCCTATCTCGCCGCCGCCTCGTTTGTCATTTACGTCGCTTTTTACACGCCGATGAAGCGGAGCACGGCGCTTTGCGTCACCATCGGCGCGGTTTCCGGGGCGATCCCGCCGGTGATCGGCTGGAGCGCGGTGGACGGCTCCTTCGGCATCGGGGCGTGGGCGCTCTTCGGGATTCTTTTCGCCTGGCAGATGCCGCATTTCCTCGCCATCGCCTGGATGTACCGCGACGAATATTCGCAGGCCGGGTTCGTCATGCTGCCCCGGAAGGATCACGGCGGCTCCTGGACGGCTGTGCAGTCGCTCCTCTACTCGGTGGCCCTCGCGGGTTGCACGCTCGTGCCGTTCTTCACCGGCGAGGGGGGATGGCTTTACCTGGCTTCGGCGCTCGTCTTCAACCTGCTGATCCTGGCCTGCTCCGTCCTCTTCCTCTTTAACCGGACGCGCAACGCGGCGCGGCTCCTCTTTTTCGCCTCCATCATCTATCTGCCGGGTCTGCTGCTGTGCCTGATGATCTTTACCAAGCCGTAGGCCGCCCCGGTCATCCGGGCTGCCCGGCGGGGATGCCGGGGAGCAGCGGCGCTCCGGCGAGGGGCATGGGGGCGGCGCGCGCAAACGCGCCGGAACCCCGGCAGCTTGCACCCAGGCTTTTGCCCGCGTTCTTCTCGTCCGAGTTCTTGTCGTGAAAAAAATCTTCTACTTCGTGGCGCTTGCCGTGGCGGTGGGCGTTGTTGGTCTTCAGCTCTGGCTGACCCGGCTCTCCCTGCTTCAGCGCGAGCGGCTCACGGATCGCGGACCCGCCGCCGCCGTCGCTGCCGTCCCGGCGGGGGAAGCGTTCGGGCGCTATGCAACCGTGCCGCCCTTCCATTTCACCGAACGGAGCGGCAAGCCCGTCTCGCTCGACGACCTCAAGGGGAAAGTCTGGCTCGCCAACTTCCTCTATACCACCTGCCCGAGCACTTGCCCGATGCTTGCCAACCGGCTCGCGGATCTCCAGAAAGCCGCCCTTGCCGAAGGGAGCGGCGACGAGGTTCGGCTCGTCTCCTTTTCCGTGGACCCGGAGCACGACACGCCGGAGGTGCTCCGGGAGTACGCCGACGCGCTCAAGGCAGACCCGCGCTGGCTTTTCCTGACCGGGGAGAAGACCGCGATTGAAACGCTCGCGCGGAAGGGGTTCCTGCTCGGGTTCACCCAGGAGCCGGGAACCGACGGCGAGATCGGCCACAGCACCAAGATCGCGCTTGTGGACCGCAACGGGGTGGTCCGCCGCTTTTACGACGGCGTGGGGGAAAACGACGAAGCGCCCCGAATCTTGCGCGATCTCCAGAAGCTGCTCCAGGAAAGAGAGACCCAAAGGAAGCAAAAGGAGACCCGGCCATGACCCTCTCCGATCTTCCTGCCCTCAATGCCAAGCTCAACGCCGTGAGCACGGTGTTCCTGCTGCTGGGGTGGTGGTTCATCCGCCACGGGCGCAAACGGCCGCACGTCGCCATGATGGTCTGCGCGCTGACGACCTCGGCGTGCTTCCTGACCTCGTATCTGATCTACCACGCCAAGGCGCCCGTTACGGAATTCACCGCGCACGGGATTATCCGCCCGGTCTATTTCTTCATTCTCGGCACGCATATCTTCCTTGCCGCCGCGATCGTGCCGTTGGTCGTTACCACCGTCATCTTCGCGCTCCGTTCCCGGTTCGAGCGGCACCGGCGGCTCGCCCGCTGGACGCTCCCCATCTGGCTGTACGTCTCCGTCACGGGCGTGCTCGTCTACCTCATCCTTTACCAATGGTATCCGCCCGTCGCATCCGGCGCGGCGCACCCCTGAGCGCGCAACGCGCGTGATTTCGCAAAAAATTGATCCCTTTTATCCCATGAGCGCGAACTGGAGCGAGAAGACTTGGCGGGAGCACATCGAGAACAGGCGGAAGAACTCCGCCATCTGGCAGTTCATCCACCTTTGCGGCTCGATGCGGCTCGCGATGATCGAGCTTTTCACGATCCTCGCCGCGTGCGCCATCGCGACGATCTGCGAGTCGCGCTTCGATAGCCACGTCGCCCAGGCGTACATTTACAAAAGCCAGTGGTTCTTCTTCTGGCTGCTGGTGCTTTGCATCAATCTTTTCTGCGTGACGCTGACACGCTGGCCGTGGAGGCCGCGGCACCGGGGCTTCGTCATCACGCACTACGGGATCATCCTGCTGCTGGTCGGCGCGGCGGTCGGGCAGAAGCTCGGCTTCGAGGCGAACATCACCCTGCGCGTTGGCGGCGGGGCCTCGCGCGATCTCATCATCAACCAGACGGTCCTCCAGGTGCAGGGCGGCAACGATCCGATGTACCGGATCATCCCGATCGACGTGAAGGTTCGGACTCCCTCGCCCGACCGGCCCCAGGAGTTTTCCGTGCCCGGGGCGCGCGCCCGGCTGCGCGTGGAAAACTACGCCATGCTGTCGGAAACGCCCGAGCTGGTGGACTCGCCCTTTCCGAATGTGGGGGCGGGCGTGGCGCTGGAGTTCTCCTCCGGCATGATGTCGCGCAGCGTTCCGGTGGTCCTCGCGCAAAAGCCCGAGGAGGCGAGTCACAACACCTTTTTTGGCCGCGCCCAGATCGAGTGGCTGGCCGCGCTGCCGGATCGCTCCGGCGCGCCGCCGGAAGATCGCAGCGTGGAGGAGACGCAGGTGGTCTTCGCCCGTGGCACGCCGCCGGTGATCGCGACCCGCAAGGGGCAGCCGACCGGCTACCGGCTGGCGCTGCAAATGCAGGGGGGCTTGCCGCAGATCGTCGTGGAAGCGCCCGCCTCGATGCCGACGCCCCACGGCCCCGCCGCCCCGCACCGGCAGGTGTTCGCGCTTTCCAAAGTGCTCGGCCAGCCGATCACCCTGGAGGGGGAGACGATCCACGTTCTCGTCCGCGAATACTGGCCCGACATGGAGATGAAAGAGGGCCACCCCGTCTCGAAATCCACCGCGCCCAACAACCCCGCCATGCTCGTCATGCTCACCGGCGAAGGACGGGGGGCCAAGCCGCTGCTGGAACTCGCCCCCGCCGAAGGGGGCGGGATCGGCTACCAGATGAGCCGTGGTGGCGCGGTGGTCAGCCACGGCGAGGTGGCCGTGGGCGAGAGCTTCCCGCTCGGCTGGGCCGACTGGAAGGCGAAGGTGGTCCAGGCGTTGCCCAATGCCATGATCCACTCCCGCCTCGCGCCGCTCCCCGAAAAAGAAGGGAAAGAGGGAAGCATGCCCGCCGCCGCGCAGGAGGAGGGGACGCCGGGGATCTACGCCCGGCTCGTCAACCCAGCCGGGGAAAAGAAGGAAGGCGAGGCGCAATGGGTTCCCTCCGGGCGTGGGGTTATGCTGCGGGCCGGGGAGGAGAACGCTTTTGTCGGCTTTGGCCTCCATGTCTACAAGGTCCCCTTCACGCTCGAACTGCTGAAGTTCGAGGTGCCGCGCGATCCCGGCACGCAGAACCCCTCGGATTTCCGCAGCAGCATCCGCTTCACCGATACCGCCACCGGGCGGACGCGCGACGCGGTGATCCACATGAACCACCCTGCCAGCTTCCCCGAGGGATTCTGGCGGGCGGCGCTGGGTCGCAACTTCAAGTTCTCGCAAGCCCAGTGGAACGCACACGACCTCAACGAGACGACGTTGCAGGTGCTCCACGACCCAGGCTGGCCCTTCAAGTGGATCGGCTCGCTTGCGGTCTGCGGAGGAATCGCGATCATGTTTTACGGCAAGCCCGGCTCCGGCAAACGACGCGCCCTCGCGCGGGCGGAAGAAAAAAGCGCCGGGAAACGGCATAAAGAGAAAACCGAGGAAACGAACCGCAACGCCTGACCAACGCCTGACCCAAGCCCGATGAGAACCGACGCCATGAAAACCACCCTCTTCGCCCTGACGACGTTCCTGCTCGCGCTGGCCGTCGCCGCCCCGGCTGCCGTTACCGATTTCTCCACGATCGAAAACATCCCGATCCAGGCCAAGGGCCGCGAGAAACCGTTCTACACCTTCGCGACGGAGGCGCTCCAGACCCTCACGGGCCGGGCCTCTTATCAAGCCAGGGAAGGGGAGAAGAAGCAGTCCGCCATCCAGACCGTGCTGGAGATCGGCTTTCATCCCCACGCCTGGGCGGATCGCCCGCTGCTCCGCATCGACTACAAGCCGCTCAAGGCGGCGGTCGGCCTTTCCGAAGATCGCAAGCTCTTCTCGCTCGCGGAGCTGGAGGCCAACGAGGGGCTGAAAACGCAGATCGCCACGCTGGCCGCCCTCCCCAACGGGACCAAGCTCAACCACGAGCAGCGCGAGATCAACGCCGTCATCACCCGGGTCGGCCTTCTTCATTCGATCATGGAGGGGAGCGCCTTTACCTTTGTCCCCAGCCCCGCCGGCGGGGACGGCTCCTGGGTGCCCGTGGCGCTGGCGGCGCAGGCGTTCCCGGGCGTGGCGGGCGACGCGGCGGCCAAGGACTGGGCGGCGATGGGGGAAGCCTTTCTCAAGGGAGACCAGGCCGCGTTCGACCGCGCCGCCGGGACGTTCTCCGGGGTGCTCGCCTCGATGCGGCCCGAAGCGTACCCCAAGGCATCGCTCATGAAGCTGGAGACGCTCTACGGCAAGGTCCATCCCTTCGGCTGGGCGTGGAAGCTCTACGCGCTGGCCGCCGTGATCCTCTGGGTGACGACGCTCTGGGCGCGGAACACCGGCTACCGGATCGCCTGGGCCGTCGTGCTCTCCGGGTTCCTGCTCCAGATCGGCGGTTTTGCCGCGCGTGTCACCATCGGCGGGCGCGGGCCGGTGACAAACATGTACGAGTCGGTCTTGTGGGCCGCCTTCGGCATCATTCTCTTCGCCCTCATCCTGGAGGCGATCTACCGCTCGCGGTACATGTTCCTGGGCGGCACGCCGATCGCGGCGCTCTGCCTGATCCTCGCGGATACGCAGACGAGCATCCTCAAGCCGTCGATCGACCCGCTGGAGACGGTGCTGCGCAACAACTTCTGGCTCTCCACGCACGTCACGAGCATCACGTTGAGCTACGCCGCCTTCGCGCTCGCGCTCGGCGTCGGGCATATCATCCTGGGCAAGGTGTTCCTGCGGCGGCCCGTTTCCGCCGCGCTCTATAACTACCTCTACCGCTCGCTCCAGATCGGCGTGCTGCTGCTCGCCATCGGGACGATCCTCGGCGGCTTCTGGGCCAATGTCTCCTGGGGCCGCTTCTGGGATTGGGACCCGAAGGAGACCTGGGCGTTGATTGCCCTGCTCGGCTACCTGGCGCTGCTGCATGGCCGCATCGCCGGATGGTGGAAAAACTTCGGCATGGCCGTCGGCTCGATCCTCGCCTTCCAGTCGGTGCTCATGGCGTGGTACGGCGTGAACTTCATCCTCGGTGCGGGCCTGCACAGCTACGGCTTCTCCACGGGCGGGTTCCCCGCCGTCATCACCTACGTCAGCCTGGAGCTGGTCTTCGTCACGCTCGTCGTGCTGCGCCGGAAAAAGGAGGAGCGTGGCTCCCACCAGCCCGAGCCCGAGTCCGAAGAGGAGGCCGACGCAGACTACGCCTCTTGAAAAACCGCGAACTCACGCCCCGGCGGTTACGGAAATTTGCGGAGTTAGAGGTTGACCTGTTGAGAGTCTATCATTATAGAGAAAGGCAGTGACAGACGATCTCAATCTTGAGAAGCTCGAACTGGAGAGACGAGCCGCACTCTCCACCAGCCTCCATTGGCGTCTGAACTTCTATCGCCCTTCCGCCGTCGGGTTCGCCGGGGTGACGCTGACCATCCTCAGCCTCTTCGGGATGACTTCCGCGCCGTTTTTCCTCGTCCTCTGGCAGATGAACGGCGACTCCAATTTCCTGCCGGGGGTTGACCCGACTGTCATTTCGGCGATCCAGGGGGGAGCTTCCGCGTTTCTCTGTTTGTTGGCGGTTTTTATCCTGCGCGGCAAGAACTGGGCGCGCTGGTTGTATTGCCTCTCGGGGGCGGCCGGAGTGGCGTTCATCACCTTCCGCTGGCTCTCCCCCTGGGATGCCCTTGTCGGGTTGGTCTATCTGCTCTTCGTGGTGCTGCTTTTCCTTCCGGAGTCCAACGAGTTCTTCCGCCTCGTGCGCCTGGCCAAAAAGCGTTGATTGCCTGCCCGCTTCGCCCGGTTTTTCAAATTTGAGAGAGTGGCGGCCACGGCTCCTGCCTGGCGATCCATTTCCGGTACGCCGCCGGGGAAATCTCCGAGGGCTTGATCTCGCTCCGCCCACCCCAGAAGACGCTCGTGTAACGGGCCGGGATGCCGCACCGGGCGAGGTGCGCGTCGATGGCGGCCTTGTGCTCCAGCAGACGCGCTTTCTCCATGCCGTGGGCGACGGCCATGATGTTGACGTGGCAAAACTCCGGCCCCGCCTCGCGCCAGTAGCAATGCGTCACGATGTCGTGCCGGCCCACTTCGCCGCCCGCCTCGATCTCCCGTCCGGCGGGGACCGCCCAGTGGAAAAGGCCGTTGAAGCGCGTGACCCTCCGGCCCGTTTGCAGCGGCTTGACGTGTTCCAGAAAGGTGGAAAAACGCCCGAGGACGCCGCGTTGCTGGAGCGACTCGGCGACTTCGCAAAACGCCTCCAGCGGCAGGCCCGCCTCCACCGCGCGGCCCCGCCACGGCTCCGGGGCGATCTCCTCCGGGGTGAACTCGCGCTTGAGCGCGGTGAGAACGCGCCATTCGCGTTTCGTCAGGGCGACGCGGCGCACCGGGATCATGCCCGCAGGCCGGGGGGCCATGTCGCCCGGCGCGACGCTTCCCCGGCGGACATGCCCGACGCCGAGCGTGAAGATGCCGCGCGCGGGCATCAGCCGGAACGCCTCGCACCCCGTCCGCCGCCGCAGCCGCTCCGCGTGCTCTTCCATCGCCACGCCCGGGGGCACCTTCAGCGTGGTCCAGAGCCGGTAGGCCGCGCCGGGGCACGCGGCGTCCGTAGAGCGGAGGACGACGTGGCCGGAAAACGGGTCTTCGCGGAACATGAAGTCGAACGCCGCGTTGAGCTTCTCCTCCGGCACGCGCCAGGCGACCAGCGCACCGGGCGCGAGGCGGCTCGATACAAGCGTCTGCCGCACGCGCCGGATGGTGCCAGCCTCAAGCATCGCGCGGATTCTCTCCCGCACCGTCTCCACGGGCAGCCCCGCGCGCCCGGCGATCCACGCGAACGGCTCGCGGACAAAACCCTCGATTTTGTCCTCGGAGAGGGCGAGAATCCGGGCATTGAGGGGGTCGGTGTGATCGACGGGCAGGATGGGCGAAAGAGTTGTATCCACAATGTTTTACGCTCGTATAAAATCCGGCGAATTCCAGTGGACGAAAAAATTTTGAAAAATTTCCCAAGAAACCGCCTCCCCGGGCGTTGACCCGGGTGAAAGCTTTCATGCCAGCCCGCCCTCCGGACCTGAACTGGATCGAACCGATCCTGGAACGCTACGAGCGGCCTTTGTTGCGCTACGCGGCGAGTCTCTGCGGCAGCGTGGAGGAGGCCCGCGACGTGGTGCAGGATACGTTTCTGCGGCTGGCGCGGCATGGAAGGCTGGAGGCGGATCATCTCGCCCCGTGGCTTTTCACCGTCTGCCGAAACCGCGCCCACGATGTGCGGCGCAGGGAGAACCGATTCATGCCCCTCTGTGACGAACCGCCGGAAGCCGCCTGCGAGGCGCCCGGCCCCGCCGCGTTGCTCCAGGGCAAGGAGGCGCTGGAGCGGCTCGGGGTGCTGCTGGAGCGTCTTTCCGAAAACCAGCGCGAGGTGATCCGGCTCCGCTTTCAGTGTGACCTGAGCTACCGGGAGATCGCGGAAGTCACCCAGCTCGGGATCGGCAACGTCGGCTTTCTTCTCCACACGGGGCTGAAAAAACTGCGCCAGCTCTGGCCCGAAAACCTGGAGATCCATCCATGAACCGCGACGATCCAAACCTGACGGCCTATGCCCTTGGCGAGACGGAGCTTTTGAGCGCCACGGAACGGCACGCCATCGAACGCCTGCTGGAAGAGTCCGCCGAGGCGCGCGCTTTCGTTGCGGAGACGGCGGCGTTTGCCGAGATGCTTCAGGGAGAATTCCGCAAGGAGCTTTCGGGCGTGGCGCTCCCGCCCGCTGCCCGGGCGCGGTTGCTGGAGCAGAGCGCGACTACCGGAGCGCGGGGGGTGCTGGTGCGGTTCCCCGGGGTGCGGCGGATGGCGTGGGTGGCCGGGCTGGGCGCGGTGGCGGCGGCGATTGCCGTGGCGTTCTGGCTGCCGTTTGCGGCGGAGGTGACGCCGGAAAGGAGCGGGGGCGTCGCTACGGATGCAACATCGGCGAGAGAGGCGACGCAAGAGACGGCAAGCGGGGTGCTGGGCGGCGACTTCCCCGGGGAGCGCGCGGTTGCGAAATCTGGAGAGCCGGTGGATGAGCGTCGGACGCGGAGCGATGAAGTGCCCGAAGAGGGGACGGTTTTCCCGATCCCTTCCGTTGCCACCGGAGCGCCTTTGAAAGAGGTGAAAACGGATACGGCTCTGGCTCCGGCAGCCAAGGATGCCCGTGATCTGGCCATGGTTGAGACGGACGCAGGGCCGGGCTTTGAGGCGCACCCGGTACGGCGTGGCGCGAAGTTCAACTTGAAGATTGAACCCCCGGAAAGGAAGGAGGCGAAAGCCGAGCTGTATGCCAAGCTGCATGCCGACCGGGAGAGACCGGTGGAGTTCGTGGCTGCCGCGCAAAATCCCTCCTCCACCTTTTTTGTCGGCCCGGCCCCCACCGCCACGGTGCGCCCCCTCCTCGACGCGGGGCGGCAGCCTCCGGCGGGGGCGGTGCGGATCGGGGAGTGGCTCGACTATTTTTACGCCGCGCCCCCGTTGCCAGGCGAGGGCCGGACGCCTTCCGTGCGGGTCGAAGTGGGCGAATGCCCGTGGGCGCCCGCGCACCGGCTGGTCTGGATCGGCCCGTCGGGCCCGCGCGCGGCCAAAACAAAGGCGGGAGGGGAAACAGCAGAAAGAGCGGAAAAAGCGGAAGTGGCGCTCCAGATGGAGTTCAACCCGCGCGCGGTGCAGGCGTACCGGCTGATCGGGGAGGAAAACGGGTCTGCCGCCGGGGTGGTCCCTGCCC
>CAZYVL010000005.1:0-3838 GCA_964651005.1 uncultured Chthoniobacteraceae bacterium | reverse complement strand
CGGGTGCTCGTGGAGAAGCCGGTGGCCGATCGCGGAACTCCGCTTGCCGAAAGCTCGCCGGATTTCCGCTTCGCGGCGGCCTTGGCGGAGTTCTGGATATTACTGGAGAATCCGGGCCGGGCGGGCGGCGCGACCTGGGCGAGCGTGCGGGAGCTGGCTCTCCACGGCCAGGGGAGCGACCCGGATGGCCGCCGCGCGGCGTTCCTCCGCCTGCTGGAAAAAACGACCGGGCAGCCGGGCGGGGAGACCCCGCCACGCCCCGGGCGGGAGTAGGCGCAAGAAGGCGCAAGAAGGCTGAAAGGGCGCCCCCGATTTTTTCGGCTCGCTTCGCGAGGCCCAACCGCGTAACCCCACAGGGTCTATGGCTGGCATCATCATCCGTCCCCGCTCCCGCATTCTTCACGGCCACGACTGGGTGTACTTCAGCGAAGTGCTCAAGACCTTCGGCACGCCCTCTGACGGCGATGTCATTTCGATCAAGGACGGCAAGGACCGCTTGATCGGTTCGGCGATTTACAACTCGCGTTCGCAGATCGTGGCGCGCCGCTTTTCGCGGCAGCGGCAGGCGCTCGACGCGGATTTCTTCCTCCGCCGCATCCGCCAGGCGATGGAATACCGGCAGCGGCGCGGGGTCGATCCCCGGCTTTGCCGCCTGGTCTGGAGCGAGAGCGACGGGCTGCCGGGCGTGATCGTGGACCGGTACGGCGACTGCCTTGTTCTCCAGACGCTGACGCTGGCGATGGACCAGCGCAAGGAGCTGCTGGTGGAGGCGCTGCGCACGCTCTGTGCGCCGCGCGCGATCCTGGAGCGCAACGACGCGCCGATCCGCAAGGCCGAGGGGCTCGAGAGCGTTGTTGGGGTGCTCTGGGGCGAGGAGCCCGGGCGCGTGCCGGTCGAGGCGGCGGGGCTGCGCTTCGAGGTGGATCTGATGCAGGGGCAGAAGACCGGGCTGTATCTTGACCAGGTGGAGAACTACGCCGCCGTGGCCCGCTGGGCGGCGGGGCGGCGCGTGCTCGACTGTTTTTCCAACCAGGGGGCGTTCGCGCTGGCGTGCGCGAAGGCGGGGGCGGCGAGCGTGCGGGCCGTGGAGATCAGCGCCGAATGCGTCGAGTCGATCCGCACCAACGCCGCGCGCAACGCCGTGGAGGTGGAGGCGGTCGCCGCGAACGTGTTTGACTGGCTCAAGGAAGCCGAGCGCGCGGAAGCCGCAGACGCGGGCCAGGGCGGGCAAGGGTATGATTTCATCATCCTCGATCCTCCCTCCTTCACCCGGAGCAAGGAGAAGCTGCGCGATGCGCTGCGCGGGTACAAGGAGATCCACCTGCGCGCGCTCAAGCTGCTCGCCCCCGGGGGGCTGCTGGCCACGTTTTCGTGCTCGCACCATGTGGGGGAGGAGATCTTCCGCGACGTGGTGGCGGAGGCGGCGGTGGATGCGAAACGGACGTTGCGTTTGCTGACCCGTTTCGGGCAGGCGGCGGATCACCCCGTGCTGCTCAATCTTCCCGAAACCGAGTACCTGCGCGGCTTCCTTTTTGAGCTTGTCCCCGGGCGATAGGCCGCCCCCGTTTTTCCGGCTGCCCGGGGGGGCGCGTCCGCGCTCCGTGCGCCGATTCCTTTGCAGGAAAGGGAGGGCGATCATGAACAGAGGGAGAATTTTCCGCCGCCGCCACGCGACCACGCGCCTGGACCGGCTGCAAAACGCCGCCGGGGAGCGGATTGGCCAGGCTCGGGACCACGCGCGCGAAAGGCTGGTGCGCGGGCGGGAGGCGCTCATTTCGCTGGAGCACTCGCTGGCCCGCCGTTTTCGCAGGAACCCCTCCCTCTACCTCGCGGGTGGGTTGTTGCTGGGGGTGATGGCCGCGGCGTGGATCGTGCGGGGCTGGCGCGGAGGGCGGCGGGAGGCGGAGCCGGAAATCGAAGGCGAGATGGAGATCGAGACCGAAGCGGAAAGCTGGTGAGAGCCGTCGCCCGCCGCCCGGCCCGGTTCACCGGAGCGCGTCGGGGCGCTGCCGGGGGGGAAGCGGCGCCGCGTGTTGGAGGAGCCACGCGGAGACATCGGCGAGCACCTGGCTGCGGTCGAGGTCGTTGTGTGTCTCGTGAAAGACGCCCGGGTAGAGCTTGAGGCTTTTGTCGGTGGAAGCGCAGGCTTGGTAGAACGCGTGCGTGGCGATCCAGGAAGTCACCGGGTCCGCCTGCCCGTGTAGCAGCAGAAGCGGCTCGCGAATCTGCGTCGCACCTGCGGCGACCACCTTGCATGCCCGCAGGATTTCGTGAAAGAGGCGGGCCGAGAGCCGGTGGTGGCTCAGGTGAAGGTCGGGCATCGCGGCCAGGAACGTGGCGTCGCGCGAAAGGCGGCGCGGGTCCACGCCGGTGATCTGCCGGAACCCGGGCCAGACAAACCGGGCGAGGGCGGCCAGACAGAGCTTCCAGCGCGCGGGGGCAAAGGCGAGCTGGAGCCACGGGGAGGCGGCGATGGCCCCCCGCACGCCGGAGCGTGGCCGCTCCAGCAGAAAGCGGAGGGTAATCAACCCGCCCAGGCTGTGCCCGTAGAGAAAGAGCGGCCCGGGGGAGGGGCCAAGGCGTTGGCGCACCGCCGCGATGACGCAATCGAGATCGTCGAGGAACGACTGGAAACCGGGGGCGTCGCCCCGCCGTCCTTCGGAGCGGCCATGCCCCCGCAGATCGTAGAGCGCCACGCCGAACCCGCAGGCGGCAAGATGTTCCTCCACATGCCAGTAGCGCGAAGAGTGTTCCCCCAGCCCGTGGGTGATGAGGACTGCCGGGCGGCCTTCCCCGGCCAGCGGCGGGGCGGAACTGGCCTGCCGGGCGGGCGTCCACCGGAAGTGGAGCGCCAGCCCGTCGCGTGTGGAGAGTCGATGCGGCTCGGTCATGAGAAAGGGGTAGGGTAAAAGAGCGCACCTGAGCAGCGCGGCCGGTTTCAGGCACGGCTTCCTTATTCTATTCGAAGAGAAAGCCGTTGTCATTCCGGGTGGGGAGGCGTATTTTTGAGCGGAGATTCCCCCGATGAAAACACCCCCCGTCCTCCCTTGCTTTCGCCGCGTTCGCTCTTCTCCCGCGCAGAGTCCGCGCGGCTCCGGGTTTACGCTGATCGAGCTTCTCGTGGTCATCGCGATCATTGCCGTCCTGGCCGGGCTGCTCTTCCCGGCGTTGTCGGCGGTGCGCAACCAGGCGTGGAAGGTCTCCGCGAAAAACGACGTGATGCAGATCGTCAACGGGATCAACCAATACTACACCGAGTACGGCAAGTACCCGGTGGCCGATCCCGACGAGGACACGACCTACGGCATCGACACCGGCAACGCGGATGTCATCAGCGTGCTCCGGTGCATCTCGACCTTCGACGATCCCGATGGCCTGAACCCGCGCCGCATCCAATACCTCAACGTGCCCAACACCAAGGATCTCAACCACCCGAAGTCGGGGATCAAGGACGGGGACTGGTACGATCCGTGGGGGCTGGACGCGCAGGGCAACAAGCGGACCTACCTGATCTTCATCGACACCAATTACGACGGGAAAGTGACGACCAGCGGGATCACCCCGGCCTCGAACAACTTGGATGTCGAAACCGGAGTGGCCGCCGCCTCGCTCGGCAATCCCGACAACAAGAATGGCGACCCGGTGATGTCCTGGAAGTAGGCTGCGGGCTTGGCATGAGAGAAAAATTGCTGGCGCTTCGCGCGTCGGCCCGCTAGGTTCCCCTCCGAATCCCGACTCCTGATTGGCGGGAAAGGTCCGCGTCTTCCGCGCGCCCTTCATTTCGCGGGTGTAGTTCAATGGTAGAACGGCAGCTTCCCAAGCTGCATACGAGGGTTCG
>CAZYVL010000004.1:39618-50835 GCA_964651005.1 uncultured Chthoniobacteraceae bacterium | reverse complement strand
CGGCTCCCGCTCTCCCTGGCCAGCTCGCGCTCGGCGGCATACCAATCCTCGGCAGGTCCGCCGGGAAGCCCTTCGGCGCGGCGGCGTTCAGCAATGAAGTAGGCGCGCCGGGCGATCTCCTCGCGGTTCGGTATCGGGGCGACCGGGACGCGCCGGGCAGAGACCGGTTTCGAGGCGGATGAGGAGGCCGCTTTTCCCGTCGCGGCGCGTGGGGAACGCCCTTTCGCAGCCGGGGCCGGGGATGGGGACGCAATGGCGGCGAGTTTTCCGCCCGCGCCGCCCTTGGTCGTGGCTGGCCGGGCGGCCCGCTTCGGCGCGGGCGTTTTCGCGGGTTTGGATTTCAGCGGACGCGCGCCGGAGGCGGGCGACGGAGAGGGCGAGGATGAGGTCTTTTTTGGCATAGAGCACCGATCTTCCGGCTGCGCCGGATTTCTTGGTTTATTCGATCCTTTTTGGGCGGCGTCGCCCCGGAACCCCAAAAGCCGGAGTCGGGCGCGGCGCGCTCCGGCGCGGTCGGTCGGACGTGGGTTCCCCGGGGAAGGTCGGCGCCGTGTCCGAAAACACGCCTTCGCCTTCGCCCGGAAAGACCGCAAGCCATCGCCATCCGCCTTCCGCGTCGTCTCGTCCGCCCCCGCTCCGACTCCTGGGAGAACCAGCACAACGGCCCCGATCATACGGTTTTCCCTCCGGAGTTCAACCCGAGCAGGGGGAGGGGGAACCCACGGTTCGACGCCGGGCTTGGCTCGCGGCGGAGATCGGGTACAGTAAGAGGTATGAAGCCGTTCTTCACCCGCTGGCTCGTGACGACCCTGGCGGTGCTCGTGGTCAGCCACGTTCCCGGCGTCGGCATCCGGGCGGATTCGCTCGGGCCGCTGCTGGAGGCGGGGTTGCTGCTCGGCATCCTCAACGCTTTCGTCCGGCCCGTGCTGCTGTTGCTGAGCCTGCCGCTCATCCTGCTGACGATGGGGCTCTTCTTCTTTGTCGCCAATGCGCTTACGCTCTGGCTGGTCGGCTCCATCGTCCCGGGCTTTCATGTGGAGGGCTTCTTCTCGGCGGTGATCGGGTCGCTCCTCATCAGCTTCGTGGCGTGGCTTTTCAGCGCCTTTTTCAAGGGGGGCGATGGCCGCGTCCACATGCTCAAGACCTCGAACGACCGCCCGGGGATGAAAACGGTACGCGGGAGGGTCATTGAATAACCCATCCCCGCACGTTCAGGCTCCTGCTCCCGCTTCCGCTCTTGCCCCGGAATGCCCCGGGCGGGTGCGCGTCAAGATTTGCGGCATCACCTCGCCCGAGGATGCCGAGGCCGCCCTTGATGCCGGAGCGGACGCCCTCGGGTTCAACGGCTTTCCCGGGTCCAAACGCCATATCGACCTCCGCGCCGCCTCGGAATGGATCGCGAAGCTCCCCGCGCCGGTGGCCCGCGTGGCGGTGCTCGTCAACCCGACGGCGGAGGAGGCACGGGCCGTTCTTGCCCTCCCGGGGATCGACCTGCTCCAGTTCCACGGCGACGAGACGCCGGAGTTCTGCCGCCGCATCGCGCCGGGCGGGTTCATCAAGGCGTTCGCCGCGCGGGACCGGAGCGCGCTCGCCGCCTGCGAAACCTTCGGGACTCCCTCCGTGCTGCTCGACGCCTTTGTCCCCGGGGCGTTCGGCGGCACGGGGCAGCAGGTCGATCTCGCGCTCGCGGCGGAATTCGTGTGCGAACATCCCCGCCTGCGGGTGTTCCTCTCCGGCGGCCTCTCTCCGGCGAATGTCGCGGCGGCGATCCGGGCCGTCCGCCCCTATGCGGTGGACGTCGCCAGCGGCGTGGAATCGCATTCGCGAAAAAAGGATGCCTCAAGAATGAGGGATTTTATCAAGGCTGTCCGCCAGGCGTAGCAGGGCGAAAAAACGGCGAAAAAGCCCTCCGATAAGTTCTCTATCAGAGAAAGGAGCGCGATTCGGGAAACGATAAAAACAACAATCGCATGGACGCGGTGGATCGGTTCCTGCTATTTACGCCCTTTAAGGGAATCACTGACCCACGTTGCACGGAGCGTTGCCCTCCAGCCGCCCGTGCCACCCGGACCCCCGATTTCCGAAACGCTCCCACACCTATGCGGAAACAAACCGTCTTTCTCTGCTCCCTCCTCTCGGCCGCCTCGTTGACCGCACAGAGTGCCCAGGAGCCAGCCCCGGTTTCCATCGAAGCACCCGTTTCCCTGGAACCACCTGCGCAGCCCGCCTCGATCGAGGAACCCGCGCCGATCACGCCGCCGGTCCCCGTCTCCGTCCCGGAAGACGCGGGCAACGCGGGCGATTCCGCCACGGCCCCGGCCCCGGCAGTGCCCGGGCCGATCGCGCCGCCCGTCACCTCCCCCGCCCCGGCAGTTCCGGGCACGGTAGTCGCCCCTTCCGCCGGAGAGCCGGTGTACGCCGAGGCCGCCAACTCCGCGCACATGGTCAATGAATTTCAGGGAGAAGAGATCGGGGCCGTCCTCCGGCTTCTTGCCCGCCAGGCGTCGATCAACCTCGTCGTGAGCGATCTCATCCAGGGGACCGTCACAATGCGGCTGGAGAACCTCTCCCCGCTCGCCGCGATCAAGGTGATCGTCACCGCCAAGGGGCTCATTATCGACGAGATCGATAACGTCTACTACATCAAGACCCCCGCCGAGAAACAGCGTGAGCCCACCCGGAGCGGGCACTACACCTTCAGCTACGCCTCCGCGGAAAAGATCGTCCCCCTTCTCAAGTCGCAGATCCAGAGCGGCATCGCCCCGCAGTTCGACCCCCGGACGAACACGATCTACTACCGCGACTTCCAGTCCAACATCGAAAACGTCGAGCTGTTCCTGGATTCCGTCGATCAACCCACCCAGCAGGTGATGATCGAGGCCAGGCTGGTCGAAGTGAACGCCAACCCGAAGCAGAACTACGGCATCAACTGGGCGGGCGTCGTCGGTGGCGACACCACCCCGCAGACCGTCAGCTACGGCGGCCTGCGCTCCGCCTCCGTCGATACCGAGACCCCCGGCGCCACCGGCGCCGTGCTTGGCGACCTTCTCTTCCACGGCACCGGCCAGCAGGCGCTGCGCACTCTCTACGGCCAGTTCGCCATCCTCTCCGCCCCGCAGATGTCGGCCACCCTGCGGCTGATGAACGAGGACTCCGACGCCGAGTTCCTCGCCAATCCGCGTGTCGTCACCGCGAACAACCTCGAAGCGAAAATCGAGATCATCCGCAACCAGCCGGTGCCGCAGCTCAACTTCAACGAGCAGACCGCCACCGCCGTCTTCGGCGGGTTCGAGGACAAGTTCTACGGCAACACGCTCACGGTGAAGCCGACGATCAACAAGGATAACTTCATCACGATGCAGGTGCAGCCGGAGATCAGCAACAAGGTGCGCGACGAGGTGTTCCTCCTCGCCGGGGCGAGCGTGACGAGCCCGGTCATCGACCAGCGCAAGCTCAACTCCACGGTGGTCATCAAGAGCGGCGACACGCTCGCCATCGGCGGCCTGCTCCAGGACGAATCGAGCAAGGCCCGCAGCAAGGTGCCGTTTTTGGGAGACATCCCGATCCTCGGCTACGTCTTCCAGGAGCGCCAGAACGACCGCACGAAGCGGAACCTGCTCGTCTTCGTCACCCCGACGATCATCAAGCAAGGGTACGGCACGGGGCTGGAGGACCAGGTTTCCGGCCTCAAGCACAGCGGCGAGGAATATGCCGACCCGAACGGCTGGCGCAACAACGCGCGCGGCGCGGTGCGGATCGTGCCGACGAGCAACCGCCAGAACGTCTCCGACTACCCGAAGCCGGGCGTCCCGCCGACTCCGGCGACGCTCCACAGCGTCCAAAAGCCCCAGAGGGTTCCCGTGGTGCCGGGTGCTCGTGGCCACCGATAAGAAGATTTGATGAAGCATTATAAAATGGCCGTCCTGTCGGGAGACGGGATCGGCCCGGAAGTGATGGTCCAGGGTCTTCGAATCCTGGAGGCCGCCAGCCAGAAATTCGGATTTCAATATTCCGCCCGCGAGTACCGGGTCGGGGGGATCGCCATCGACCACGACGGCCACGCCCTTCCCCCCGCCACGCTCAAAGGGTGCGAGGAAGCGGACGCCATCCTCTTCGGCTCCGTCGGCGGCCCGAAATGGGAAACACTCCCGCCCGACCAGCAGCCCGAGCGCGCCGCGCTGCTCCCGCTGCGCAAGCACTTCGGGCTTTTCGCCAATCTCCGCCCCGCGCTCTGCTTTCCCGCGCTTACACACGCCTCGCCGGTCAAGGAGTCGATCGTCGCGGGCGGCTTCAACGTCCTCTGCGTGCGCGAGCTGACCGGCGGCCTCTACTTCGGCCAGCCGAAGTTCCGCCGCGAGGAAAACGGCGAGCCGGTGGCCGTCGATACGATGGTCTACCGCAAAAGCGAGATCGTGCGGATCGCCCACGTCGCCTTCCGCGCCGCGCTGGAGCGCGACAAACGGCTGACCTCCATCGACAAGGCCAACGTGCTGGAGAACGGCGTCCTCTGGCGGCAGACCGTCAACGAAGTCGCCAAAGAGTACCCGGATGTCGCGGTCGATCACCTCTACGTCGATAACGCCGCGATGCAGCTCATCCGCAACCCGCGCCGCTTCGATGTCGTCCTGGCGGAGAACCTCTTCGGCGACATCCTGAGCGACGAGATGGCGATGATCGCCGGATCGCTCGGGATGCTCCCGAGCGCGAGCCTCGGCGTCAAGGAGACGCCCATTGGCCGCTTCGGCATGTACGAGCCGAGCGGCGGCACCGCGCCCGACATCGCGGGCAAGGGGATCGCCAACCCGATCGCGCAGATTCTTTCCGTGGCGATGATGCTCCGGTACTCCTTCAGCGAGAGCGAAGCCGCCAACGCCATCGACGCCGCCGTCCGCGCGGTGATCGACCAGGGGTTGCGCACCGGCGACATCCACACCGAGGGAACCCGCCGCGTCGGCACCGCCGAGATGGGCGAGGCAATTGTCGCGGCGCTGTAGCCCCCCCTTCAGAGAGTCCAGATTCCAGACACTTGAAAGGCGCTCCTACGGCATCTCCCGCCGCCGTTCTTCGAGCAGCGTGCAGAGCTCGTCGAAGGCCGTGACGAGCGTTTCCCGCCCGGAAGGCGGAAACGCCTCTGGAGGCTCCCGTTCAAGGCGGCGGAGAAACACCGCCCGGGGATCGGAAAGGAGCGCTTCCGCCTCGTGATCGGCGGCCTCGTCGCCCGGCACGGGCGAATCGGGGGAGGCAGGCGACGCCTGCGCCAGCACGCGGATGATCTGGAAACGCCGCTCCCGTCCCTGCCGCCCTTCCAGCTCCTTCATCTCCTTGGCGGCTGCGCAAACCTCTTCGAAGAGGCCGGGGCGGCCGCCCGCGCCTGTGACGATGACTTCCACCCACGGTTCGAGTTCGCTCTGCGGCGGCTCAAATGCCAACAGGCTCTCCCGCAGCCGGGCATAGGGCGTTTCCAGCCGGAGCAGGGCGCGCGGCGCGGGAATTGACAGCGGTACGTTGGCGACCAGATGCGCGCCGTGAAAATCGAGCAGGCGCACCTCCTTAACATCCGACACCTCGCCAAAGCTCAGGGCGAGGGGCGACCCGCTGTAGCGCACGTTCTCCCTGCCGCCGACCGCTTGCGGTCTGTGCAGGTGGCCCAGCGCGACGTAGGCGAAGCTCTCCGGGAACGCTTCCACGCCGACCGCGCCCAGCCCGCCGACATGGATCTCCCGTTCGCTCTCCGAGGTGGCGCTCCCGAGCGCGGTGAGATGGCCCGTGGCGAGCACGGGAACCTCCCTGCCCCAGCAGGCGGCGGCTTCGGCAGCTTCCCGGTAGCGGGCGGCGATCCCCTCCCGCAGCTCCCGGCGGATCGTCTCCTCCTCCTGGCCGAAGTGGCCCGTGCGAAGATCGCGCTCACGCAGGAAAGGGAGCGCGGCGATGACCAGACGCGGCGCGGCGGGCGAAGGGAGCGGCAGGAGCGCCGCGCGGGCGTCGAAGCCCCCCTCCGCCGTCCTGGGGAGCGCCGCGAGGACATGCACCCCGACCGCCCCGAGAAGCCCGCGCGCCGCTTCGAGGTGCGCGGGAGAGTCGTGGTTGCCCGCCGTCACCACCACCTGGCAGCGGGAGCGGGCGTGCAGCGCGGCGAGAAAGTCGAAATAAAGCCGCACCGCCGACTGCGGCGGGGTGGCAGTGTCGAAAACATCCCCCGCGATGACCAGGACATCCGCCCCGGTCTCCACCACGGCCTCCTCCAGCCAGGCGAGAAAGCGCCTCTGCTCCGGCTCGCGCTCCAGCGTGCCGAGCAGCTTGCCGAGATGCCAGTCCGCCGTGTGGAGGACGCGGTATCCCGCCTCGGGCTTGGGAGGAAACGGGGGAAAGGGGGTGCTCTCAGGCATGGGGAAACGGGAGCGGCGTCAGTGTTCGCCCTCTTCCAGAGCGGCCAGGAGCGCCTCCACCCGTTCGCGCGGAATCCGCAGCGCGTGCCCCTCCGGGTCGATGATCGCGCCTTTGCTCCCGGGAACTTCGAGCACCTGCCTCCAGGCTTCGGCAGCGTCGATGCCGACGGCGGAAATCGGCGTTTTCGTCCAGCGCCGCAGCGCGGCCACGCTGGTAAAGAGCGGCATGTAGTCGTTCCCCTGCTCGTCGGTGCAAAGGATCGCTTCGAACACCTCCTGCTCCTCATCGAGCATCTCTCCGTCAACGGGGAGCAGATAGAGCGCCTCCTGGAGCCGTGCCGTCAGCGCCTCCTGGGCGGCTTCGGAATCGTCGCTCAGGGCCGCCTCGATGGCTGCGATGAGTTTCGGGTTCTCCAAGTCCCCTTCTTCTTCTTCCTCCTCTTCCCCGGCAGGCTCCGGCTCTTCGGCAACCGGGGCGGCGTCGATCCCGTCGAAGGAATCGAGCCCGTAGTCGGCGGCGAATGCGTCGAACTCCGCGCACCGGGCGTGCAGCGTCTCCGGGGTGTGCGCCTCCGCGCGTTCGATCTGGAGGATGTGCAGTTCGGGCCGCTCGGAGTCGTCAAACACGCCGACGATCGTGTAGCCGAGGTCAGCCAGCGCCCCGCCTGCGGCCATCAGCCGGTCGGGATCGGGTGAAAGGAAAAAGTAGCCCCAAAGCAGCGCCTCATCGAGGTTCCACTGGGTATCGGAGCGCAGCTCCGCGAAGAATTGCCGAACCTGTTCCAGGGTGATGGTTTCCATTTTTGGCAAAGCCTCGCAGCGTCCGCGCCGCTTGACAACTCGCAACCGGAAGAAACCGCAGGAAAAGAGCCCGCGACACGCCCCCCCCCTTTTTCGCCGCTTTTTTCACCGCTTCTTGTTGATTTTCCACCCTGGTTTGGTGTAATTCACCGGAAATCTCGAAAAACGCCCTCTTTATTCCATGCCCGGCTCGCGCGATCCCAACAAAGCCCTCGCCTCCTTCTGGATGCACAAGGATATTTACACGGCCCTCGGGATCATGGCGAAGGTCAGCGACCGGACGATGACGCGCTGCATTCTCGAAGCGTTGGCGGAAAAGATGCACTTCTCGCTCGACGAGGCGGGTAACCCGATCGGCCTCGATCTTGACGCACTGGCGCGCCAGGCGTTCGAGCGACGCAAAAGGCCCACGCGGAAGCGGAATGCCTAGCCGTTTTTCCACGCCTGCGGGCTGTCGGAATCGCGCCAAAAAGAAGCCGTCGCCCGCGTTTCGCGGCGTATTTCACGGCTTCTAAGTGCTTGGTAACGCCCGGTTTATAAGCTAAACTCGGGGGGCCTTGGGAGGCTGGATCGGTTCTCGGGTGCCGCCTTGTCTGCCATCTCCTGTCTGCTGGGCCTTCGATGATCCACCCCCGTCTTTCATGACAGGCAAACCGCAATTTTTTTAAGAAATCCCGGTAACATGACCCAGGAACTCTTCGAGATCCTCCGGCCACGCATCAATGCACGGGTGTTGGAGATTATTCACAATCATTTGAGCGACGAGCAGATCGGCCTGTTGCTCGTCAAGTTAATCAATCCGTATGCCGTTCTCTCGCAGCAGGAGGAAGCGAAGCTCCGGGGGGTGGACCGGAAGACCTTGCGCGGGATGAAAGCGCGGGGAGAGCTGCCCGAGCAGCGGGGCGTCAACTCTCCCGACGCCCCAAAATTCCCCAACCGCGGGCGGAGTTTCCCCAATGCACCTCAAGGGGAAACCCGGGGGGTGAAACGGGGGTAATCTCGATGGATCACCCCGGGAAGGAGTCCGGGGAAGCGCCCCCCGCGCGATCCCGATCCCCTTTCCCGCGATCCCTCGAGCCCTCATCCCAACAAGGAAGTGTACCGATGAAAGAAGAAACGCGCGCGCCGCGTTCCCCAAGGCCGGAGAGCGCCCCTCTCCGCGACCGGGAATGCCGCCCCCACCCCCTTTTTCCTCCCCGGCAGCGGCCAGGCGGAAAAAGCGATGCCCCGATGAATCCAGACGGGCAACAACTTCTTATCATGGCCAAGGAAAACCCTTGGTGGACTTTCACCATCGAAGAACTTTCCGCGATCACCGGCTACTCCCGCGATGCCATCTCCGCTGCCAAGGAGTACGGCGCACGGTTCCCCTTCGGCAAATCCCGGCCTGAGTGGCTAATGGAGTGGATGGCGGCGCACCCGCGCGCTTCGCTCAAAGACCCCGCCGCGCAGTGAGCGCCCTGATTGCGCGCACGGAGGTGGGGACCAGACCACACAAATGCGGCGAGAACAATCGTCCGCGATTTTTCGGCGCGCGAAGCGCCCCGGTCGGCGCGGCGGGCGCGCCGTTCGGCACGCGGCGGCGGGATGCCGGGGGAGCGCGCGTGGCCCGGGGTAGTCTCCCGCCCATGACGAAACAACCGGCAACAAAATCGCCTTTGTCCCCTTTCCCCCTGTGGCTCACCTCCCGCCAGGCCGCCGCGCTGGCGAAACTCATCCGGCTCCAGGCGGCGGCCTATGCGGAGGCGGAGGGAGGCGTGGCGCGGAAGAGTGAAATCTTTACCCCCCGGGAGATGGAGGCGGTGCTTCCGCTGCTGGAGGAGCCCAACGGCAAAAGGAGAAAGGGGCGCCAAGGGCTGGCGCTTTCCGCTTTTCCCCCGCCGCAATGCCGGGCAAGCTGCGGGCGATGATGCAGTGGGACAAACTCCTTTCGCCAGTCCGGCTGGGGCGCTCCCGGCTGGAGACGCCGCAGCCGCAGCGTTCCCCCTTCCAGCGGGATTACGACCGGATGGTCTTCTCCTCGGCGTTCCGCCGGATGCAGGACAAAACCCAGGTGGTGCCGCTGGCGGAGAGCGACTATGTGCGCACCCGGCTCACGCACAGCCTGGAGGCGGCCTGCGTCGGGCGCTCGCTCGGGACCGCCATCGGGGCCGACCTCGCCGCCTGCCCGGAGGGGTTCCACCCCTCGGACGTGGGGGCCATCGTGGCGGCGGCATGCCTGGCGCACGATGTCGGCAACCCGCCCTTCGGCCACTCCGGCGAGGACGCGATCCGACACTGGTTCCTGACCTCCCCGCATGCTGCTTTTTTTCGCGACCATCTCTCTCCGGAAGAGGCGGCGGATTTCGCCCGCTTCGAAGGCAACGCGCAAGGTTTCCGCGTGCTCACGCGCCTGGAGATGCCCGATAACCCGGGCGGCTTGCAGTTGACCTGCGCCACGCTCGGCGCGTTCGCCAAGTACCCGCTGGCCTCCGGCACGCCGCTCCCGCCGGGGGAGAAGGGGGCGAGCGGGAAGAAGTTCTCGTTCTTTTGCTCCGAGGCGGACCTCTTCGCCGAAGTTGCCGACCGGACGGGGCTTCTGCCGCGCGGGGCGGGGCGTTGGTGCCGCCATCCGCTCGCCTTCATCGTAGAGGCGGCGGACGACATCTGCTACCGGCTCGTGGACTTCGAGGATGGCGTGCGGCTCGGCCTGCTCCCTTACGAAAAGGTGCGCGACGCGTTCGTGGAGGTGATCGGCTCCTCGCGCGACCTGGAGCGCGCGCAGGGGATGCACGCGGAGAAGGAGCGCATCGAGTTCTTACGCGCTCAGGCGATCGGCAGCGCCGTGGATCAAGTCCGGGCCGCCTTCCGCGACCGGCAGGAGGCGTTGCTGGCGGGGGAGTTCGACGAGCCGCTGATCGACTGCACGCCGATGGCGGCGGCGATGGAAGAGATCGTACAGCACTCCTGGGAGACAATCTACGCCAGCCCGCGCAAGGCGGAGATCGAGGCGGCGGGCTTCGAGGTGATCGGCGGGCTGCTCGATCTTTTCGTGAGCGCGGTCGAGGATTATTGCGCCTGCGGCAAACCCTCACCCCGGACGCGCACACTGCTGCGCATCGTGCCGGAGCCATTCATCGGCCCGGGCGGAGAGCCCGACGCGCACCCTTACACGCGGTTGCAGCGGATGACCGACTTCGTTTCCGGCATGACCGATTCGCACGCGGTGAGCCTTTACAAAAAGCTGCGCGGGATTTCCTTGCCCGGGAAATAGGAGCCGCTGCGATTTTGGAAAAAATCTTTGGCCGGCATTGAATGTCTGGCACCTTTGTCGCGTCCAATACCGCAGATTATGACGACGATGTTCCGCTCCCTTTCCATCGGGCTTGTTTTCTCGGGCCTGTGCGCCTTGCCGGCTCTCGCGCGCGATCACCATCGCCACTCCCGGCATGATTCCCATTCCCATCACTTCCGGCCCAGCGTCAGCTTCGGCTTCTATTCAGGAGGGTATTATCCTCACTCCTACTTCGGCGATCCGTTTTACCATCCCTTCTACGCCCCGCCGACGGTGATCTACACGCAGCCGAGGACGGTCTACGTGGAGCGGGAACAGCGGCGCTCGCTGGAGCGCGACGTGCAGGCCGCGCTCGCCAGCAAAGGCTACTACGGCGCGGAGATCGACGGCGTGGTCGGCTCCCGCACCCGGGCGGCGATTCGCGCCTATCAGGTGGATCGCAACCTGCCTGTAACCGGCCGGATCGACGGCAATCTGCTTCGCTCCCTCAAGCTGATCTGACCTCGGCCGCTCCCGCGCTTAAAAGGCGGTTTGCTTTCCAGGGTCCACGGCCCAACCTGTCAGTCTTTGGCGGTCCTCCGCTCTTCCGGGGTGGAGGGTCGCCTGAAGCTCCCAAACCCGCTTCTTCCCTCAATACCCATACCCATGAAAACAAACCTGTTTGCAACCGCCCTGGTCGCGGCCGTCCTGAGCGCCGCAACCGCCCTTCCTTCCCACGCCGATGACCGGGGTCGGGACCGTCATGATCGCCATGAT
>CAZYVL010000004.1:28671-39518 GCA_964651005.1 uncultured Chthoniobacteraceae bacterium | reverse complement strand
CATGATGACCGCCACGAAAGGCATGATCGGCACGATCGCCATGATGACCGCTACGACAAGAAACCGCGATTCTCGTTGAATTTCATCACCGGAAGCCTTTTCCATCGGCCCGCGCCCCCCCCGGTTTATGTTGCCCCTGGCCCGGTGTATGTCGCCCCGCGTCCGGTGATCGTGCAGCAACCCGTTTATAGGGTTTCAGTCGGCGTGGACGTGCAGCGTGCGCTGGCGCGGCGCGGTTACTACGGTGGCGCGATCGACGGCGACATCGGCCCGCGCAGCCGCGCCGCCATCCGCAGCTACCAGGTGGACCGGGGGCTGCCGGTCACCGGGCGGATCGACACGCTGCTGCTGCGATCGCTCGGGCTGTTATAATACCAAATCTTCGAAAGAAGGAGATGCTATGGCGCCGGGATTTTTGAGCTAGGCAAGGCGGAAGGCAGGGGCGCTATCTGTGATAACGACCCTGCCTGACAACGCCGCCTGGCTCAAAAAGACCAAGCCAGAGCGTCTCATTATTGAAAAGATTTGGTATAAACTCCCGCCAAGCGGAAAGGCCGCGCGGGCCGGGTTCGCCCACCCGCCGCGCCTTTCCGCTTGAGGAGAGCGGGATTCGCGGTTATCCTTTCGCCCCGTGCGCAACCGAGCACCCAGCAAAATCCAGTCCGACGCCCGCAGGGGCCGGGAATTGGCAGCCCTCTTTGTGCTTCTCTCTCGTCTTTCCCGGCAGGCATTCCGGGGCGCGACGACCGCGCTGGTGCTCGCGGCGTGGCTCGCGCTCTCCAACCATTGCGCCCTGGCGAGCCTGCTCGATAACCCGCACCTTGCCGCGCAAATGGAACACCGCTGCTGCCAGGCGGATCGCTCCGCCTCCGGCGATGCGGCAGGATCGCACGCCTCCTCGCAACCACGGGGGGATTCGCCCGCCGGGCCGGACATTCCGTGCTGCAAGTCTCTCCAGGTTTCCACTCCCGACGGGGTGAAGCTGGCTCCCGTCTCCTCTTCTGTTTTTGCCGTTCTGCCGCCGTGGATGCACGGGGCGATTCTCGACGGCCCGCTTCCCGATTTCGAAGCGCCTTCGCCGGAAACCGGGCCGCCGCCGCGAGCGGCGACGTTTGCGGAAACGGTTCTCCAAAACGCCCTGCGCGCGCACGCTCCGCCTGAAAGGGCCTAAAGAGCCTCCTCGAAGGCTCGCTTTCATCTCCCGCGCGGGGAATGCCCCCGCGCTGGTCGGCCTCGCACCCATGTTGCCTCTCTGGCAGGCGCGGAGGGCCGCTACCCTCCCCGTCCGCCTGCGTTCTTCACGCCCGGGATTTGCATTCCCGGCGCGGAAGGCTCCGGCAGGGTTCATCAAACCTCTCAAACCTCTCAAACCTCTCATCAAAACCAAACCAAACCAAAAAATACCAAACCAGACTCCATCATCTCTATGAAAACCATTCTGACTCTCACCGTTTCGCTCCTTCTCGCGGGCAGTTTCGCCCATGCGGGGGATCTCACCGCCGCCGTGCCGAAAGATTATCCCTTGAAGACCTGCCCGGTTTCCGGGGAACTGCTCGGCTCCGACGACATGGCCCCCGTCAAGATCACCTACGAGAAGACCGACATCTGGCTCTGCTGCAAGCATTGCAAGAAGCGCTTCGATAAGAACCCGGCCAAGTACGTGAAAATCGTCACCGACGCCGCAAAGAAGAAGCAGAAGTAAGCAGGGCCACCTTGCCGTGCCGTCCCGGGAGAAACACCCTCCCGGGGCGGCCTATTCCTCCATGCGCCGATTTCTTCCCATCCTTTTTGTTGCTGTTGTCGCCATTCTGGCTGCTGCCGGGGGGTGGCAGTTCGGCCGCCGGAGCGAGGGCGAGCCCCCTCGCGCGCCCGGAAAAGACGCCGCCGCCCGCGCGGGGCGCAAACCGCTTTACTACCAGTCGCCGATGCACCCGTGGATTCGGAGCGACCACCCGGGCCAGTGCACGATCTGCGGGATGGACCTCGTTGCCATCTACGAAACCGCCCCGACCACCGAGGGCAACCCGGGCGCGCCGACCGCTTCCGGCGGGGTGGTCATGCTCCCGGGGGAAAGCCCGCGCGTGGCCGGGATCGCCAGCGCCCCCGTCTTGCGCCGTCCCCTGGTGCGGACGCTGCGCGTGGCCGGGACCATCGACGACGACCAGACCCGCCACCGGATTCTCGCCGCGCCGGTTCGTGGCCGCCTCGACCGGCTCCTGGTCAACACCTCGGGGGTGGAAGTCGCGGAGGGCGAGCCGGTCGCCGAGATTTTCAGCCGCGAACTGCTCGCCGCGATCTCGGACTACCTCGCCGCCCGAGGAGAAGGAGGGCTCAAGAAAGCCGCCGCCGGGAAGCTGCGCCAGCTCGGGTTGACAAAAGGACAGATCGCCGCCCTGCCCGAACGCGACCCGGAGAGCCTGACCGTGCCGCTGCTCGCGCCGATGAGCGGCACCGTCGTGGCGCGCAAGGTGGTGGAGGGGGAGTGGGTCAACGAGGGCGAGACGTTGCTGGAGATCGCCGATTTCCGCAAAATGTGGTTCGTCTTTGACGCCTATGAACGCGACCTGCCGTGGCTCCAGCCGGGGCAGAAAGTCGAGATCCGCACGCCGTCGCACCCGGGCCGCGTCTTCACCGCCCCGATCACCTTCATCGACCCGAACCTCGACGCCGCCACCCGCACGGCGCGCGTCCGGGTGGAGCTGGAAAATCCGCTCCTCCCGAACTCGGCACAGGCCCTGGCACCAGCCCCGGCGGGCGAAGAGGGAGCGGCCCGTCCGCACCCCCGGCGTCTTTTCCTGCACCGGCTCTTCGCGGAGGGAACCGTCCGGGGCACCCGCGCCGAGGCGTTGACGATCCCGCGCACGGCGGTGCTCTGGCCCGGCGGGCAGCCGCGCGTCTTTGTGGACGAAGGCCACGGCGTCTACCGGCGCACCCCGGTCGTCCTCGGGCGGCGGGGGGACCAGCGCGTCGAGGTGCTCGCCGGTCTGGAGGAGGGGCAGAAGGTTGTCGTCCGGGGAGGCGTGCTGCTCGATGGCCAGGCGGCGCTGGAGGAGCCGCTCGAGCTCACGCGCGAAAAGCGCCCGCCGGCGCCGAAGCCCGGAACCGCAAGCGCAGGCACGCCCGCGCCGGAGCTTTGCCCCGTCTCGCACGAGGAACTCGGCTCGATGGGGGAGCCGTTCGTCTTCCACCACGAAGGGCGCGAGGTCCGGCTTTGCTGCAAGATGTGCCGGGAGGATTTCGAAGCCGATCCGGGGGGCATTCCATAATCCCATGATTCACTGGCTCATCGACGCCTCGCTGCGCAACCGCTTCCTGGTGCTCTGCCTGAGCCTGGCGCTGGTGGCGCTCGGCGTGCGCGCGCTCTGGCGCACCCCGGTCGATGCCTTGCCGGACTTGACGGAAAACCAGGTCATCGTCTCCGCCGACTGGCCGGGGCGCTCGCCGCAGGAGGTGGAGGATCAGGTAACGTACCCGCTGACAACGAATCTCCAGGGGCTGGCGGGGGTCAAGACGGTGCGGGCATCGAGCGCGTTCGGCTTCTCGCTCGTCACGGTGATCTTCCGCGACGATGTGGGCCTCTACTTCGCACGCGAGCGCGTCCTGGAGCGGCTCAACCAGCTCGGCGACGCGCTCCCCGAAGGGGTGACGCCAAGGCTCGGCCCCGATGCCACCGGCCTCGGGTGGATCTACCAGTATTACCTGGAGGTCGATCCGGCGCGGCTCCCGGTCGCTCCGGACGGAAGGGGAACCCGGCAAGGGTACGATCTCGCCACCCTGCGCGGCATTCAGGACTGGTTCATCCGCTACCAGCTCAACGCCGTTCCCGGCGTGGCGGAGGTCGGCGGCATCGGCGGCTTCGTGAAGGAGATCCAGGTGGAAGTCTCCTCCGCGAAGCTGCGCGACCGGGGCCTCTCCCTCCCCGATGTAGCCGAGGCGCTGCGCCGCGCCAATCTCAACGTGGGCGGCAAGACGATGGAGGAGAACGGGCAGGAATTTGTCGTCCGGGGTCTTGGTCTCGCGCGCGGGGCCGCCGATCTCGAATCGGTCGTCCTCGCCGTGCGCGACGGCTCGCCGGTGATGCTGCGCGATGTCGCGCGCGTGGAAACCGGCGGGGCGTTCCGGCGCGGCGCGCTCGATGTCAACGGCCGCGAAACCGTCGGCGGCACAGTGGTGATGCGCTCCGGGGAGAACGCGCGGGCGGTGCTGCGCGCGCTCAAGGCCCGCGTCTCGGAAATCCAGAAGGCGCTCCCGCCCGGCATCGAGATCAAGCCATTCTACGACCGCAGCGGATTGATCGACCGCACGCTCGATACCCTCCGGCACGCGCTCATGGAGGAGATCGCCCTGGTCATCCTCGCTCATATCGTCTTCCTCTTCCATTTCCGCTCGATCCTCATCGTCACCTTCCCCCTGCCCGCGAGCCTGCTCGTCTCCTTTCTGCTCATGGACTGGTTCGGCATCTCCTCGAACATCATGAGCCTCTCCGGGCTGGTGATCGCCATCGGCGTGCTCGTGGACGCGGGGATCGTCATGACCGAAAACGTCCTGCGCCATTGCGAACTGGCCGAGGAACGGCTCGGCCGCCGCCTCACCCCCGCCGAAACGCTCGCCTGCACGCGGACAGCCTCCAAGCAGGTCGGGCGTCCGCTCTTTTTTGCGATGGCGATCATCCTTCTCTCCTTCCTGCCGGTGTTCGCGCTCCAGGGGCAGGATGGCAAGCTCTTCCATCCGCTCGCCTTCACGAAGACCTTCGCGCTGGTTGGCTCGACCGCCCTGGCACTCAGCGTCGTGCCGGTGCTTTGCAGCCTGCTCGTCCGCGGCCCGTTCCCGCGCGAGGAGCGCAATGTGGTGATGAAGGCGCTGCTGCGGATTTACGAACCGACGCTCGACTGGTCGCTGCGCCACCCGGGCCAGGTTCTCGGGGGAGCGGGGCTTCTGCTCGCGCTTTCGCAAGCGATGTTCTGGGGATTGCCGTCGCCGGTGCTCAAACGCCTTGAGCGGCTCGGCGCGCCGCCGCCGATCCAGAGGCTTTTCGCCGGGATCGGCTCGGAACACATGCCGAAACTCAACGAGGGGAGCCTCCTCTTCATGCCGGTGCTCTCTCCCACCACGGCGCTGGGTGAAATCCGGCGGGTGATGGCGTGGCAGGACGAGGTGCTCTCCCGGTTCCCGGAAGTCGAGCTTGCCGTGGGAAAACTGGGCCGGGCGGAGACCGCCACCGACCCCGCCCCGGTGGAGATGATCGAAACGACGATCACGCTCCGGCCCAAGGAAAAATGGAGGCCGGGGATGACGCTCGCCCGGCTCAAGGAGGAGATGAGCGCGGCGCTTGCGCAAGTACCCGGTTTTGTGCCGGGCGGCTTTTTGCAGCCGATTGAAAACCGCATCCTGATGATCTCCACGGGCATTCGCGCGCAGCTCGGCATCAAGCTCTTCGGGGACAATCTCCAGGCGTTGCAGACGAAAGCCTTTGAGATCGAACGCCTGGTCCGCACCATCCCCGGGGCGACCGGCGTGACCGCCTCGCGGACCTTGGGGAAACCGTATCTGGAGATCGAGCCGCGCCGCGAAGTCCTGGCCCGCTACGGTCTTTCCATGCAAGACGTGCTCGATGTCGCGGCGACCGGGCTGGGGGGCGCCCCCGTCACCACCATGATCGAAGGCCGCCAGCGGTACGCCGTGCAGCTTCGGCTCCAGCGCGGCGAACGCGACGACTTGACGCGGGTTGGCGACCTGCTGGTGCCGCTCCCCCCGGCGGGCGCGGAGGGCGCTCCGGGAAGGGCTGGAGCCGTGCCGCTCGGGCAGCTTGCCGACATCCGGCGCACGATCGGCCCGAGCGAGATCGCGAGCGAAAACGGACGCCTGCGGGTCTATGTGCAGGCCAACGTCGCCGGGCGCGACCTCGGCGGGTTTGTGGCGGAGGTCAAGCGGCGAATCGCCGCCGAAATCACGCCGCATCTTCCGCCCGGCATGACTGTTGAATACAGCGGCGAATATGAAAACCAGATCGCCTTCGCGCGCACAATGCGGGTGATCGTCCCGGCGGCCCTCCTCGTCATCTTCGCGCTGCTCTGCCTCGTCTATGGATCGGCGGCAGAAGCGGCGCATGCGATTCTTGCCGTCCCCTTCGCCTTGAGCGGAAGCGTGTTTTTGCAATACCTCCTCGGCTTTCCGTTCACGGCGGCGGTCGGAGTCGGCTACATCGCCTTGTTCGGCATCGCGATCCAGACGAGCGTGGTGATGATCGTCTACCTGGAAGAGAGCCTGGACCGGCGCAGGCGGGAGCGCGGAGCCGCCTTCAACCGGGATGATTTGATCGCGGCGATCAAGGATGGCGCGCGGCTCCGGCTTCGCCCGAAAGTGATGACCGTCGCGACCACGCTTGCAAGCCTGCTGCCGGTCTTCTGGATGGAGCGGACGGGGAGCGAAGTCATGCAGCCGCTGGCCACGCCGGTCGTGGGTGGCTGCGTGAGCAGCCTGCTCCATGTGCTGATCGTCACCCCCGTGATCTTCGCCTGGCTGCGCGCGCGGGAGATGAAAGCGAGCGCCGCCACGCCGGAACGCCCGCGCATCCCGGCGTGATGAACAGGTTATCTTTCTTATAATAAAATCGACTGGGAACATTTTCGATTCTGAAAAAAATCCTGGTCGAAAAATAAAGGTTTTTTAGGGGAACAACCGCCTCTTCACCCGGTTATTCCACAGGAAGCGAAAGGTCCACACCCCGCCATCCGGGCCTGAATATACCTGGCATACAGGGCAATGACCTGCCTGCGATCCGCCTTTGCGGGAACGGCGAAGGGGCGTGTTCCCGCAGGCGGCGTCCAGCCGCATCGTTTCCCCCGATGCAACGGTTCACAAGGGGAATGAGGAAAGGGATTTATTAAGAAAATTCCGCACTGAGGACAGGGTGACAGGGAGCTGATTTTCACAATTTTCAGCGGTTGGGAATTTCGATCCATCGCTTTCAGGATGAACGCCGATCACGGAAGAAATCTGCCGGAAGGAGGCCGCCGGTGAAACAACGCGTCCGCAAGCTGCTGGCGTTTCGCGGCGTCCTGCTGCCGCTCGGCTATGCGGCGGGGCTGGTCCTGAGCCTCTGGGCGGCCTACCTGCTGCGGTTTGAATTTGCCATTCCTGCGGCGTACCGCGATCAGCTCGTCCTCTCCGCCGCCTGGGTCGTCTCGCTCCAGCTTGGGCTGCTGCTGGCGTTCGGGCAAATCTCGGGGAGCCTGATCGCCTTCGGCACTCCCGATTTCCGGCGGCTCTTCTCGGCGCTCGCCTCCAGCCTCGCCGTGGTCTTCTTCGCGCGGACGCCCAACGATGTCTTTTTTGTTCCGCCGCGCAGCGTCGCCATCGCCGATTTTCTTCTGGCCCTGGTCCTCCTGGGCGGGTGGCGGCTTTCGATGCGGCTCGCCTGGCAGTGGGTGCGCGCGGCGGATGGGGAAACGCGCGCCCCGTTACGGCGCGTCGGCATCATCGGGGCCGGGGATGCCGGGGGCAAGCTGGCGCTCGAACTGCTTGCGAAGCCGCATCTCGGCCTGCGCCCCGTGGCCTTCTTCGACGACGACCGGCATTTCTGGTGCTCGTGCGTGCACGGCATTCCCGTGGCCGGGCCGCCGGAGATGCTCGCGGACCGGGAGCCGGGGCCGCTGCCACTCCCCTCTCCGGCGTCGTGGTTTCGCCGGATGCTCGGGCGCGCGCCGTGGCGCGTTGCGGCGCCGCCGGAGCTCGACGAGGCGATCATCGCCATGCCCTCAGCCCCGGCGCGCCGAAAAAAGGAGATCGTCGCGATTCTCCGGCAGGCGGGGCTCGGTTTCCGCACCGTTCCTTCGCTCAGCCAGCTTGCGACGGGAGCCGTGCATGTCAACCAGCTCCGCCCCGTGGAAATCGAGGATCTTCTTGGCCGCGATCCTGTCCGCCTCGACGCGGAAAACCTCTGCGCTCTCCTGCGTGGCAAGGTCGTCCTCGTCACCGGCGCGGGGGGAAGCATCGGCGGCGAACTTTGCAAACAGATCGCCCGGTTCCACCCCGCGCGGCTCCTGATGGCCGAGCGTTCCGAGGCGCACCTCTTCCAGATCGAGCAGGAGCTTCTCGGCACTTGCCCGACGGGCACGACCGACTTCATCACGCCGTGCATCGCCGACGTGCTCGACGAAGAGCGGATGGAATCGCTCTTCAAACACCACCGCCCGCATCTCGTTTTCCATGCCGCCGCGCACAAGCACGTCCCGATGATGGAGAGCCACCCGGGCGAGGCGATCAAGAACAACGTCTTCGGTACGGAGCGGATCGCCCGCCTTGCCGTGCGGTACGGCGCGGAGCGTTTCGTGCTTATCTCCACGGACAAGGCGATCAACCCGACCAACGTCATGGGCGCGACAAAGCGGCTCGCGGAGATGTTCGTGCAGTCGCTCCACGCCGCCGCACCGGGGGGCGGTGGCACCCGGTTCATGGGCGTTCGTTTCGGCAATGTGCTCGGCTCTTCCGGGAGCGTAATCCCGACGTTCACCAAACAGATCGCCACGGGCGGCCCGGTGCGGATCACCCACCCGGAAATCACGCGCTATTTCATGACGATCCCGGAGGCGGTCAGCCTGGTCCTCCAGAGCGGCGCGCAAGGCGAGGGCGGGGAAATCTTCGTCCTCGACATGGGCAAGGCGGTCAAAATTCTCGATCTCGCCAGGGAGATGATCCGCCTGAGCGGACTGACCCCGGGGGTGGACATCGAGCTGGAATTTGTCGGCCTGCGCCCCGGGGAGAAGCTCTACGAAGAACTCTGCGCGAACGGCGAAAACACCGCCCCGACGCCGCACCCGAAGATTCTCCGCTTCGTCTCGCCGCGCCCGATGCTCGCCGCGCCCGCGCTCGAAACGGCGCTCTCTGATCTGCGCCACTGCCTCCCCTCTCTCTCTCCGGAAGAAATCAAGCTGCGCCTGCGGTGTATGATTCCGGAATATCAACCGTACCTTCCCGACCGGCGCACACCCCTCCCGGTCACGCCCCGGCCATTCGTGCCGGGCGGCTTCGCCACGGCCTGATTGCTTCAGGCTTCCGCCCGGTCTTTACCCGGGGGCTTTGTACGTTCCGGAAAAGATAGACTATTTATCAATCCGGATTTCTTATTTATTGGATTTTTCCCAAAACTTTCCATTGCCGATCCCGGGATCTGGATAGATTGAAAACAACTCCCGGGGCTTCCGCTCCAGCCGGAGCAGATCAGGCGCGAGTCTGCCAGTCTGCTTGTCCAGGAGCCCCTTCCCAGAACCGAAAGCAGAGTCGGCCCTGAACGCACCTTCGGATTTCGCCACGGCTTCCAACACAAGTCGCGCCGTGGCGGCCCGCCAGGGATGGCTCAGTTCCCCATCCTTCATTCACCCCCCACCCCCTACACACCCCATGTCTTGCTCCATCCCCAAATCCCTCCCCCTCCTCTCCGTATTCCTGAGCCTGCCGATCCTGGCGGCGCAGGCTGCTCCGCAACCGGCGTTCCCCGGCGCGGAAGGCCACGGCGCGGCTTCTGTCGGCGGACGCGGCGGGCGCGTGATCGAAGTCACGAACCTTAACGACAGCGGCCCGGGAAGCTTTCGCGAGGCGTGCCTGGCCACCGGTCCGAGGACCGTTGTGTTCCGCGTCGGCGGGACGATCACCCTCAAAAGCCGCATCACCATCGGCACGGCCAACTCCTACCTGACCATCGCAGGGCAGACCGCCCCGGGCGACGGCATCCAGACCACCGGCTGGGATGTGTTCCTGAGCGGGGCGCACGATGTCGTCATCCGCCACATCCGCTTCCGCCCCAGCGAGACGAGCCCCAACGACTGGAGAAAGAGCAGCCTCGAACTCTACGGCGGCAGCGAATCGAAAGCGTGTTACAACATCATCATCGACCACTGCTCGCTCTACTGGGGGCCGGACGAAACGGCGAGCTGCTGGGACTATGTGCACAACGTGACCTGGCAGTGGTGCATCACCGAAGGGATGGAGCACAACTATTCCGGCGTCCGCAACGAAACCAGCAAAGGCTACCTCATCGCCACGGACGAGGGCAACGGCTCGCGGGTGCGGAATATTTCGATTCACCACTGCTACCTGGCCAACTCCGCACAGCGCAACCCGCTGCTCGGCTCCGACGGCCCGCACGAAGTCATCAACAACGTTATTTATAACTGGAGAGACTTCGGGACGAACATCCAGAACCGCGGCAGCGGAACCGCCGTGAACCTGATCGGCAACTATTACAAACGCGGCCCCGCCTCCAGCAAGAGCCGCTATGCCGTTGGCATGGACGGCAAGGCCAACCCGGCCAACTATGTCTACGTCAAGGACAACATCGGGCCGTTCCGACCTAACTCCTCGTACGATGAATGGGCGATCGTCGGCTCCGGTTACAGCGGCTCAGGCAGCTACTGGACCGTGGCCGCTCCCAAGAGCTATCAACGCGCCACCCCCTGGCCCGCCGCGTCGATCCCGGTGAGCGTGGACAGCTCCGGGCAGGTTGTCGCCAAGGTGCTTGCGGGAGTGGGCGCCACGCTGCCCAGGCGCGACACTCTCGACCAGGCCACCGTCAATCACTACAACAACGGAACAGGGAGCATCCGGCAGGCGACCGCGCAGACGTCGAGCTGGTGGCCAAAGCTCAACTCCGGCACGCCTCCCGTGGATAGCGACCACGACGGCATTCCCGATAGCTGGGAGAGCCGCTACGGCCTCAATCCCAAGGACGCCTCCGACGGTGCCAAACTCTCCGCCAGCAAAAGCGGCTACACCAATCTGGAAGAATACCTGAACGGAACGCAGCCCGATTCGACCCCAACTCCCACGCCGACGCCGACTCCCACGCCGAC
>CAZYVL010000004.1:0-28571 GCA_964651005.1 uncultured Chthoniobacteraceae bacterium | reverse complement strand
CACCAACCCCGATTCCCACGCCCACTCCGACGCCCACTCCGAATCCGACTCCCACACCCAAACCAACCCCGACGCCCACTCCAGTTCCAACCCCCACACCCACTGCAACGCCAGTTCCAACCCCCACACCCACGCCCACTCCTCCGCCCGACAAATCCGTGCCGGTCTTCCCGGGTGCGCAAGGATTCGGGACGGAGATCATGGGAGGCGCGGGCGGCAGGGTGGTTGAGGTGACGAACCTCAATGACCGTGGGGCGGGGAGTCTGCGGGCGGCGTGCGAGCAGACGGGCGCGCGCATCATCGTCTTCCGCGTCGGCGGGACGATCGCGCTCTCGCAGCCTATCGAGCTGAAGGAGGACCAGTCCAAGGTGACGATCGCCGGGCAGACCGCCCCGGGCGGCGGCATCCTCCTCAAAAACTACGGCCTGAAGCTGACAGGAACGCGGGATGTCGCCATCCAGCACCTTCGCATTCACCCCGGCCGGCGCACGGACGGCTACGGGATTCTTGTCTCCGGGAGTTCCGAAAGCCGGAAGGCGGAAGGGATCGTGATCGACCATTGCTCGATCTACTGGCCCGACGGCCCCGCCGTGATGTTCTGGGGCCATGTGAAAGACGCAACGCTCCAATGGTGCCTGCTCGATGGACTCGGCAGCGGCAAGGGGCTGGAGGCAGCGACCGACGACGGCAAGGGCGCGCAACTGCGCAACGTCACCGTCCGCAACTCGGCCTTCGCCCATTGCGTGCAGGCCAGCCCGTCGCTCTTCGCCGACGGCCCGTTTCACCTCGTCAACAACGTCATCTACGACTGGAAGAACTTCGGCACGGCGATCCAGAACTTCGGAAACGGAACACGCGTGAATCTCATCGGCAACCAGTATGTCCGTGGCCCGCTCTCCAACCGGGACCGCTACGCCGTGGCGCTGGAGGCGAAGAGAAACCCGGATGGCCATGTCTACGTCCTCGATAATATCGGACCATACCGGACGGACTCGCGCCAACCCGACTGGGCGATTGTCGGCTCCGGCTACATCGCCGACCGGACCCACTACTGGACCGTCCCGGCTCCGCTCTCGCTCCAGAAGACGACGCCGTGGCCCGACTCGCCGATCCCCGCGCAGGCGTTCTCTTCCGGCAAGACCATCGAGACGGTACTCGCCTCCGTGGGGGCCAACCGCCCAGAGCGGAGCAACGCGGATTCCGACGCCGTGACCGAGATCAAACGGGGAAGGAAGTCGATGAGCGCGTCGAGGCTCGACGAGCTGCCGGAATCGACCCAGGCCAGCCAGGACACCGACCGCGACGGAATGCCCGACGCCTGGGAAAAGGACGAGAAGCTCGACCCGAAAGACCCCTCCGACGCAAACCAGCCGCACCGCAGCGGCAGCGGCTACAGCAACCTGGAGGAGTACCTGAACCCGAGCCGGTAACGGCAACATCCAAAGTCGGAATGGGGCGTTTCCCTGGCGGGGGCGCCCCGTTTCGCGTTTTCATCAAGTTCTACGGAAGGGAAAATCTGGCCACCCGGCGCGCGCCACGGATGATGCGGCAAATCCGATCAAGGTCCGCCGCCGTGAGCGATGAGCCGCTTGGCAGGCAGAGCCCCGTGGCAAAAATCCGCTCCGCCACCGCCCCACCGCGCACCCGGCAGCCCAGCTCCCGGAACACCGGCTGGAGGTGCAGCGGTTTCCAGGCGGGCCGCGATTCGATCTCCTCGACCTCCAGCGCGAGCCGGACCTCCTCGTTCGTCGCGCCGAAGGCCGCCGGGTCGATGCGTACGCAGGTCATCCAGTGGTTCGGCTCGCTGCGGGGGTGGGCGTCTTCCGGCATCCAGCCGAGGCCGGGCAGGTTCCCGAGCGCGGCGCGGTAGGCGAAATGATGGCGGCGGCGCGCGGCGATGTGTTCGTCGAGCACGCGCAACTGCCCCCGGCCAATCGCCGCGAGCACGTTGCTCATCCGGTAGTTGTAGCCGATCTCCGAATGCTGGTAGCACGGCGCGGGATCGCGCGCCTGGCTCGCCAGATGGCGCGCGCGGCGGATCAGCTCCGCGTCGCGCGAGACGAGCATCCCCCCTCCCGAAGTGGTGATGATCTTGTTGCCGTTGAAGGAAAAGACGCCGCAGCGCCCGAACCCCCCGGCAGGCCGCCCGTGATACGACGCCCCGAGCGCCTCGGCGGCATCCTCGATGAGCGGCACGCCGTATTCTTCGCACACGGCGGCGAGGCGGTCGTAGTCGGCGCACCGGCCATAAAGGTCCACGGCGATCACGGCGCGCGGCAATCTCCCCCGCGCCGCCCCGGCCCGCAGCTCTTCGGCGAGCAGCTCGGGATCGAGATTCCAGCTCCGCGCTTCGACATCGAGAAAAATTGGCCTGCCGCCTTCGTAGAGGATCGGGTTCGCGCTCGCGCAGAAGGTGAGCGTGGGGCAGATCACCTCGTCCCCCGGGCCGACGCCGAGCAGGCGAAGGGCGAGATGGATCGCCGCCGTGCCCGAAGAGAGCGCCACGGCGTGCAGCCCCCCGGTCCTCTCCCCCACCTCCCGCTCGAACGCCTCCACCTGCGGCCCGAGCGGAGCGATCCAGTTCGACGCGAAGGCTTCCGCAACGAGCCGGGCTTCGTCGTCGCCCAGATGTGGCGGCGAGAGATAGATGCGGTTCATGATCGTGGCGCGTGGCGCAATGGGTTCAGCGATCCTGCAAAAGCTTCATTTCCGGGACGGACGGGGTGCGGTAGCCGGGGAAGAACCCGGGGATGCCTGGCTGGAGATGCCGCCGGAGATTGAGCGCGGCCCGGTAGTCGCACGCGCTCCGGTAGAGGCACGGATCGACAATCCACCTCCAGACCGAGAACGGATGGATCGCATCGGAGAAGCCGGTCTTGAAATAAAGAAGGCGGTCCTCCTTCCCGCCCAGCCCGCCGCCGAGGTGGAACACGGTGCACCCCCGCGCGTGCGCCCAGAGCCGCACCTCATCCATGAGGAGCTTGGCGGGCGTGAAGCACAGGGCATCGCGATGCGTTCCGCCGAGGTGATATTCCAGAATCCCGCCATGCTCCAGAAACAGCCCGCCCGCCACCGGCTTCCCCTCCAAGAGCACGAAAAAAAGATGTGTCCGCGCCGGGGAGCAGGCGCAGAGCCCCTCGAAATACGCCCGGTCGAAGAAATACATCTCCCGCGCGTGCACCCGGCGCATCGTGTCGGTATAGATTTCCACAAAGTCCCCCAGCCGTTCCTTCCCGACGTCGCGGACAACCTCCATCCCGCTCTCGCGCAGCTTGCGAATCTGCCTGCGGAGACTGCTGCGGTAGCAGGCGAGTTGCTCGCGCGGCGTCCGCGTGAGCGGGATCGAGACAGTCAGCCCGCATTGGCTTTGCTCGCCCAGCCCCGTGAGGAGAGGTTGGTGGGGGATCAGCGGATGAAGCCGGGAGAAGACGGCGATGATGCGCCGCGCACGCAGGTCCGCCTCCAGCGCGCGCCGGAAGCGGCGGAGCACCTCTTCGGGGATCTCCGCGTGCGAGGCAACCGGCCCCGTGTACCCATAGACGGAGGTGGCGTCGAACCAGCCGTGCCCATGCCCCGCAAAGCCCTCCGCGCTCTCCAGGGGCCGCACGACGAGCGGGAGCGCAATCGTGTATTCCCCCTCCTCATACACCCAGAGCAAGGCGGCTCCGCACTCGGAGAGCGCGGCGTGAGCATGGTAGGCGCGGGTATGATAAAAGTCGCTGCGCGCCATTTTATCCAGCACGCCATCCCACTCCTCCCCGGAGCCGTCGCTTGGTAGAACACGCATCATGGCCTTGCACAATCGCATCGCGCTCCCGCTCCGGTTTCAATCACGAGACGTTTTTCGCCGCGAGGAGCGCGCGGTATTCGGCCTTCACCTTTTCGAACACGCGGCGTTCGTCGAAACGCTCCCGCGCGAGCCGGAGCGCCTCGCACCTCATTTGCGCAACAAGCCCTGGCGCGAAGAGAACCCGCTCCAGCGCGGCGGCGAGCGCGCGCACGTCGCCGAGCGGCACCCGGAACCCGTTGCGCCCCGGCTCCACGGCTTCGCGGTTCCCCTTCACCTCCGTCACGACGGAGGGCACCCCCATCGCCGAGGCTTCCATGACCACCCTCGGGATGCCCTCGAAGAGCGACGGCAGCGCCAGGACATCCATCGCCTTGTAGAAAAGCGGCAGGCTGGCGTTGGGCTGGTGCCCCGCGAAGTGGCACCGCTCCGCGATCCCGAAATGCGCCGCGACGGACGGCTCCACGGCGTCGGCCTTTCCGCGATCCGGATCGCCGACGACAAGCAGGCGCACGGCGGAGCGGCGCGCCGCGAGTTCCCGCACCGCCGCGAAAAGATCGAGCAGCCCCTTGCGCCGCCCCGCGAGCCGCCCGACAAAGCCGATGACCGGGGCCGTGGCCGGAATCCCGAAGCGAGCGCGCAGGGCGAGCGCCTCCGCGCTGCTGGCGCGGCTGGGGTGAAATTCATCGAGGTCGATCCCGTTGCCGAGCAGCGCGATCTTCTCCGGCTTGCAGATCTTCTCGCGGATGGCCGTGTGGAGATCCTCCTCGTTCTGCGAGAGAATCCGGTCCGAGCAGCGCCCGGCGAGCCGCTCAACGGCAAGCTGGAAGCGCCGCCGCGCGGCGGGCATCTGCTCGTGGAGGTAGAGGCCGTGGATCGTGTTGACGACCACCGGCACGCCCGCCATGCGGGCGGCAAGCTGCCCCAGCAGACCGGCCTTGGGCGTGTGCGTATGGACAAGAACGAAACGCTCGCGGCGGAACAGACGGTAGAGGTTCCAGAGCGAGCGCAGGTCGGCAAACGGCGTGAGATTGCGCGTCATCGCCACGGGAAAATGGCGGATGCCCGCGCGTTCGAGCGCGGCGACGTTCGGGCCGGGGTGCGAGATCCCCGCCACGTCGTAGCCCGCTTCCCGCAGGCTTTGCATCTGGTTGAGCAGCAGATAACGGAGCGAGAGATCGACCGTCGTGACATGGGCGATCGCGAAATGGCGGGGATGCGGCGTCATGGCCTGGAGTGCCACGTTTGCAACCACGCCTGGAACATCAGCACGTCCCAGAGGTAATAATTCGAGTCGCCCGCGCCGGAGAGATGGTCCGCCCACATTCTGCGGATCGGCGCCGGGTCGAAATACCCTTCGCGCCGCAGCCGTTCCCCGGAGAGCAGATCCCCGGCCCAGTCGCGCAGCGGGCCGCGCAACCACTGCCCCATCGGCACGCCGAATCCTTTCTTGGGCCGCTCCGTCAGCTCCTGCGGCAGATAACGCCCGAGCACCTGGCGCAGAATCCATTTCCCGCGCCCGCCGCGCATCTTCATGGAAAGCGGAAGGCGCGCGGCGAATTCCACCACCCGGTGGTCGAGCAGCGGCACGCGCGCTTCGAGGCCGACAGCCATGCTCGCGCGGTCCACTTTCGTGAGGATGTCATCGGGCAGGTAGCAGAGCAGGTCGGCGAGCATCATGTGGCGTGGGAAGGCGAGCGCGCCCGGCGTCTCGCCCAGGCGGGCGGCGGCGGTGGAAGGCTCAACCGCGCCGGGAACCAGCGCGGCAGGGTCTTTCCAGTGCGAGATCAGGCGGCGGTAGAGCGCCTCGGCCGTCGGCGTGCCGAGAATGCCCCGCCGGATTTTCCCCCGGCGGCCCGGCAGGAGAGCGCCCGCCGCCCGGCGCAGCGGAAGCGGAATGCGCCCCAAAACGCGCCAGATGGAAACCGCCGAAGCATAACGCCCGTAGCCGCAAAACAGCTCGTCCCCCCCGTCGCCGGAGAGCGCCACCGTGACCTCCCCGCGCGTGAGGCGCGAGACAAGGTAAGTCGGAATCTGCGAAGAATCGGAGAACGGTTCGTCGAAAATTTCCGGCAACCGGGGGATCACCTCCAGCGCCTCGCGCGGGGTGACATAAAGCTCGTGATGCTCCGTGCCGAGGCGGGCCGCGACGGCGCGGGCATACGGCGCTTCATCGTACCCCGCCTCGGGAAAGCCGATGCTGAAGGTCTTCACCGGGCGCGCGCTCTGGCTCTGCATCATTGCGACGACGGTGGAAGAGTCGATCCCGCCGGAGAGAAACGCGCCGAGCGGCACGTCGGCGATCATCCGCAGCCGCACCGCCTCGCGCAGCAGGCTCTCCAAACGGTCGGCGGCCTCGGCTTCGTCTCCGGGGAAGAGGTCGGCGGCCCCCTCTTCCGTGACGCGGCGCGCGGACCAGTACGCCACCGGCTCCCGCGCTCCGGGCTGCGGGTTTGGCCAATCGAAGGTCAAAAAACATCCCGGCGGCAGCTTGAAAATGTTGCGATAGATGGAATGCGGGGCGGGGATGTTGCTGTGCCGCAGGTGCAGGCAGAGCGCGCCCCGGTCGATCTCCCCGCAGAAGCCGGGGTACGCCCGCAGCGCCTTCAGCTCCGAGCCCCAGAGCAGCGCGCCGCCCGACCAGCCGTAGTAGAGCGGCTTGATCCCCAGCCGGTCGCGCACGAGCGTGAGCCGCCGTTCCCGCCGGTCCCAGAGGGCGATGGCAAACATCCCGATGAAACGGCGCAACGCCGCCTCCAGCCCCCACGCCTCCACGGCGGCGAGAATCACCTCCGTGTCCGAATGCCCTGAAAACGAGCGGCCCGCCCCCTCCAGCTCCACGCGCATTTCGCGGAAGTTATAGACCTCGCCATTGAACGCGATCACGTAACGCCTCGAGGCCGACGCCATCGGCTGATGCCCCGCCGGGGAGAGATCGAGGATCGCCAGGCGGCGAAAGCCGAACGCCACCCCGGCCCCGGCGTCCGCCCAGGCGCCCGAATCGTCCGGCCCGCGGTGTTGCAGCGCGTTTGCCATCGCGCGCGCCCTCTCCAGAAGAGCTGGATGCGCGCCGCCGTCTTCCCGCCAGAATCCTGCGATGCCACACATATCAGCCTTCCTTCCGTAATGCCCGCGAGGGGGTTTGATAGAGTTCCTCGTAGCGCCGGGCGGTTTCCGGCAGCGCGTAGTGCCGCAGGATGCGCTCCCGCGCCCGCGCGCCGAGCGCGCGCCGCTCCTCGCGCCCGAGGAGAAGAAGCGAGCGGCACCCTTCCGCCAGCGCGTCGGGATCTCCCGGCGCAACCACCACCCCCGTCCCCTCCACCAGCCGCCGGTGATCGCCCACGTCCGTCGTGACGCACGGCACGCCGCACGCCATCGCCTCGCAGAGCGCAAGCGAAAGCGCCTCGCCGTACGCGGAAGCGGAGACGGCGATATCAAGGCCCGCCGTGATCCGCTCCATGTCGCGCCGCTCCCCGAGCAGCCGCACGCGATCCCCAAGCGCGTGCCGGTTCCCGCGCATCAGCGCGGCGAGCGCGGCGTTGCCCGGCTCCATGCCGTGCCCCGCGAGCACGATCCCCGCGCCGGGATGCTCCGCCAGGACGCGCTCCGCCGCGCGGAGAAAACCGGCGTGGTTTTTCTGCGGGTGGAACCGGCCCATCAGACCGAGAAGCAGCGTCTCCGGCGGCAGGCCAAGCTCGCACCGCAGCGCGAGCCGATGCTCCCGGGAAGGGGCAAAGTGCTCCGTGTCGATCCCGTTCGGGATGACGACGGCGCGCGCGCGGTCGTAGCCGAGCGCCTCGTGTTGCGCGCGGCTCTCGTGCGAGACATACACGACGCCGTGCGGCGCGCCCGCTCGTCGGGAAAGCCGCGCGGAGAACCGGATGAGCGCGGCGGTGAGCCGTTTTTCCCGCCGGAGCGCGTCCGGGGAGTGGTGCACCGCCCAGAGCACGCGCGGCGCGGGAGAGAGAAAAGGGCGGGCAAACTGCGCGGCGAGGCTGCCGTGGACCATCCAGCCGTGCACCACGTCGGGCTGCTCCCGGCGCAAAAACCCGATCACCCGCGCCAGCGCGAACGGCGTGGAAAGCGAGATCCCCCCCCGGCGCAACCCCGCGTGGTAAACCGGAACGCCGAGCGCGCGAATCTCCTCCTCCAGCGTCCCGCCGTGCATCAGCGTGATGACGGCGTGCCGGAAACGCCGCGCGTCCGTCGCGCGTAAAAGCCGCGCGAGCATCGTTTCCGCGCCGCCGCGATGCAGGGTGGGGATAATGTGGACTATCTTGGGCACTGTACGGTTTCCAGTAGGGCGCATTCGGTCCGCCGGGCGAGCCGCGCGAGGCCAAACTCGCGGGCGATCCGCTCCCGTTGCTGCCGCGCCCGGAGCGTGCGCGCGGTTTCGCTCTCCTCCAGCAGCGGCTCCCACGCTTGCGCGAGCCGTTCGGGGCATCCCGGCGGGACGATCCTCGCCGGGTCGTCCACGATCACGGCGGCGTCGCCCACGTCGGTGGCGACCGTCGGGATGCCGCACGCGGCCGCCTCGGCCAGGACGTTCGGGAACCCTTCGCCAAAGCGTGAGCACAGCGTGGCGACCGTCAGCGCGTTGTAGATCGCGGCGACCTCCTCGCTCGCGGAAAACCATTGCACGCGGTCGGCGATCCCGAGTTCCCCGGCAAGCTCGCGCAGCGCCCGGAGCCGTGTGGCGGGGCCGTTGCCGACGCAGACAAAGCGGACCTCCTTTTTCCGGCGGAGAAGCCACGCGGCCGCGCGCAGGAAAACGGGGTGGTCTTTCATCGGGTCAAGCCGCGCGATCATCCCGATTAACGGCGTTTGCGGGGCGATGCCCCACTGCTCCCGGATGCGCCGCCCCGCCTCCGCGTCGGGCCGGAAGCGCGTGGTGTCGATGCCGTTGTGGATCACCCGCATCCGCCCTCCCGCGTACCCCTGGGCGCGGTGCGCGCGCCGGCCCGATTCCGAGTTGACGATGATGCCGTCGGCAAACCGCGAAAGCCGCCCTCCGAGCCAGTGCGCAAATCCCCTGGCCCAGTCGTTGTACGCCCGGAAATCGCATGCCGAACCGCGGATTCCCCAGACCGCCCGGCATCCGCAGAGCAGGCGGGCGAACAAGGTCAGCTCGTTGGAGACGCCCATGTAGCCGTGTGCCACATCGGGCCGCAGCCGCCGCGCCAGCCAGGCGAAGCGGACGAGAAAACGGGCGAGATCCCAGCGCCCCCGCTTGCCGAGCGAAACGGCGCGCACGCCCGGAACGGCGCGCAGCTCCGCCGCAAGCGGCCCGCCGTCGTAGAAGGTCGCCACGACGACGCCAAAGCGGCCTTTATCGAGGGCGCGCACCAGCTCAATCAACTGTCTCTCGGCTCCGCCGCACGAAAGGGCGCGGATGACGAAGAGCACCCGGATTCGGGCGCTCCGCTTCATCTCCCCGGAGGCATTGCATGTCGTCATCCCTGCTGTGCGCATGATTCCGGGAAAGATCGAATCCGCCCGCGTGCGCGGCCTTCCCCGTTCGCACGGCTTCGGCCAGGGCGGCCCACCTCGCCATCACGGTCTCCACGGCGAAGCGCTGCGTTACCTCTGGAGCGCGCCCGGCGAGCCGTTCCCGCCCGGCCCTGTCGCTCATCAGCCGCTCCAGTGTCCGCTCCAGCGCGGCGAGATCGCCCGGCGGCACCAGCGCCCCGTCCACACCGTCGCGGATGATCTCCCCCGGCCCCGTCGGGCAGGCGAACGCCACGCACGCCACCCCGGCCGCCATCGCTTCGCAGAGAGCGTTGGGGAAACCTTCGTAGCGGGAGGGAAGAACAAAAAGATCGGCCCGCCGCAACACGCGACCCGGCTCGCGCGTGACGCCGGGGAGGCGCACCCGCTTTTCCAGGCGAACGGCAGCGATCTGTGCCTGAAGCGCGGCACGCCGCCCCCCCTCACCCCAGATTTCAAGATCCCAGGCGGAATGCCGCGCCGCCAGCCGGGCGAAGACGGCGATGAGCCAGTCAAACCCCTTCTGTTCGACGAGCCGCCCCATCGCCACCATCGTCCTCCCCGCTTGCACCGGGCGTTGCCGTGGCGCGTCGTTGCGATGGCTGGGAAAAGGGGCAACCGGATTCGGGATGACGGCGCAGCGGATGCCGGGGGAAAAAAACCCGCGCCACTCCCCGCTCTGGCAGACCACGCAGGCGGCCCGACGATAAAGGAACCGCCGCGCTGCCTCCCGCAGCGGCCCGCGCCGCGCCGCGCGGGGATCGACCCGCTCCGAGACGATCACGGGGACGCCCAGCCCCGTGGCGGCGAGCAGCGCCAGCATGTTGACGCTGCTCATGAAGGAGATCACCACGTCGGGCCGCGCCTCGCGGATCGCGGCGCGCAGCGCGTGGACGCGGCGCGCCAGATGCCAGGCGCGCGCCACCACACCGCGTGACTGATTCGCCGCCGCAAGCCGCCGGTGAAGCACGCGCGGGTCGAGCGGGTAAAACGGCGGGGTCGATCCATCGTCGAGCGTGAGCAGGATCACCTCCCGCCCCTCCCCGGCCCAGTAGTTGGCCATCGTCGCCATCACCCGCTCCGCCCCGCCCGCGGCGATGCTATGGATCGCCAGGACTACCCGCTTCATGCCCGCCCCTCCTGTTCCGCTTCCGCCTGCGCGAGCCGCCGCCGCAGCGCCGTGCCCATCGCGACGGTCATGAAGAGGTAAACGAGGCTGGTGGAGAGGGCGAGCCCCGCCACGCCCATCGGCCCCATCAGGCAGAAATTCAAAAGCACATTAACGCAAAAACCGGTTAGCGCCCCAAGCATCACCACGCGATTGCCCTTCATCGAAGAGAGCATTCGTACGTAAAGCAGGCTCAGGCTGTAAAACGGGATCTGGAGCAGGAGCATCTGCTGGACGCGGCTGACGGCAAGCGTGTCCGCCACCGTGAAGTTTCCGCGCTCGTAGAGGAGCGCGGCGAGCGGCGTCGAAAGGGCGACGGCGGCGGCGACCGCCGGAACCGTTACGAGCAGGATCAGGCGCGTGTAGGTCTTGAGCGTGTGGCGGACGCCGCGCCAGTCGCCCAGCGCCGTCATCTTGGAGAAGTGCGGGAGGACGGCGGTGCCGAGCGCGGCAGTCCCCAGCCCCGCCGCCAGCGCGACGAGCTTGTTGCCGTAGGCGAGCGTCGCGACGCTCCCGGGGGCCAGCATCCCCGCCATCGCCTGGTCCACGAGGATGCTGCCGCAAAAGAGCATCGACCCGGCGACCATCGGCACATACTGCCCGATGACGCGGCGCACGTCGGCGCCCATGCCGTGCCAGCGCGGCAGGAGCGCGTACCCGAACCCGTGGCGGCGCAGGCAGCGCCCGAGCATGGCGAGCTGGAGCAGCATTCCGGCGACGGTTCCCGCCGCGAGCGCGTCGATCCCCCAGCGCGTCCCCGCCAGGCAGAGGGTGGCCAGCACCGTGAGCGAAAGCATCGCGGGCGCAAATGCGGCGGCGGCGAAACGCTCCGAGGCGTTGAGCAGCGACTCCCAGTTGACGATCAACCCGGAAACCGCGACCCCCGGCAGCAGCATCAAAAAGAGATGCCGGGCGAGCGCCGCTTTCTCCGGGCTAAACCCCGAGCAGAGCAGCGGCAGCAGCACCGGGGAGAGAAGCGCGAGAAGAAGCGTGATGAGCAGCAGCATCGCCCCGCTGAAAGCCGAGACGCTCTGGAAAAGCCGCTGCGCCGCCGCCGCGCCCACCCGCTCGCGCGTTTCGATCTGCGCCGGGATCAACGCCGCGTTGAAGGAACCCGCCACGACGTTGATGACATAGGAAGGGAGCAGGAATGCGACGACGAAGGCGTCCATCGCGTCGCCCGTGCCGAACCAGGCGGCGGCCGCCATCTCCTTCGCCATCGCCGCCGCTTTGACGAGCAGGGTGAGCAGGGCGATGGTCGTCGCCGCGCGGAAGATGCGCCGGTTCGGGCTGGCTACCCGCTCGCCGTCCCGCTTTGGCTGGAGCGCCGGGGCCGTCATGGCGCCGCCTCCTTCGTCTCCTTCGCTTCCACCACCACCGTCCGCGATTCCAGCGGCGCGAGCCGCACCCGCACGACTCCCCCCTCCAGCGGCCATTGGCGTGAAGGGGTATCCATCGCCCGGGGCGTTTCCCATCGCCCCGGCGGAAGCCTCAGGGCGGCCCGCACCGGCTCCGCGCGCGGGTTGCAGAGGAGGATGTAAAGCCGCCCCTCGTACAAGCACCCACGAAGCGGCAACACCGGGTCGTCGCACCGCACCGTCGCCTCCTCCCCGCGCAGCAACGGCCCGGAGAGCGCGCGGATTTCCCGGTTGATCCCGGCCAGATGCGGCCAGAGCGGCGTTCTTTCCAGATCCCACCCGTCCTCCTCCCGCTTGGAGTACCAGGCGATCCCCCGCGCTCCGCCGATCAGGGCGAGGTAGACCATGGCGCGCGCCTGCGTGACGCTCGGCTGCGTGGTGAGATCGCGCGTCCAGCCGCATTGCAACACCGCCGTCAGGCTCTGCCACGGCTGCATCGCCTTCCGCGCCCGGAGGCAGGCGTCGTACACCTCCGCGACCGATCCGCCCGGGAGCGGATAGCAATCCACCTGCACCGCGTCGCAAAACGGAGTCCAGTCGCCAAAGCCGTCGGGGTGCGAGAGGGTCAGCTCCAGCGGCTGCGGCAGGCCGAGGGCGCGCAACGCGGCATAGACGCGCGGAACCTCGCCGCGCACAGCGGCGTTGCGCTTGGCATCCGGCTCGTCGAGGATTTTCCAGCAGAGCACGGCGGGGTGTCGCCCCTCCCGCTTCAGAAGCCGGAGGGAAGCGGGCAGGTTCGCCGCCACGCCCCCCTGCGCATAGAGCGGCACGTCCACCGCCAACCCGTGCCGCAGCGCCAGGTCGAGGCTTTGGCGAAACCTCCCGGGATCGCCGGGGAACATTCCCTGGATCGTGTTGAAACCGTGCGCCGCCAGCCGGGCATATTCCCCCTCGGTGTGCCGGACGTGATAGATGCCGATGGGGAAAAAGACCGCCTCCCCCCGCTGGTGCTCCCCCGCTTCGCCGAGAAAAGCGGGCTTGCGCCGGAGGGAAGCATCAGCCTCCGCTCCCCGCGCGGCAAACCCGATCGTCCCCATTCCCGCAAGCGCCCACGCCACCAGCCCGCACCGGAACTTCCGGCGCGGGGGGGAGGGCTTCCCGGGTTTTCGAATGGGGCGGAGCCGGGCGAACATCGGTTAAATCTTTTTCTCCCAGCGATCCCGCCGGGCGAACAGGAGCGCGGCAGGCCAGAGCGCCGCCACCATCCGCCGCGCTCCTTTCCCGTTCCCTGCGCCCAGCTCCGCGAGCGCCTCGCGCCGCCGCAACCCCGCGTGCCGCGAAAAGCGGCCATAGCGGAGCGCGCTCATCGTCAGGTCGAGCGGCGCGTGGCGGAAGTGTTTCCACTGCGTATTGAGGATGATCCGGTAGAGATCGACCATCCCGCGCGCGACGGAAGCGGGTTCTTGCGGGGTCGCCATCACGGAATCGCCCCCGTCGTGGATATAATAAATCCGCAGCCGTTCGTTGAAATAGCGCGTCTTGTAGCCGGCGGCGATGCGCAGCCAGACGAGATCCTCCGGGACGACGGCGTACCCGGCGTTCCGGTCCACTTCGGGGAACGGGAAGCGCCGCAGGATGTCGGTACGCTGGAAGCCCCATTTCTCCCCGCGCACGCGGTACCGGAACCGGATTTCCGCCGCGTCGGAGTCGATCACCTCGCGCGGGAAGCGGCTGCCGACCAGCGCCCCGCGTTCCGTCTCGCAGAGGCAGGTCGCGCCGACGAAGTGCTCGCGCTCCCGCTCGGGGATCGCCATCCAGAGGGCGTGGAAGCGCTCCAGCGCCTCGGGCTTGAAACGGTCGTCGCTGTCGGCGGAGAGAAAAAGGGCCCCGCGCGCGTTGGCGACCCCGGTGTTAAAGGCGATGTGCTTGCCCCGGCACGGCTGCCGGATGGTGCGGACGGGGAAGGGCGCTTCCCGGCTCCACGCGGCGAGGCGCTCCCGCGTCTTGTCCGTCGAGCCGTCATCGACCACCAGCCACTCGAATTCCCGGAGCGTCTGCGCGCAAAGGCTCTCGTAAACCCGGTGCAACGCCCAGGCGCGGTTGTGGGTCGGCGTAAAGACGGTAAAGAGCGGTGGTTTTCCCCCTTCGTTCTCCAGCGTGGTCATGATCGATTCCTTTCGTTCCCTTCTCCGGCCAGAACGCCCGGGAGATGCCAGAGCGCGCCGCTATAGAGCATTCCCGCAAAGGAGGTGACCTGGTTGTGCCAGGTCAACGCGATCACGAGATAACCCGCCCAGAGCAGCACCAGGGCGAGGCGGTCCCGGCTTGCCAGCGCGCGATGGCCGAGACGGCTCATGCCCAACGCCAGAAGCACCAGGAGGCTCACCCCGCCGGGAATCCCCGCCTCGCCCCACGCTGTGAGGTAAAAATTGTGCGCGCCGACATCGAGCACGGCAAACGGGTTATCCTCCAGTTGGAAGGTGAAGAACCCGCGCCCGTACCACGGCCCGTCGAGCGCCGCCTGGGCGGCGGCTTGCGCGATGTCGGTGCGCCCGAGATCGCCCTCGCTCCGCACGTCGCTTTCGGCAAAGTCGAGCAGACGCCGGACCTGCGGGGTTTGCGAAAGGGTGGAGAGGCTCCCCGGCGCGAGCGCCACCGCCGCCCCTCCCGCCACGCCAAGCGCAAGGAGAGCGAAGAGCATCGCCGCCACCGCCCCCGGCCTCCAGCGCAGCTCCCGCAGCCGCCCCGCGCCGTAAAGCAGCACGCAAAGCCCGAGCACGTAGAAGCCGGTGCGCGAGGCGGCCAGGAACAGCCCGGCCAGACAGGCGGCCCTCCCGATCCACGCCAGCGGGCGCGGCGCCCAGCGCGAGAGGAAGAGGGCGAAGAGATAGGCGAAGGCGGCTTCGTCCGGGTTGTTCCAGATTCCGGCGGGCCGGTTCACGTTGAAAGCGGTCGCCAGCGGGTCGTGGGCAAGCGCGAGCTTGAGCACGAGATCGGGCCGGCTCGTCTCCCAAAGCGCCAGCGCCATGTTCGCGGCGGCGGCCCCCTGCGCCCATCCCGCGAGGCGGCGCAGGCTGCGCCCCCCCGTCACCGCGAGCGCGAGCGCGACGATCACCAACGCGTTTTTTCCCCCCGTTTTCACCACATCCTCCAGCGGCATCTCCGGCGGGGCGACCAGCGCGCCCCAATAGCAATAAAATAAGACCCAGCCGAGATACGGCGCGACCCGGCGCAACCCGCGCACGGCGGGGTAGTCCAGAAACAGGATCGCCGCGACGCACCCCGTGACCAGGAGGTAAACGCCATACAAAAGCCGGGGGGAAACCAGGATCAGGTACGGCATCGCCCCGGAGTAAACCGCCACGGTCACGGCCAGCAGCATCGCGCGCGCGGCGGCGGGGATCGCTACGCCACGATACGCCGGGAGGACAAAGCAGGCGGGGCTGGAGATCGGGTTGGCTTCCATGAAAATCCGTCCATGCGCACCCGGAAGCGCGCCCTCTTTCCGTTGAGATCACTCCCCCTGGCCGCCCCGCGTCCCGGCCCCGATTCGCTTCACCGGAAGGGAGGCAGTGGAACGCTTGCGCCCTTCTTCAAGCCATCCCTCTTCCGCAACCGCCCGGTAGTAACCCGCATAATCCTCGGCGCGGTAACGCCGCACGCCGTTGAGGACGAACCCGTCCACGCCCGCCTCCGCCTTCCGCAGCTTGCGCACGGCGGCGGCGGCCTCGTGCGCGGAGGTGCGCCCGGCGCGGATCACCAGGCAGACCGTCTCCGCGTGGCGCACGAGCAGCAGCGTGTCGCTCACGGCGTGGACCGGCGCGGTGTCGATGATGATCCGATCATACTTCCCGCGCGCCCAGCACACGATCTTTTCCATGCCGCCGCGTGCCAGCAGCTCCGCCGCGCGCGAAGCCCGCCCCCCCGCGCAGAGCAGCGAGAGGTGCTCGATGCCCGAGGCGCGCACGGTTTCCTCGGGGGCGCCCTTCCCGGCCAGCAAGTCCGACAATCCCGGCCCCGGTTTCCCCGCGACAGGAAAAACGCCGCCGACGGAGGGGAGCCGCAGATCGGCGTCGATAAGCAGCGTGGAAAGCCCCTGGCGCGCGTAGGCGGCGGCGGTGTGGATCGCGCAGAAGCTCTTCCCCTCGGCGGGCACCGCGCTCGTAAAGAGGATGACCCTGCCGCTCTCCTCCCGCCCGTTGAGCAGCGAGAGCGAGACGCGCAGCGTGCGGAACGACTCCGCCACGGCCGAGCCGGGATCGTTCAAAAACGGCAGTCCGTCGGCCAGCGAGCGGATGCGGTGCACGGCGGGAACCGCCGCGAGCGCGGGGATTTCCCCCAGAAGATGCTCCGCTTCCTCGACGGTGCGCAGCGACCGGTCGAGCGATTTCTGGAGCAGCGCCAGCGCACACCCGAAGACGACGCCGCCGAAGAGCGCGAGGAGCATCGTCCGCTTGCGGTGCGGCTTGACGGGGAGATCCGGCACGGTCGGCGCGGAGACGACGCGCACGGCGTTCTGGACGACGTTTTTGGTCACGTCGCTCTCCTTCAGCCGTTTAAGGATCGACTCGTAGAGCGCCTTGTCGGCCTGCGCCTCGGAGCTGAGCGCGTTATAGGCGATCGCCTTCTTTCCAAGCGCCAGCGCGGTCTGCTCCTGATCGCCCAACGCGGATTCCAGCCGCTTCTCCATCGCCACCGCCGTTTGCCACGACTGGGTGACGCTCTCGACCCCCTTGGCAATCGCTTCGCCCAGCCCCTGACGGAGTTCCGCCAGCTCGCTGGCGGCGGCGATGTATTTGGGGTGCAGCGGCTTGTAACGCTTGCGCAGGTTCGCGATCTCCGTCTCCTTCGCCTGGATGGCGCGGCGCAGCTCCTCGACCGGCGCGGAGCGGGCGACGCTGGCGACGGCGAGCATCTGCGCGGGGCTGCCGCCGTGCATCTGCGCGAGCAGCGCCTTGTCGGTCTCCAACCGGAGCCGCGTGGTCTTCGCCTCCATTACCCGCGTGTTCATCTCCTTGAGCTTTTCCACGACGAGGTTCTGCTTGTCCTCCAGCGAGACGCTCCGCGTCTGCTCCCGGTATTCCTGAAGCGCCGCCTCGGACTTCTCCAGCCGCGCCCGGAGCCGCGCCGCCTCGGCGCGCATGAAGTCGTGCGCCATCTGGGAGGTCTCCATCCGGCCCTGGAAACCTTCGCGGATGAACTCGCCGATGATCGCGCCGGTCAGCCGCGCGGCCATCGCGGGGTTGTGGTCCTCCACGGCCACGTCGATGAGCCGCGATCCGGGGCGGACCTTTGCCCAGAGGCGCGCCGCCAGCCCGCGCTCCAGCGCCTCCGGCGAGGCGGGCCTTGGCACCTCGGGGAGAAACGCCGGGGCCGCCGCGAGGTTCCCGTGGCGGATCACCGCGCGTAACAACCCCGGGCTGGAGAGATTCTGCTCCAGCGTCATGAGCACCTCCTGCGCGCGGAGGTCTTCCGCGCGCACCCCGTCCAGGACGACGAGGCTGCGCTCTTCCTGCTCGACCTGAAGGATCGCCTCGGCGCGATAAACGCGCGGCGTGTAGGTCAGGTAGCACGCGCCGAGCAGCAGCGCCGCCACCACGCACAGGACGATGAGCCGCGCGCGCTCCCGCAGCGCCTCCAGGATGGCGTGCAGGTCCGCCCCCATCGACTCACCGAACCGGACTGGAGAAGGGAGATTCATCGTTTTCAAAACAGGCGTTCGCCGACGGTGAGCACATCACCGGGCTTGATCTCAACGGTTCCGCTGTCCCCCTCGCGCGCCATCTTCTTCGCGTTGACGCGGATTACTTTCTCCCGGCCATCGACGATTCGCTTGAGGGTGATCCGGGCGGGTTCCGCGATGCGGGTATAGCCCCCCGCCATGCCGATCGCCTCCAGCAGCCCGAGCGAATCGTGGTCGGGCATCTCGTAGGCGCCCGGCTTCTGGACCTCGCCCAGCACGGTGAAGCGGCGCTTGGAATACTCCCGCACGGTCAGGTTCACCTGCGGGTTGACCAGGTAGTCCTTCGCGAGGAGCGCGCGGATTTTCGCCCCCGCCGCCTGCGCGCTCAGCCCCCCCACGCGCACGGCGCCGATCAGCGGAAACGTGATCGTCCCTTCGCGGGAGATGCGCAGCGTGGAGGTCAGGTCGTCCTCGCGGAAGACGCGAATCTCGACGAGATCGTTGGGTCGCAAGGCGTAGTGATCCGGCTGCTGGCTCTCCGGTTCCGCCCGCAGCGGAGTTCCAGAGAAGAGCGCGGCCACGATCGTTATCACCGCCGCCAGCGGGAAAATGCGGAAAAGATTGCTCATAGTTCGAAATCCAGCTCGATGCCCACCTGGTTGTCCGTGAAGGAATTTCCCGGGCGGGTGGAGGAGTCCCGCTGGAAGTTGTAGAACAGCTCCGCGGTGCCCCAGCGGGTGACATCGAAGGCGATGGCCGCCCGCCCGAAAACATAGTGGTCGCGGCGGCGGCTGGTGGAGAACTCCTCGGCGATGGCCCGGTAGTCGAGGTTCTCGTAGCCGCCCGTCAGCGTAATCAGGAATCGCTGCAAAAACCGTTGCCGGATTTTCAAATCGACGCCCGTGCGCGTGTAATTGGTGCCCGGGAGCACGGCGGACGCCTCGGCAAGGCGGTAGCCATCCAGGGAGAGCGTCGTCCCCTCGAAGGGCGCCCAGTTCACACCGACACCCACGACCGGGCTGTTCCGAAACGGGAAGCCGAGCGCCACGTCGCGGTATTCCACCCCGATCTTTCCGTTGAGCGCGAGCTTCTCGGAAAAGTCGTAGACCGCCCGCACCAGCGCCCGGGCGTAAGGTTGATCCGGGCCGCCTTGGGCCTTCAGGACGCCGCCGCCGAGGCCCGGCGCGATCTTGATCTTCGGCGTCCATTGCAGGTTGAGCCACGCCTCGCCCTGCAACTCGTTGGCGTCGTTCAACCCCCGGTATTCCGTGCGCGTCCAGGAGAGGGTCGATTCCACCGAGGTCTTCCCGCTCACCTCGTAGTTGGCGCTCAGAGCGGTGTGGATGATATGGCGGCGGATTCGCCCACCCGCATCGATGTCCGGGTCCGAAAGCGACTGGAAGCGGCCCTGAAATCCAAGCGAAAGCTTCGCCCCCGCCCACCCGGCGCTCAGGAGCGCATCCTGGTCGTAGGCGTTCTGCGCGGAGTGGTCGGCAAAGGCGAAATAGGTGCCCGAGTAGTCGGCGAAAAGGAAATTGCCGAACGGCTGCGACGGCGCTTCGTAGAGGCGGGGGACGTTGCGCGCCTCGCGCAGCGTGTAGAGCGGGGCCTGCACCTCGCCCACCCCGGCGCGCAGCCCGAACCCGAAGAAGCCGATAAAGTCGGGCTGCTTCCCCTCCGGCTGGATGAAGATGTTGTCGTCGTAAAATCCGCCGAGGCGAAAGCGCGGGAAGATCGTCTTGCGCCAGCCGCTCCGCGCGCCGTTGCCAATCGGCTCCAGCTCCGGCTCCGGCTCCAGTTCCGGCGGTTGCGGCTCCGGCGCGGAATCGGGAAGCGGCGCGTCGGCGACCGGCTCTGCCTCTTCGGTCCACGCGCCAGCCCAGTCCATATCCTCCGTGTCTTCCGCCTCCCCTGGCTCCGTGCTCTCGACACTCTCCGCGCTCTCCCCGCCCTCCACCCCTTCCACGGGCTGACGGAAAAACTCCGCATCCGGCACGGATTCCGGCAGAGGGGGCGAGGCCGCCTCGCCCCGTGCCGTTGCGACGCACGACAAGGCCGCCAGAAGCAGGCAAAGCGCGATGCCAGGCGGGGAGAGAAAGATTTCTGCGGCGGCTCCCGATCGTTTCACTTGGTGCGGAGCGGGGCGTTTTCGTACCGCCCCGCAGGCATGGGAATCGGGAGAACTCCCGCGGGAAGACGCCGCACAAGCACCCCGCGGAAACCTTCACGCCCCCACGCGGGCGATACCCGAGCCAGGGGGTCTCCCCGCGCCCGCGCACCCGCTCCGCCCCTCCCCCCGCGCCGCTCAGGACGCTTTCTCGCGCGCCGCGAGGAGCTGCTCCAGCAGTTCGTTGCCGCGCGCGAGCATCTCGCGTGGGTCTTCCAGCAACCCGGCGGCCACGCGCGCGCCATCGAAGATCTGCTCGGCCACCTTGGCGGCCAGCGTGGCGTCCTGGTGGCGGATTTTCTCCAGCCGGACGATCACCCCGTGGTCCGGGTTGATCTCCAGGTCGGGCTTCGGCTCGGGGAGGGCATTCCCCTCGTCGTGGTTCATCGCCTTCATTGCTTTGAGCATTCGCCGCATGCTGGAGGTCATGAACTGGTCGCTCTCCAGCGCCAGCGCCGGGCTGTGGACGAGCCGCCGGGAGGGGCGCACTGCGTTCACCCGCTCCCCGAGCGTCTCTTTGATAAAGGCGGCCAGCGCCCCGGCAGCCTCCTCGCTCAACGCGGTTTCCTTCTGCTCCAGCGCGAGGTCTGCCTTCTCTGCGGCGCGCACCGGCTTGCCGTCAAATTCGCGCAGGTGATCCATCACGAACTCGTCTCGCGGGTCGTAGAGGAAAAGCGCCTCGATCTTCTTCTCCCGGAAGACCTCGAAGTGCGGGCTGGCCTCCGCGGCCTCGCGCCCCGGCGCGAGGATGAAATAGATCTCCTTCTGCCCGGCGGGCATCCGCGAGACGTAATCGGCAAGCGAAGTCTCCTTCCCCTTTTCGGTGAACGACGACTCGAAGCGGAGCAGCTTCGCCAGAGCGGCGCGGTTTTCGTAGTCGGTGACGACCCCCTCCTTGAGGCACGGGCCGTGCTCGGCGAAGAACTTCGCGTACCGCTCCGGGTCGGTCTTCGCCTCTTCGTCGAGGAACTTGAGGAACCGGCCGGTGAGCACGCGGTTGAGCTTCTGCACCAGGGCGGAATCCTGCATCGTCTCGCGCGAGATGTTCAGCGGCAGATCCTCGCTATCGACCACGCCGCGCAGGAAGCGGAGCCACTCCGGGAAAAGCCCCTTCGGCTTCGCCTCGATGAGCACCTTGCGGCAGTAAAGATGCACCTCGGACTCCGAGCGCGCCATGCCGAAGCGTTCCAGGCTGCGCTCCGGCACGAAGAGGAGCGAGCGGATCGCCAGCGGGGCATCCGCGTTGAAGTGCAGCCGGTAAAACGGCGGCTCCGTGTCGTGGCCGATGTATTGGTAAAACTGGTTGTACTCCTCGGTGGTGATCTCGCTCTTGGAGCGCGTCCAGATCGCCTGGATCGTGTTGACCACCGTGCCGTTCAGTTCGATGGGGAACTGGACGAAATTCGAGTACCGCCGGATGATCTCCTCCACGCGCGCCGCCTTCGCGAAGGCGCGGGCAAACTCCTCGTCCTTGAGATGAAGGACGATTTTCGTTCCGCGCGGGAGATCGCCCACGGGTTCGGTCTCGTAGCCCGTCTTGCCGTCGGATTCCCATTTCCACCCCTGCTCCTCCGGCTGCCAAGAGCGGGTCTGGACGCTCACGCGGTCGGCGACCATGAAGGCGGAGTAAAACCCGACGCCGAACTGGCCGATCAGGCTGGCGTCGCCCTGGTTCGCCTTGAGCTGTTCGAGAAACGCGCGCGAACCGGAGTGGGCAATGGTGCCGAGGTTCTCGATCAGCTCCGCGTGCGTCATCCCGAGGCCCGCGTCGGTGAAGGTGATCGTCCCCGCCTCTTCGTCCGTGGCGACCGCGATGGAAAGCGGGGCGTCGGGCTGGAAGATGGCGTTCCCGGAGGTTTGCAGGAACTTGAGCTTCTCCGTGGCGTCTGCCGCGTTGGAAATCAGCTCGCGGACAAAAATTTCCTTATCGGTGTAAAGGGAGTGGATGACGATATCGAGCAGTTGCGCGATCTCGGCCTGAAACGGGTGCTTCTCAGTGGAACTCATGGTCGGTAGAGAGGGAGAAAAACCCGGACGCCGGGACCGGCGCAAGCGCAATTGCACGCGCCATGCGGGTGCGGAGAGGCCGCGCTCTACGGAGAGATTCCGATACGGCCCGGGGCGCTACAGTGCTTCGAGCTCGTCGGCGGAGAAGAAAAAGCGGTGCACGGGAAGCCAGCCCGAGGCAGATTCACACGCGGAGCCGTGATCGATCAGGACGGCGAATTGGAGGCGCCCTTCCGGATCGCTCGGGTCGAGGCAATCGCGCACCAGCGCGTCGATCACGCCAGTCCGGCACGCAAGGGCCGCATGTGCCGCATGTGCCGCCTGGGCCGCGCCTCCGCGTCCCCGAGCAGGACGGATGCGCACGCGGTCCCCTCTTCGCCACGGCCTGCCGCCCTCCATCCGGGCAACGGGCCGGATCGCGGGCAAGGCGGGAGGCCCGGGGGCGAGGATTGCGGTCGGTTGGTTCATTTGGGAAAAATGGCGATACGCCGGTTGAGATCGGCGGAAAGAATCGCCTTTCAACTTCCCGCCACGCGTGTCAGGTCGTCCACGCCCGCTCCCAGGCAGAAATGAACCTGGACTCACACGAAGCTTAGTGTGACTAGAGGCGACGGGCGGCGCAGCCCCGACGAGAGCTCACGCGGGCTGTTCCGCGAGGACCGGGAGCGTGACCGTAAACGTCGCCCCTTTTCCCTTTCCCTCGCTTTGGACGGCGAGAGTCCCGCGCTGCAAATCGACGATCCCTTTGGCAATCGTCAACCCAAGCCCGAGGCCGCCGTAAAGGCGCGTGACCTCGGCGCTCGCTTGCTTGAAGGGGTTGTAGAGCTGCGGGATCGCTTCCGGCTCGATCCCGATGCCGGTGTCGCACACTTCCACGCTCACGAGGTCCGGCGCCGGGTTATACGAGTGGATGCGCACCCTCCCGCCGGATGGGGTGAACTTGAAGGCGTTGTTGATGAGGTTCCAGAAGACCTGCTCCAGGCGGGTGGCGTCGCCGTGGACCCAATGGTGCGCGGCTTCCAGTTGCATCTCCATGCGAAGCGCCTTCCCGGAGAACCCGGCCCGGCAAATCTGCGCCGCCTCGGCGGCGAGGGTGTGGAGATCGCACGGCGCGTTGCGCATCCGGAGCTTGCCGCTGACGATGCGGTGCACGTCGAGAAGATCGTCGATGAGCCGCGCCTCCAGCTCGACGTTCCGGTGGATCGCCGCGACCTCCTCGCGGAGTTCCTCCGGGAGGCGCACATCCCCGGCCAGCTCCGGGAGCAAAAGCAGGACGGGCGTAAGCGGGGTACGCAGTTCGTGCGAGAGCGTGGCCAGAAAGCGGTCTTTGATCCGGTTCGCCTCCTCGGCCGCCCGCCGCGCCTCCTCGGCCTGTTTGCGGGCAAGCTGCGCCTGTTCGAGCAGGAAGGTTTTTTCCTCCTCGGCGTTGCGCTGCGCCGTAAGGTCGCGGACTACCTTGACGGTGCCGTGGATGCGCCCTTCCTCGTCACGGACGGGCATCATGAATCCGCTGGCAAAAAAGAGTGAACCATCCTTGCGCAGGTGCCACCGCTCGTCGGTGGCGCTCTCCCCCCGGAGCGCATGCGAAATTTCCTCCTCCACCACGCCGTTCTCGCGGTCTTCGGGGGTGAAGATGAGATGCCCACGACGGCCCAGAACCTCCTCCTCGCGGTAGCCGAAAAGCCGCCGCGCACCGCTGTTCCACGTCAGGATTTCCCCCTCGGGGTCCATCGCGAAGATGGCGAACTCGATGGCCCCCTCGACCAACAACCGGAAAATCGTTCCCTCGCGGAGCAACCGGCAGAGTTCGTCGTGCGCGGCATGGGCCTTTTCGGGATTGCCCTCCGCACCGCACCCCCCGGACCGCCCCTCCGGCCTTCCTCTATCGCTCTCTCGGTCCCCACGGTCCTGTTCCATCAATATAACCTCCCTCATTTCCTCCGTGCGTCAATCGGCCTGGAACGCGCCGCACCGGCCCCCCCCTCTCCTTTCGCCCAATGGCCTTAGCGCGCGCTGATCTCCAGCATCCGGCGGATCGGGATCTCCGCGCGGGCGCGCTGCGCTTCGGGCAGGACGATCTCGGGCTTGAGGTGGAGGAGCGCCTCGTAGAGCGTCTCCAGCGTGTTCTTCTTCATGTAGCGGCATTCCGCGCAGGCGCAGGCGTTCGTCGGCCCGGGGATGAACACCTTGTCGGGGCACTCGCGCCGCAGCCGGTGGAGCATCCCTTCCTCCGTCACGATGATGAAAGCGCGGGCGGGATGCTCCCGGCAGAACGCGATCATCTTTTCCGTCGAGCAGACTTCATCAGCCAGAATCCGCACCGCATAGGTGCACTCCGGGTGCGCGACCACCGGCGCCCCGGGGTATTCCTCGCGGATGCGCTCAATGCTCTGCGCGGTGAATTCCACATGGACGTAGCAATGCCCCTGCCAGAGATCCATCTTGCGCCCCGTCTGCTCCATCACCCACGCGCCGAGGTTCTGGTCCGGGACGAAGAGGATGTTCCGGTCCTTCGGGACCGCGTTGACGATCTTGACGGCATTGCCGCTGGTGCAGATCACGTCGGAGAGTGCTTTGACGTGGGCGCTACAGTTGATGTAAGCGACGACGTAGTAGTTCTTCGCGGCGTGTTCCTTCAGGTACGCCTCCAGCTTTTCGCCGGGGCACGAGTCCGAAAGCGAGCAACCGGCCTCCACGTCGGGCAGGATCACGGTTTTGGCGGGGTTGACGATCTTCGCCGTCTCGGCCATGAAATGGACGCCGCAGAAGGCGATCACGTCCGCGTCGGTTTCGGCGGCCTTGTAGCTCAGGCCGAGCGAATCGCCCACAAAATCGGCAAGCTCCTGAATCGCCTTGATCTGGTAGTTGTGCGCCAGGATCACGGCGTTGCGCTCGCGCTTGAGGGCGAGGATGTCTTCAACGAGGTCTACTCCGGTTGCCAGCATAAGATTAGTTAATGACCGTAAGCCGAACGGCGGGGGCTTTCAAGCGCGTTCACGGCTCGAATTCCACGGGCGCGGGCGTCGGCTCCCGCTCCTGCTCGCGCCATTGGCGGGGCGTGAGGCCGCCGACCAGCAGGACGATCTCCCCCTTGGGCGGGTGCGCGGTGTAATGGGCCAGCAGTTCGACGGCGGGGGCGGTGCGGTATTCCTCAAAGGTCTTCGTCAACTCCCGGGCGACGCAGAGGGGCCGCTTGCCGAAAAGGCGCGCGGCGGCTTCGAGCGTCTTGAGCAGGCGGTGCGGGCTTTCGTAGAAGAGGCTCGTTTCCCGTCTCCCGGCGGCGGCGGCCAGCTCCCGCTCGCGCCCGCCGCTCTTGGGCGGGAGAAAGCCGCCGAAGTAAAACGCCTCGGTGCTGAACCCGGAGCCGATGAGCGCGGTGATCGCGGCGCAAGGGCCGGGCAGCACGGAGTACGGCAGCCCCTCCGCAATGCAGGCGCAAAGGAGCCGCGCCCCGGGGTCGGAGAGGCCGGGCGTCCCCGCGTCGGAGATGACAGCCACGGTTTCCCCGCGCCGGAGCCGTTCGAGCAGCTCCTGGGTCCGACGGGCTTCGTTGTGCTCGTGGTAGGAGACCAGCGGCTTGGCGATCTCGAAATGCCGCAGGAGATGCCCGGAATGCCGGGTATCCTCGGCGGCGATGAGGTCCGCGCTTTTGAGAACCTCCAGGGCGCGCAGCGTGATGTCGCCGAGATTGCCGATGGGGGTGGGGACCAGGTAGAGCATTTGGGGACGGCGTAAACGCCGGAAAGGCCGGAAAGGCCGGGGCCGCCCGCCTACCACCCTTCGCTAAGGCGGCTCACGAGGCGCACGGAGGCGTCCTCCATCGCGAGCGGGATCGCCTGGCGTTCGTCCTGGTTCACGTCGTTGCCGCTGACGAAAAAGCTCGTCTCCCCGGTGACAGTCCCCCGGTCGAGCCGCGCGCCGGTAACCCGGCTGGTGACGACATACTCCAGCTTGACCACGAGGGTGTATTCCCGCGAGGCGAGCACGTCCCCCCGGACCGAGCGGGAACCGCGTCGGCGCACTTCGGTGACTTCCCCTTCGATGACGGCATCGGCGGTGGATTCGCCCGTGACCGTGTAGGTGCCGTCCTGCTGGATCTGCTTGATGACGGAGTTCGCCGCGAGCACCTCCAGGCGCGGGAGGAGCGTCCTGTTTTCAAACGTGGGGACAGCGACCGTGCGAACCCCCTGCATGATCTTGGGCGTGACCGGCCCGATATGATAACCCGCGCACCCGTTAAGAAGAAGAGCCGTGGCGGCGACGGCGAGCAAGGAGCAGAATCGCATCGGATGAAAGGGTGAAGGAGGATCGAGGGCTGAACGGAAGGGGCTGGAACGGTCAGGGGACGTTGGGATCGGTCGGGAGAGGCGCTTCCTCGGGGCCAACCGCGTCGGCAGGCTCAGGAAAGGTGCGGAAGCTCGGCTGCTCTGGAACGGCCTCGTCGGGAACTTCCGGCTCGGGCGGGGCGGGCGGCCCGACGTAATCGGGGCGGGCGGCGGTCTCCACCTGTGCCTGGAGTTTGCGGCGCTGCTTCGCCTTCGCGCCGGTTTCCGCGCGCTCCGGCCCGGCTCGCAGGGCGTCCTCGCCGAGCGTCCCCTTCAACTGGTCGATCTGCCTCTTGGCCACCTTGGCCTCCTCGCTGCCGGGGGCGGTGCGGAGCACCTCCTCGTAGTAGATGACGGCGGCCTTCGGGTTGCCGGTCTTCTCGTAGAACTGCGCGACACCGAGCGTTTTTTTCGTATCCGTGCTCGAAAGCAATTTCAGGTTTTCGCCCGCCTGCGCGGCTTTTTCGCTCTCGGGGTACTTGAGGAGGAAATCCTCGAACGCCTCGCGCGCTTTGTTGCGGGCCGCAGCGTCGTTGGAGCCGTTCTTGGCGAGTTCGAAGTGGATATAGCCGATCTGGTACTGCGCGTCGGCGGCGATCTCGTCGGCGGGGTAGGAATCAACCGTCTTCTGGTAGGCCGCGATCGCCTCCGGGTACTTGGTCTGCTTCTCCAGGGCGCGGCCGATGTTGAACTGCGAAAGCGCGGCCCATTTGCTATAGGGAGCCGTCTTCAAAATCTGCCCGAACATCTCCACGGCCCTCTGCATGGAGGGGAAGGTCTTTACGCCGAAGAGCTTGCGCCGCTCGCCGTCGAGAAAGCTGGAGGCGATGTGGAACTGGTTCTCCACGGCCAACCCGAAATCCTTCCCGCGCGGATACTCGGAGAGATACTGGCCGTACGCCTTGAAGGCTCTTTCGGAGTCGCCCAGTTCCTGGTAAAGCGCCGCCACCTCGATCTGCGCCTTGGGGGCCAGCGCGGACTTCGGCCACTCGCGCACGAGCGTGCGGTAAGCCCCGAGCGCCTTCTTCAACTCGCCCCCCTTGCGGAGATCCTCGGCCTTGCGGAGCTGCGCGGTCACGCTCCCTTCGGTGGCGCCGGAGTCTTCCTCCTCCGCATTCCACCCTTCCCCGGAGCGATAAACCACAGCCGCCCCGACCTTCGGAAGGGGAGAGAGCGCCGCCAGAAGGATCAGTGAAGAGAAGGCGATGAGCTTCCGCATAAACGGCGTGACGCTAGTGGAAGGGGTGCGGAGCGTCAAGGATGGGCGTGATCTCCGTGCGCTTTTGCGTTCACACCCCGGCGGGGCAGGGCGGGGGCCGTTCTCTGGATTTCCGGGGGCGGAGGGAGCGGCGCGGGGCGAGAAGCAAGGCATCCCACGAGCGCGGCAACAGGGCAAACCAGCCCCCCGTGCGGCGGCGCGCCCCGCCTACCCGGGACGGGGAATCCCCCCGCTCGGTGCGAGTTTATGCGCGGGATTATGCCAGGTCGTCCGCGCCTTTTTTGTTCACCAGCCCGCGCAGCTTGCCGTGGATGAACGGGTCGATCTCCCCGTCCATGACCGCCGCGACGCCGCTCGTCTCCACGCCGGTGCGGTGGTCCTTCACCATCTGGTAAGGCTGAAAGACGTAGGAGCGGATCTGGTTGCCCCAGGCGATCTCCCCCTTCTCCCCGTACTGGCGCTCCACCTCGGCGATTTTTTTGTCCTGCTCAAGCTGGTAGAGCTTCGCCTTGAGCATTTTCATCGCCAGCTCCCGGTTGCGGCCCTGGCTCCGTTCCGCCTGGCAGGCGACGACGATGCCCGTCGGCTTGTGCACCAGGCGCACCGCCGTTTCGACCTTGTTGACGTTCTGCCCGCCCTTGCCGCCGGAGCGGAAGGTATCCAGCTCGATGTCGGCGGGGTTGACCTCGATCGGTTCCGAATCGGGAATCTCCGGCGTGGCGTCCACGCTGGCGAAAGAGGTGTGGCGGCGTTTATTCGCGTCGAAAGGGGAGATGCGCACGAGCCGGTGCACCCCCCGTTCCGTCTGGAGATAACCGTAAGCGTACTCGCCGGAGACCTGGAGCGTGGCCGATTTGATGCCGACCTCATCCCCCTCCTGGAGATCGACGATCTCCGTCTTGAAGCCGCGCCGTTCGCACCACCGCTGGTACATCCGCAAAAGCATGTCGGCCCAGTCGCACGATTCCGTGCCGCCCGCGCCGGAGTGGATGACGAGGAAGCAGTTCGCCTTGTCCTGCGCGCCGGAGAGATAGCTGCGCAGCTCGAATTCCTCCAGCCGCGCCACCAGCGCGCGGTGCTCCGCCTCCGCGTCGCGCAGGGCGGCTTCCTGCTGGGCGGGGTCGCTCTCCTCGGCGGCAAGCGCCTTGAGCACGTCGAGATCCTCCACCCCGCGCTCCATCTCCGCGAGCGGCTGGAGCTGGCCGCGAAGCCGCGCGACCTCCTCCACCATCGTCTGCGCGCGTTCCCGGTTGTTCCAGAACTCCGGGGCGGTCATCAAATCTTCCAGCTCCCGGAGCCGGGATTGCAGTTTCGCGGAGTCAAAGATACCTCCGCATCTCGTCCAGGCGGGACTTCAATGCAGAGGTGTC
>CAZYVL010000003.1:0-52777 GCA_964651005.1 uncultured Chthoniobacteraceae bacterium | reverse complement strand
CCTTCGGTGAAGTACAAGCCGAAGACCACTCGTGGTCCCTATAAGGAATACGAGAAGAAGAAGCCTGCGGATCCAGACGCCGTCTACTTGAACGGCGTCTGGTACCTGCCGCTCAAGGTGCAGCCCGACGAAGCTCGAGTGATGCCGGAGACGAGGCCCGACAGCCAGGGCAAGGGTCACGCGCTGAAGTGCCGCTGCCACGTGTGCCGGCGGCCGGGCGGTCGCGCGTACAAACACCAGAAAAAAATTCAGAACAACCGCGATGTCAGACGCGCATTGCGCCTTCTTCAAGAATGATCTCGTCCATGACAGCGCCACCCTCGATGCGGTGTAGCAGCATGTCGATCGCATCGAGGTCCTTGCCCATGATCGCCTGCAGGATCATCGTGGCTGCCGTGTGGTCGAGCACGTCTTTGCTGTCACGGTAGATCGTCTGCACCGTGCCGAAGCGTTGGTTCCACAGCCACGCCAGCCGGGTGTCCAAGGATCCACGGTGACGGTCGGGGATCGCGCCACGGAAAGAACGGCGCGGGGCCTTGTCGAACTTCTCGAGCTCACTCATCGACGGGTCCGATCTGGTGCTGGGTCAGGTCTACGAACTGCACGCGCCTGTTCGTACGCCTGGCTGGGTGGGTGCCTGCCCTGCGCTTGCCGGCCATCCGGTCGAAGATGATCTTCCGTGCCCGGTTGGCTCGGGACATGCTGCCTCGAACGGACGCATCCGGGTTGTTGGCGATGTCGAACAGTGCCCGGCAGACCAGCTCGTGAACCGGTACCACCAGGGCCTCGTCCGTCTCCGGGGTCGGGTGGTTGGCTACGTACTCCAGTGCCTGTCGAATCGTGCGCTGCTCTGCCATCACCACACCCCTGCCCAGTCGTCACTATAGTCTTCGGATCTGCCGTCCACGGAGCCGGGACCGCTGCTGTTGAACCACTGGCCCTGGAAGAAGTCCAGCTCCTTCGTAGCCTGCACGACGTAGCGTAGTGCGTCCATCATGTGCGAGTGCTTGTCGTGCAGGGGCTTGTCGGTCCACTGCTGGAGCTTGGTGTTGAACTCATACTTGTAGTTCTCCAAGCACTCCATCAGCCACTGGCAGTTGCCCTGATCGCCCGTGGGGATCCACAGCCCTGTGTCGGTCTGCATCTCACTGTGCAAGGTGCCGTGGATAATCGTGTTGTACAGCATCATCCGGGTCTGCTGGATGTCCGTGACCAGGTCGTAGTCTCCCTGCCGGGCCCCGGGGATCTTGTAGACCTTGTTGGACTTGGCGAGCACCGCGACGTTGGGGAACTTCTGCCGCATCATGTCAGCCGGCGTGGTGTTGACCGCCTTCTCGTGGTGGTCTCCGTCCCAGGGCAGGATGATGTGGGCGATCTGGTTGAAGTAGTGCTTCTCCCGCAGCACGTCCACGTACTCCGGCAGTGCCTTGCCGTGGCCCTCCCCGCAGTCGTAGAGGAAGAGACGGTTGTTGTACCACTGGAACGCGATCCAAGCGGTGGCGTCCGAGTGCAGGCCAGACGAACCGATGTCGAACGCCACGTAGACAGGGTGAGCTGGGTTGAGATTGAAAAGCTCTACGCGCCTGTCGTTGACCAGGCGCATGTACGCCTCTCCGTAGACCGCGGCCGCGTCCATCTCCTCGAAGGAGCAGTGGTACTCCTGCTCGAACATCCGGTCGTTGCCGTACCTGCGGAGGTAAGTGTCCCGGATCTCCTCGAGCTCGGCCTCCGTCAGGACCGGGTCGAGCCCGTGCCGGCGCATGATCTCGTTGAGATCGTCGATCGTACGCAGGATGATCTGCCCGTTCGGCAGGTTCTTGACCGACTCCATCAGCTGCCACAGCGGGTTCTTCCGCCGCCCTCGTGGCGTGCTGACCACCATGAGCCGCTTGTTCTCCTGCGGGTTCTGCAGGATGGGCCACAGCCGGGGGATGGGGTCCTCTCGGAAGAACAGCGCGAGCTCGGTGATCGTGTAATCCTGGAAGGACGTACCGACACCCGAGGTGTCCTGCCCGGACTGGAAGTAGCCCTGCAGCTTGAGCCGGCTCCTGTTGGAGAACCGGCCCTCCATCACGGTGTTCTTCCAGTCGGCGTACTCGGACGGGACGTTGTCCTGCAGGCCCTGGATGTACTGGCCCGTGACCGGGTCCATGTAGGTCTTGTCCCACAGGATGTCACGGATCATCGGGTTGTTCAGCGAGATGTAGACCCCGGTGGTCTTCGGAGTCTTGAGCCGGGCGTCGCACTGCTCCATGGAAGCAGCGACGTCCTTGCCTGTTTGCCGAGGCAGCACCGCCAGGCCATAGCGTTTCTCCTGCCACATCTGATGCAACTCGACCTGGTAGGGCCGCGGTCGGTAATAGACCGGGAACTGTGCCATGGCGGTGCTGCCCTCAGATCCGCAAGCCGGGCAGGCCGATTGTCCCGAAGAGGGTAGAGAAGTCTTCGGTGCCTCCGCTGCTCCCCGCCTTGCTGGGGATGCCTGCCTGCGGCTGCTCTTCCGGCTTGGGTGTGCCGGCAGGGGCAGCCGCAGCAGGCGCAGCAGGCGCAGCTGGTGCCGGACTGGCAGCCCGAGACTTCACCAGCTGCGCCCTGATCTGGTCGATCAACGGCTGCACCGGGATGGCGTAGCCGTTCAGCTTGCCTTCGACGCGGAGCTCATACGGCTTCGCCATCTCAGCGAAGCGGTTGGCAAGGTCGACGTCGAAGTCCTTGGTGCCCGGGACAAGATCCTTGTTGTCCTGGAACAGCTTGATCGAAGAGTGGATGGTCTCGAGGTAGTCCTTCTGGTCGTCGAGGGCCTTCGTCGTACGACCCCGGACCTCCTCCACAAGGATCTGCTTGACCGCGTCCTGCCACTCTCGAGCATCGGCGGCATCCCGCAGAGTCTCGGTGCCCTCCGTGCCATCGAGCTTCGGCACCTGCTGACCTACCAGCAGCCGCGGGTGCTTCTCGAGTGCCTGGAAGTACCGCGTGTACTCCTCGCGCACAGCACCCAACGACTCCTCGTGGTGAGCCTTGGTCACCGACTCCTCGAACTTGTTGCTCAGCTCACCGAGCTTCGGTGCCAGCTCTGCGGCACTGACTGTCCAAGTAGCCGGGACAGCTGTTCCTCCGCCGGCGGCTGCAGGCTGTTGAGCGTCTCCTGCTGCAGTTCCAGCAGGAGCGGCAGCTGGCTCTGGCTGAGCACCAGCTCCTGCTGCTGGCGCTGTATCTCCTGCAACAGGAGCACCAGCTGCCTGTTGCTCGCCGCCATCTCCTGCGCCAGCAGGGGCACCAGCAGGAGCGCCAGCCTCTCCACCTTCGCTTGGAGCCTCTTCGCTCGGTACGAGCGCATCCATGAGCGCAGCGAACGCACCATCGCCCGAGGGTGGAAGCTCGATCTCCGCCGCCCCTTCCGGGGCAACCGACCCTTCTTCCAACGCTTGCTCACTCACTACGCCCCCTTGGCTCGCAGCAGGTCGAGCTTGAAGTTCTCGACGGCCTCGGCCATCTCCTCGCGCTCTGCCTCACCCCACTCGAAGTTGATCGTGTCGAGGTACTGCACGAGGCCCTGACGGTTCTGCGAACCGAAGAACATCTGCTGCACCTCGGCGATCGCCGCCAGCTCCGCACCGGCAGCGGGGTCGGAGTAGTCCCACTCGATCTCCCACTTGACCAGGGTCTTGTTCCACTCGGTCACGAGGTTCACGTAGTGGACGTGGTTGAAGACCAGGTCGTCCGCTGCGGTGGAGTAGGTCAGGCACTGCTCATCGAGGGAGAGCTCGTAGTCGAGCACGCCCTGGAGCTCGAGGATCTTCTCGTAGTACCGTCGGCGCACCTCGCCCATGTCGGCGAAGGTCACTCCCTGGTAGCTGGAGACGATCTTGTTGGCCCACATCGGAGTGATGGGGTCGTTCTCCATCCCGTCCGCCGCGGGCTTGAGCACCTCGTGCCACACCTTGAGGATGGGGTGGAACTCCACCGGGAGCTTGTCCCCGTCCTCGAGCTTGGCGATGTCCGCCAGGTCCTGTTCGGTCAGTTCCACCAGGTTGTCCATGTTCTCGGCCATGCGGGTCACACCTTTCCGGCCAGCTGAAGCTGGCGATATTCCGTCTGGATGGCCCGGACGGTAGTTCGGATGTCGTAGCAGAGGACGTTCTCCACGTACTTCCGCTTCACTTCCTCCGGCACCAGCTCGCTGCCGCCGTAGTACTTGTTGACCTCGTTGAAGTCGAAGCCCTCGTTGTCGTTGTAGGTGTGGATCCGGAAGGGGAACCGGGGGTCCTTGTAGATCCCGACCTGGTAGGAGGGAAGGGTGATCTTCACTTCGGAGGGGATCTGCCGGTCGCCGGCCATCTCGAAGGTCTCGGTGTACTCACCGTTGGTGATCTGCTTGGTCACCACTCCGGGGTCGTTGTACTTCAGGACCCTGCGGCCCCGGGGCTTGGGGTACGCCGGCTTGCGGACTTCTTCCTGATACCAGACTCGGCCTCGCTCATCCGTCCGGATGGGCTCGTCCTCGGCCTGGGTGTTCTGGCGCTGGCCCGGCATCTCGTCGGGATCCGCAGCCCGGACAGGGGCCTGCCGCTGCGGTGCCGGGGTGGAGAGCTGTGCCTCTAGCTCGGGGACCAGCCCCTCGGCGGCGCAGGCTTCATATGCCTGCTGCAGCTCGGCCGTGGTGTATTCCCGGTAATGCTTGGAGAAGGGGACACCCGCTTCTTTGAGAGCGTTGTAGTACGCGGACTTGGTGGACTGGCTCATTGTGAGCCCCCTAGGTAGGTGAGTGCCTGCATGTGGGGAACAATAGCAGTTCCGGGCCGGGCTCGTGGGACCTAGCCGGGCTAGATTTGTAGTCACCTGTAGTCACGTAGTCAGGGCAAACTTTTAGAAACAGTTTCTAAAAGTTTGCCCTGACTACGTGACTACAGGTGACTACACCTCACGCGGAGGGGATGTCCAAGGACCGGGCCAGCTCTATCCACAGCCCGGTTGCCTGTACATAGCGCATCTCGAGGTAGTGCCAGCTGGAGTTCTGAGCCGGTGCCGGCGCCACTCCACCAGCGAAACGGAAGTTGGTCGGCCACACGACCGGGCTGGCGGCCAAGGTCTTCAGCAGCATGATCTCGATGGTCTGCCCGTCGACAGCACCCGTGACGGTCCAGGCGGTGATCTCCCCCGTCGACGTCATGTACACGGGGTACGTCGGCCCACCGGCAGCCACGTTGAGCGTCACCGGTGCAGCGGTCGTGACGCTGACCGTGGACGACGTGCCCAGGGCCCGCGTACGCAGCGTTGCCAGGAAGGTGTTGCTAGTGCCAGGTACGGGGAGGGGCATGTGCTTATCCGTTCTCGTGCATAAAGTCGATGATCTGCCGGGCCGACACTGTTCCACCGAGGTTCATGGCGGCGATCAACGAGGGTTCGTTGTGCCCGCCGGAGTTACCCAGGTTGTAGCCCTGCCCACCCGTGGTCGCCACCATGGTAGAGACCGAGGCAGCTGGAACGACTGCGTCGTCCTGGGCGTAGTAGAACTGACACGGCACGGTGGCGGCTAGCGCAGCCGCCGAGCTCGAGATGTTGGCTGCAGCCGGCAGGGCCGTCGGGTAGGTAACTCCCCAGGCCGTGCCGATCTGCGCCCGCAGGCCCAGCGTGTTGTTGTTGTACGCTGCGATCAGGTCGCAGAGCGGAATCAGCCCGGTGAACGAAGCAACCTTCTGCGGGTTCTCGATCGCATAGCGCAAGCCCACGAAGGCACCCATGCTGCACCCCACCAGGTGAACCTTGCTGGGGTCGATAGGGGACTCGTCGGCGAGGTAGTCGACAGCGTTGTCGATGTCGGTCATGCTGGCGTCGTTACCGAAGGACTGTCCGGACATCGCGCCCGCCACGCAGGGGATCCCGTCCAAGGCGATCAGCCCGGCCAGCATGTTCGCCCCGTAGTGCAGCAGGTCGGTGTAGTTAGCCGGCGCGGAGGATCCGTGCAGCAGCACAGCGCCACGAGCCGAAGCATGCAGCGGGTTGGGCAACCATACGGAGTCGGTCTCTCCGGACCGAATGTTGCCTACCTTGGTGACCAGGGAGTAAGACCTCATCGAGCTACCGCCGTCATGAAGGTGCGGGCGCCGGCGCCAGCATTGCGGACGTACCCGTTGAGCGAGGCTCCCCCGCCCTCCCGGAACGCTTGGGCATAGAGACAGTAGAGACGAAGGTGGTCTGCTCGGCCTACTGGCGTAGAGCTGCGCTGGTTGGGCCCGCGCAGTACAGCGGGGTCGATGTCCTCCACCCGGGAGTACACCGCGTCGACTGCGATCGGAACGGGCAGCGACGTCGTGACCTCGAAGATCGAGGACTGCAGGACGCCCTGGCTGACACCGCCGGAGCCCCCGGAGATCCCCATTGTGCAGCCCCACTCGATCCATACGCTCTTGTCGGTGGGCGGGACGATGAGCACCATGTGCTCCACGATGGCCGCCGACGCCGCGAAGTTCGTGGCGACGTTGGTCGCATTCTCCACGTGGGAGATCACCCCCGGACGAGAGCTGAGCAGCGCCTCCTCGGAGAGCCGGCCGTCGAGCTCGTCCTGCAGAGCAGTGACCTGCCCCTGCAGGAGCAGGATGTTGGCGGTGGCATCCAGCAGGCCCTGCTGAAGAACAGCCAGCTCAGCCGGAGACCCTGCCCAGTCCTCGAGAGTGTTGTGGTCCACGAGCGGGTTGCCCGTGTCGAAGGCCCAGTTACGTCGGAACTCAAACTTGCCCATCAGGGTCTCCTGGCATCCAGCGCGGGAATCGGAATTCCATTGATATTAGTGCGGTCCGCCAGGTCTGCGCTGGCGTGGCCGTACTCGAAAGTCTCCACCGATCCATATTCGTAACCGATGTTAACGCTGACCGGCGTGTAGCGATATTGAACAATGTTGATCTGTCCGAATGACCGAGCCACCCCGGTGCCTTCGGGATTGGATTCAGCGAAGAAGAACCATTCCTTCATGTTCCGCTGAATGAGCAGCATGTCCTCGTGGTCGAAGGGCGGCTCGTTGACCAGCACTTCCTTCCCATGAGGGGATTCATAGACCTTGGCAATCTCCAACGGTTTCCCGTCAGAGGTCCAGCCCCGCACTCCGTACTTGCAGGATCCCGTGAACCGGCCGAAGGTCACGTTGGCTTGCTGCACGTGAGCCCATGCGTCGTGCGCTCTGTTAGCTCCCTGGGTGTTGGTCTCCAACCTCCAAGGGATCGGACGCTCACCGATGCCACGCGAGCCAGAGCCCAGCGTGTTGATCAGGTATTGGTCCAGGTCCGCCTCCGGGTCGAGGAAGTAGATCCCGTCCGGACGGACGACGGACATGTAGATCTTGCCGCCCTGCTCGATCTTGCGCAGCGCCACCGCCTGGATCAGCCAGCGCGACCAGGTCCCTGTCTCGGCCTGCGCGTCGTAGACCCACATCTCGTTGCCGTTGCAGCCCGCTTCGAGCACCTCACCGTAAGGGTTGTGCACGATGTAGTAGAGACGGCCGTCGTGCTGCGAGGAGACGATCTTCTCCTTCGACTGCAGCCACTCCCACATGTTACGAATGTTCTCCGTCTGCGTCTTGTGGGAGATGTTGTAGTTGTTCGCTGTCGACTTCATCAACTGGTCGTCGAGCGGGTGGTACAGAGCGTTGTTGAAGACCTCGACCCCATAGGGCGATGTCGTGCCAGGCGTGGCCGTGGTCTCCTCGAAGCCCATGATCTGCACGTTCTCCGACTGGGCCCCGACCTCCGCCGGCATCATGTAGTAGGACGTGCTGTAGCTGTCGACACCCAGGCACAGCACTGTCAAGGTGTCCACCGATTGCGGGTTCTGCCACAGCTTCACGCACGCCGGGATGTACAGGTTGCCCGACGTCAGGGTCTTGTACCCGCCACCCTTGGCCGCGGTGAAGTTGAAGTAGTCGCCCTGCTGGTTGGCCGACCACCGGATCACAGCAGCCGCAGTGGGGTCGTAGACCATCACCATCCGGTCTGCAGCCACCAGACCCTGGCCGCCCCGGCTGGGGTCGGAGTAGTTGTAGCGGTTGTTGTTGGTGGGTAGGGCAGCGAAGTCGTCCATGGCATCGAGCACCACCGGAGTTGCTCGAAGCCATCCCTCCGACCCGTACGTACCGCCCGCCTGGAACTCTCGGGTTGCGACCCGTACAGCGGTGGAGGGGACGCTGGCCTGGTCCGACCAGGTGAACATGTACAGCGTCCAGCCGAGGGCACCCTGGGCCTTGGCTGCATCGTAGATCGCCTGAGACGGGATCGACGCTACGAGCTGATCCGCAGTCAGCGCAGGATCCGTAGTGCTGACCCCTGACGGGGCTCCGTCCACATCGGCGGTCTCCCACCGCCACATCGACCACCCGCGTTGTGTTCGTACGATCGACGCCTGGCTGGCCGCTGATTCACCGACCTCATTGTGGAAGGTGTAGAAGAAGCCGAAGTTGTAGGTGTTGTCCTCGACGACACTCGAAATCAGTGTGTCAGCTGTAGGGGTGTTGGCCGTCGGGATCGTGTTGCCTACGGCATAAGTAGTGCGAGTAGAGAAACTGATGTTGGCCCCGCCGACCCACTGATGTTTCTCTGTAGCCGAATCAGTGGAGGCGCCCGAGAAGAACGCAGGTTCCGTGAGAGAGGCGGAGGGGGTAATCATTATCTGGCTTACATACAAGAACTCTCCCCGAGGGAGAGTAGCCTGGATCCTGAGCTGCGCCTGATCCGTCGCTACATGTGTCACAGGCCCTGCAACACGCTCGGGTGTATCTGCAACCAGAGCCTCGATAGCAGCGGAGGTGTACGCACCGTCTTCCCAAGCCAGCAAAGTTGCGGTCAGGTTGACCGTGCTCTCGAGCTCACAGCCGTACCACCATTGAGCGGACGTGACGTTCGTATAGGGAATCGTGGTGACCTGAACGGTTGCAGGCGGGTGGTAGTACGACGGGCTGGCCCAAGGCGTACCTGCCCAGAAATAGTCCGCTCCATCCGCACCGGAGAACCAACTGGACGACTCACCGGCAAGAGTGGCCGTCACATGCTTGAGGTCGAACCTCCGCCCAGCGCCACCCGGGCCCGTCCCGCTGGCAAAAATCTGCATCCGGGCGGCTCCGCCCGGGATTGAAAACGAGATGGCCCAGCGGCCAGCTGTCCCGGTGCCCACACCTACTTGGTCTCCGCCGATCTGAACTCCACCACTAGAGTAGAACCGGACGAGCCAGCCGACCCCAATGCCACCGACTATCTCAGAGATGTCCCCGGCAACGGTGATAGAGCTGTACCCCAGTGGGATGTCAAACATGGACCCGTTGGCGTAGAAGGTCCCAGCTGTCGAAGCTGTGACACGAAGCGTGTTGGAGGGTCCCGCAGAGACTACTCCGGCTGCCCCGTTGGACCAGCCTGCTAGAGACCCTCCGCCCAGAGGGAAAGGGTTCCAGTTCGTGCGCTGCGGTCTCGAACTGACTCGAAGTCGGTTAGGTGGTGAGATCACCTCAGCCGCTGTGTATTGGCCGAAGGACATGCCCCCGTAGTTCGCAACGTCAGGGTTTCTGAAGTAGTTGTACTCCACTGACACAGGGATGCCGTCGTTCACCCAGTCGGCATCAGGGTGCACTACGTCGAGCTTGTCGCTGGGCGCCCAAGCCGGAACGTCGATACTCTGCAGCACCTTGACCGAGTAGGGCGAGCCGACGAAGAACATCCGCATCGTCTCGCCGTTGTTGGACAGCGCGAAGATCTTGTTGTCGATCTGCAGGTACTTGACGTAGGTCGTGCCGGCAGTGAAGTTCAGACCAGCTGGCAGAGTAGCGAACCCTGCGTCGGTGAGGGAGAGCACCTCGAGCTCCGAGTTCAGCACGCGGAACCCAACGGTGCCGTCGTCCTCGCGTACTGCGAAGAGCAGGCCCTTGGTGCCGTCACCCATGAAGAAGACCTCATGGGTGCCGACGATCTGATTGGCGATACCCTGCCGGGTGTTGTTGAGTCCGCCGGTGCCTTCGTACGACATGTAGCGCAGCCCAGGTCGAACACGTGCCGACCCATCACGGTTGATCTGGACGTTCTCCATGATCCGCAGCGTGGTCGGGTCTGAGAGCCCCGGCGGGTAGGCGGTGCTCCATCCGCCGAACTCTCGCAGGTAGGCCCTGCTGAGCGGTCTGTCGATAGGAGCTTGGAGCTTGGCCTTGGGAGGCATGGCTATCGCCTCTCGTCAGCGTGCGGGTGGTAGTGGTGCATCATGTCCGGGCCATGGATCGAGTTCTCCACCGGGACAGCCCAAGAGTTGAGGTACGGGCTGTCGGTGTTCCGCTCGTCGCGTTCGATCAGCTGGTACATGAGGTCCTTGTACATGGCCTCCAACTGCTGAGCCCGCGGCTGCATCACCGGGTCGGTCATGGCGTAGAGCCAAGCAGCCCGGTAGATGATCAGGTCCGGGTAAGAGAAGTCCAGCAACTGCTCGCGGATCTCCTCCGAAGTCATCCCGTTGTTCCCGGGGATGTCGTTCGGGTCCAGGCTCTCGATGTTCTCGAGGGTCGCCGGCACCACGAAGGACAGCGGTTCGCGCATCACCGGCACCATGACCTTCAAGCCAGCTTCGCCTCGGGTGAAGGGGCGGGAGAACATCAGCAGGTTGCGCGTGTGCGCAGCCCACAGCCCCGCCCGGTGGGCGTACTTGGACAGGGCGTCTCGCGGCAGCCAGTAGGCCCACAGCACCGGGTGGTCGTGCTCGTCGTGCAGTTGCACGGCGTCGTCGTTGATGATCCTCGGACGGACAGTCGAGCGCATCGCCATCGCCGCCACGCCTTGCGACGCCACGCCAACGTTCTCGAGGCTGCTGTAGTAGGACCACTCTGCCTCGAGTGCGTTGGCCCGCAGCGCCCGATTCAGGTGATGCGTGATCGCCCGGTAGCGGTCGAGCTCCGGTACGTAGTGCAGGTCCAGCCCCGTCAGCAGCGACAGCACTTCGCCGACAGCCATGTCGAGACTCACCTGGAGCTCCGGGTTCAGGCTCATGTCCAGCTCCTCAGCTTCGCCCCTTCGGGTTTCTTGCGTTCGGGAGCCTGATCGCCACCGAGGTACACCGACGTAGAGGTGTAGCCCGTGATCGGGTCACGCCCCTCCCAGTCTTGGATCGACGGCGGCAGCCCAGGATCCGCGAAGGCTTTGCCCGTGAAGCCTGCGGCCTTGTTGTACGCCTTCTCCGCCTGCGCCGCCATCTGGTCCCGGTCACGCCGGTCCTGCTTGCGGCCCTTCTTGCCGATCCCCGAGTCCGGGTCGTTGCTGATCTGAGCGGCCTGGCCGGCATTGCTGGAACCCTGCCCGAGCGTGTTGCCCAGCTGGGTCCAGGTCTTGGACATCTGGTCGTAGTAGTTGGTCCAGGCAGCGTCACGGTCCTGGTTGGCCTGCAGGTGCAGCCCCGCCAGCCCGGTCCGAGTGTCCACGTTCAAGTCCGTGAGCGAGCTGTTGATCGAACGGAGGGTGTCGAAGTAGCTGCGGTTCACGTCGCCCTGGTTGGCGTCCCAGCTACGGAGAGACATCTGTTCCGCCCGCATCAGGTCGCTCTCGCCCGCACCCTGGCTCATGGCCTGCGTGATGGCGTTCTGCCGCTCCCGCGCACGGTTCGCGGTGTTGGCGGCCGAGGTGTCGGTGAATGCCTTCTCGTTGTCCTCGCTGGCACCTTCGAGCGTATCGGCCCGCGCCTCGTAGTCGTCCTCGAGGATGACCCTCTGCTGGCCCAGGTTCAGGTCGATGTTCCGTAGCCGCTGTTCCAACGCCGACATGAAGCCAGCTCCAGCCAGAGCAGCCCGCAGCGAGTCCGCCTGCGCCTTGAGGATCTCCGCCTGGGTCTTGTAGTTCTTGCGACCAGCCTTGTCCCGCGCCTTCTGGCTGCGCTTGGCCGCGGCCAGGGATGCAGCGTAACCACCGTCACTGGCCCCGCCACCACCTCCGGCTGCTGCCGTGGTGGTCTTCTTGCCGGTGTTCTTGGCCGTCGGGGTGGAACCCCTGACACTGTTGCGATCTTCCAGTACGGGGGTGCTGCCCCCGTCTCCTCGGATGACTGCCATCACGAACCCCTCTGCAGCCCGAACAGCTCGCGGTATTCCTCGGGCTTCTTGTACTTCACGCTGGTGTCGTCACCCACCGGCGTACGGTATCGCTGGGCGTTGTCCAGCCGCTTCGACACGTAGTCGTCCCACGCCTTGCCGTCGATGCCGCGCGAGTCGAGTTCGACATACCAGCTGGGCTGGTCGAGCTCGATAGCTTCCGGATTCTGCAGGAACGCCTCGAACGCCTGCCGGAACATCAGGTCGACTTCGCTGCCGGGGTTGAAGCCCAGGGAGCGTTCGACGTCGGTGTCCTTGATGCCGAGCGCCTCTCGAGTCTCGGACCGACCCGTGAGCAACGCGGTACCCATGTCCTCGTCCAGGGCGCCGGTCTTCCGGTATTCCTTGAGAAGGTTGCGGCCGTTGTCCATCAGCGCGGCAACGATGGCGTCTCTCTCCGTCGTTGCACCCGGAGGCTCTAGCAACGTAGGTGCGCTGTTGCGCGATTCCATGTAACGATCGAACTCGTCGTTGGTAATGCCGGCGCGGAGACTGGTGAAGTCGCGGACATCTCCCCCCAGGCCCTCGAGCTCGAGCTCCTGAAGGAACGCCACGGTCTCCGGGGCGATCTGCCGTCGAAGCGAGCGGAGGCCCTTCTCGTCGCCGTCCGCAACCCCCGAGGTAGTGGCGTCCGGGAACAGCTTCTCGTAGGTCTCGCGGTACTCCGGAGCCAGTTGCTTCCGTGCTTCGGCGGGGATCGAGATGTTGGAGGGTACGCCCAGCGGCCCTGCAGAGATCGACTGCGAAACCGGCGAGCCTGCCCAGTCGTTTGCTAGACCGCCCGATTCCTCCTGCTTGAGCGAGCGACGATGCTGCTTGTCGAGCTGGCTCAGGTTCTGCAGCATCGTGTTGAGCTCGATCTGCAGCTGCTTGGCCGGGCCCGCGTCGAGGAAGTCGTCCTGGCTCACTCGCTCCAGTTGGACCTCTCGGTCGCTCACGGGTGTCGGAGCCTCCTTGGTGCGCTTGGGTGCAGCCATGGCGTTGCGCCACGTGTCGGCTGTCGCGGGGCCACTCTCCTCTGCGGCTTCGAGAGGGCTACCCGAGAGCACGCCGAACTCCGGCCCTTCGAGTCGAGGAGCCGGCGTGGAGAGCTGGGCGAATATCTTCTCGAAGTCCGCCTGCGGTGGGTTGAGCACCACTCGTTCCGGTGCGGCTTCGGGCATCCACTCACGAGGAACAGTCGGAGGACCCGGGACGCCCGTAGTCTCAGGGACGTTGGGCGTCTTCGGATCCTTCTTCGCCGCCTTGCTGCCGGACTCCCAGGTGGGAAGTGCCATTACTTCCCCCCGAGATTAGGCTGAACGTTCCTCTCAGCCGTGAGCCCCGTGTAGGACCAGATGAAGTTCGTGACGCCCGCGGCGATGACGAACCACAGCGGGGACGATCCGAGGATGGACAGCACCACAGCGATGCAGCCGAGGACCAGGTTGACACCCCACTGCACGGCGTACAGGGCGGACCGAATCTCAGGGTGCTGCGAAAGGAAGTTCATGTCATCTCCTCAGACTCGGACTGTCAGAATGCCGTAGCGGTGTGTGTCTGACCCCAGCTTCTGGTAGGTCTTGTAGTTGGCTTGCGAGAATCCTCTCACGATTGCGAAGTCGATACGAGCTTTCTTGGAACGCACGACGCGCCCACCGATATCCTTCGCCAATCGGTGCGGGGAAAGAGCCCCTCGCTGACCCCACCAGGCGTTCCAATCGCCTATCAGAATCAGCTTGTCCGTCCACTTATCGGCCTTGATTTCCAATGCTTCGAGGCAGGCTTTGAAAGCCTCCTTGTTCCGGACTTGGCCGGGAGGCATGTGAATTCCTGCGACTCGCATCTTCGGGTAGTCGAGGGCCACCGAAGGGAACGTCCGCCCGTCCCGCTCCAACCCGAGCATGGGTCCCCGCCAGTCCTCGCGTACGACGATCCCGTTGCGTCGGAGGATCCGCTCGTCGGTGTCGACCAGCAGCACGGTGGACTTGCCCTCGCGGCCAAGCCCCTTCTGCAGCACCACCTTGCGGCTGAGGTCTCGAGCGACGGCCCGGACCTCCTTGAGCGTGCCAGGCCGGTTGGCCTCCTGCAGGCACAGCACATCGGGATCGTGCTGCTTGAGGATCGTCTCCACTCCCCGGGCGTACTTAGCCGGCTTCTGCCCGACCCAGCCGTTCCAGGTGCCGACGGTGATGGCCGCGCTCACGACTTGATCACCTTGCGCTGCCCGGAGTTGACCCGCAGGATCTTGCGTCCACGTGGGGTCTTCATCAGGATGCGGGCGAGACGTTCGACTTCTCCTGCTGCTCGGTCGATCTCGAAGTGCATGGCATCGGGACGGCGCTTGTAGTCGCCTCCCCAACGCAGAGTGCCGAAGAACATCCACAGCTGGCGGCGGATCTTGCGCTGCTGCTTCTTGGTGAAGGTGGCGTTCGTCGCAACTCCGAGCGGATGTCGCGTGGCGTTGAGGTCGATCGCGGTGCCCGAGGCATGGTTGCTGGTCGTCGTCGAGCCACGGATGGGGCGAGGTGCCCACCCCCACTCGTCCCAGACCCCTTCATTGAGACGCTCGATCTTGTGGTGGAACCAGAGCGCGAAGTACACCAGGAGGAACCCGGCCGCGCCATCGCGCAGAACCAGGTGGCGTCCGGTGCCCGGGATGATCCACTTGTGGAGCGACCCGTCACCGGCCGGGAGCACCCGCCAGCCATTCTGAGAAGTAGCCATTAGAGGATTCCTTTCATTCGCGGGAAGCGTATCGTGAAAGAAGGGCCCGCGGGTTCTCTCTCACGCTGCTCTTCCAAAGCGTCGAGCCGTGCATTCCTGACTTCGGAGTCCTCGATGTGGCGGAGCACGAGTTGTTTCAGATCGTCGATCTGATCCTTGATCGTCGGGGTTTCACTCGTATGGTGGTTGACCGTGGTCTGCTGGTGGATCTCCCCTACCTGCTCGGCGACCAGGTCCATGCGGCCGGTCACGGCTTTTCGCACATGTGGCAGCAGGATTCGCCAGCCGATCACTGTGGCGGCAGAGCTACTGACGATGACCGAGGAAACGATCTGGATGGTTGAAGCGAGATCACTCATCTGAGGAATCCTTATCTTGAGTGCGGCCCTTCACAGCTGCACACCTATACGGCCGCCGGCGGCTGCTCCACCGACGCCGGAGTTTCGTCCTGCGGACCCGCCCCCTCCGAAGGGGGAGCCCGGATTGCCGGGGCCCGAACCACCGATCGCTGCTCCACCAGCCCCTCCATTGGGGCCTGCTCCTGCTCCTCCTGCTCCGGCACCGGGAGTGGTGGAGGTAGCCCCAACAGTCCCTGCCGGGCCGTTGGTGAGGTTTGTTCCGTGAGTGGCGACTCCACCTGCGCCTCCGGGTGGAGCCGTTTCTCCCGAGGCACTCTTGCCGCCCCCTGCACCCGCTACTCGGACGAGCGCGGTGGCCCCGCGGAAGACGCCGGTCTCCCCACCTGTACCACCGAAGGCTCCTGCGCCTACTGCGCCAGCGGCACCCCCGCTGCCAACCTTGATGGTCAAGGTCTCGCCAGGAGTGACGGGGATGTCGATGCCCTGGGCATAGCCCCCGCCTCCGCCGCCTCCGCCGCTACGGCTGTTCAAGGTAGGCGAACCCCCGCCGCCTCCTCCGGATCCTTCGACGTCCACCACGGGCAGAGCGAAGACGCCTGAGGGAACTACCCAGGAGAACTCCCCTGGTGTCGACCAAGACGGTGAGCCCAGAATCCGGTCCGCCACCCGCAACAAGATTCCAGGCTGAGAGGCAGGAGAAGAAGGAGCCCCTTCATCCGGAGGGTCGACCGGAGGCGTGAAGTCCATGTCTGCTGCGGCGTACGCCCCCATCGCTGCACCCATATCGTTGTAGCCGTTTTGGGTGTAGTGAATGTTGTCGGACTTCATCCAGTGGAGATCGAAGAACTCCACGCAGCGGAGGTAGGTCATCTCCATGCCGTCGGTGTTGGCGCACGCAGAGACTTGTGCCTCTCGGACAAAGACCCAGTTGGCACCCTGTGAGGAGGCGTAGGCCGGAGCAACTTCTCCGATTCGAGCGCAGTACATCTTCAAGTCGGGCTGAGAGAGAGCCGTGCGGAACCTGCCCAGGAGCGCAGCGTACGCAGCTTCGTAGAGGTGCAGGTCGTTTCCCTTGCAGTCGGCTTCGCCCTGGTGCCACAGCACGTTGACGCTGGCGATGGTGTGGCCGGCTCCTACTGCTTTAGCGATCGCGGCAAGACCCCGAGCAACCGCGTTGTTGAACAAGGATCCCGAGGGAGACCAGTTGCCGGTGAGACCAGCATTGGCTGCCAGCAGCGCGGATCCACCTCGAGCTGCTCGGACAAACAGCGAAGGCCGTTGCGAGGATGCGGTGAACACCTTGGCGAAAGCCGGGAGGAGGCTCCCCGTGTTTGCGTTGTGAGTGTTGGGGGGCCCCGGGTCAGCTAGCGGGATGATCGAGTCCGCCTCGTAGTTGAACTCCCAGCACACCGCGGAGTCGAGTGGGGGAGTCTCGTTCTTGTTGCCCAGTCCCTCCATGTTGGACTGCCCCGCGGCGATCCAAACGTCAACGAGAGCCATCAGGTCAGCCCTTTGAGAGTGTCCCTCTTGCTTGCCAAGTGGGTCTCGATGTTGACCAGGTCTGGCCCAGAAGGAAGCGCCGACAAGACAATCAACTCTGCGATGTCGCAGTTGGTGAAGATGGAGTTGATGGAGGCATCTGCCATTGCGATACCTGAAGAGACCAAGGAGCCGCTCAGCGTGAGTGCCGAGGAGACGCCATCGACCCGCATCGTGGAGCTGGCACCCGTGACCTGCGCGACCACCATCTGCCAGTCGCCGGTGATGACGGAGCTGGAGGGCTGCTGGTGTCCGCTCCAGCGGGGCTCACCCGAGACCTGGCGGGCACCGATGAAGAAGTCGAGAGCACCCACAGTCCCGATCACCGGGCGGTCGTTGGAGCCTGTTAGGTCGTGCATACGAGCCAGCAGCGCGAACGTCATCGGTTGGGACACCGCCGCGCCTGCAGGGTTGACCGACAGAGCTTGGGAGAACGCCGACTCGAACTTGGCGTACTTCACTCCATGCGACAGCCCAAGAGTCGGGCCGTTCCCAGCCGGCGTCAAGGGAGCCACGAAGGGATAGAGGCTCGACCAGGACGTGATCGGGTCAGCTTCTTCCCCGAGGATCGAGTCAGCATTCCACCAGTACCGCTGGTTACTCAGCTGCAGAGGCGTCCACGAAGAAGAGGGCAGCGCGCCCGTGTGAACCCGCTTGACGTGCGTACCTAGCGGAGACCTCCACACGACCAGCACGTCATACTCCCCAGCCGTCGTGTTGAGCAGGAAGTCGCTCGCGCCGATCCACGTGGAGGGGAGGGTAAGCGTGTGACCGCCGACTCCGTCTTGAACGATGACGACCGTCATGGCAGCGCCGTTGGTCAGGCCGCTGGCCGTCAGCGCGGTGTCGTCGGTGATTGTCAGGGAGTATTCCGTGGCTCCCGCCGGGTTCAGTGTGTAGACCCCTCCGTCGAGAACGTCTACCACGGATAGTCCGATCGGTCCGGGAGGCCCTGGGTCACCGAGCTCGCCCCGAGGACCAACGGGTCCGGTGCTTCCGGTAGGGCCGGTCGGTCCCTGGATGCCCTGGATCCCCTGATCCCCGGTGCTTCCTGTAGGGCCGGTCGGCCCCTGGATCCCCTGATCCCCGGTGGGGCCGGTCGGACCCTGGATGCCCTGGATCCCCTGATCCCCGGTGGGTCCGGTCGGTCCCTGGATGCCTTGGTCACCCTGGTCGCCCTTGGGTCCGGTCGGACCCTGGATTCCCTGGTCACCCTGGTCGCCCTTGGGTCCGGTCGGACCCTGGATACCCTGGTCGCCCTGTGGCCCGGTCGGACCCTGGATACCCTGGTCGCCCTGTGGCCCGGTCGGACCCTGGATTCCCTGGATTCCCTGGTCACCCTGGGGGCCGGTGTCACCCGTGGCACCCGTGGCACCCGTGGCACCTGTGGGGCCGGGCACGCCCTGGATGCCTTGGTCACCTGTGGCACCTGTGGCACCCGTGGGGCCGGGCACACCCTGCAGCCCTTGAGCCCCGGTGGGGCCTGTCGGACCCTGCGGTCCTTGGTCTCCTTGCTCGCCCTGGATTCCCTGCGGCCCGCGGATGCCTTGGATACCCTGCGGCCCCTGGATTCCCTGCGGGCCTTCGGGACCAGGCGGGAACACGGGACCGTGGATGTGGACTACCTGCCCACCCATCCGGACCAGGATCTCCATGGGGTCGGAGAGATCGGGAAGGTCTGCACTTCCGGTGAGATCTGAAGCATTCGGAACCAGCTCGAGGACGCCGTTCACCACGACAGCGATGTAGCCCTCTTCGTTCTGGGCAGTGATAGTGAACGGGAACTCGCCCGGGGTGAGCTCGAGCTCTGGCCCGTCCACGGTGAACTGGACGAAGCCGAGCGAACCCAGCGACATGTGGGCGCTAGACGTGATGAGCACGTCGGGCACGCCAGATCGAAGAAGAGGCTTGCTGACTTGGAGGACGATGGACCACGTGCTGACGTCCATGAGCCGGTCGAGCAGGTCGTAGAACCGCATCCCGAATGTCAGCGACTTCCCGCGCTCTGCGCGGATCACGGTGCGTTCGCTGGGTGAGTTGCTCAGCGTTGCCATGTCTTCCTCGGTCTCTTGCTACAAGCCAACAGCCGGGCCAGGTGAAAGGAGTAAAGCCCTGGCCCGGCTGTCGGGATGCCCCTTGTCGGGGTCGGTCAGCCCTCCTCGGGCATCGGCTCCTCGGGTGGAGCGCCTTCGGGTGCGGGGCCCTCGGGCGCGGGTCCACCTTCGGCGGGAGCCTCGCCACCAGCGGCGCCTTCAAGCGCCTCGATGGCGACACCTGCCAGATCCTGGATCTGCTGAAGAAGTTCGATCAACTGTTCCACTGGGTCACCTCCTTCCTGTTTCGAAACGGATAGGGGGAAGTGCGGCAGGCCCGAAGATTGTGGGCCTGCCGCACTCTCTCACAGGATGCGGACGAACTCGGCGGTACCGTCGGTAACCGAGTCGCCGATCTGCTTCCCGGCGATGCTCGGCTGAGCAGCCGCCGTGGTTCCTGCAGTGGTGACCTCCCACAGCGAGTCCGGAGTACTGAACTTCCGGACCTGGCCCAGCGTGACCGCGGCGGAGTTGGTACGCGCGGTGGCCGAGGCCAGTGCGGCTGCCTCGATGCCTTCCAGCTCCTCGCCGTCGATCGGGTTGTCGTCCGGCAGCACGGGGCTGCGGTGGGCGACATCGCCGGTCTCCTGCATTGCCAGGTTGGTGTCCAGGTGGCCGTTGTCGGTGTACGGCTGGTGGAACCAGAGTGGGCGGCTGCGGAGCGTGTCGGCACCCGAGAGCGGGTACGTCTCCGGGGAGACGCCCAGCTGGCCTCGAGCGGCCGCAACCTTCGCAGCGACGAAGTCGAAGCTGTCGTCGACGACCTGCAGGTTGTCGATCGTGGTCGGCAGGAAGATCGGGACGATCCCCTCGGAGAGCTGGTCGATTGCCCAGCAGTCGTAAGAGAAGTCCTGAACGTACTCGGTTCCCTTGAACCGGGTGCCGCCGTCCTGCTCGCGCCGCTCGCTGAAGTGCTCGTAGGTCTGGATCGCGTTCTTGTACGCGGCCAGCGCCACGACCTGGCGAAGGGAGCGGTTGGCGGTGCCCGAGTTGGCGACCGGGTCGACTACCAGGTTCGAGTCGGTGTAGACCTTCGGGAGAAACTCCGGGTGGATCTTCACGAGCTTCCACGAGCCCTTGAGGGTGCCGAGGTATCCCGAGGCGTTGGCGCCCGAGATGTCCCCGTCCTTCAGGAGCTTGAACGCCGACTCGGTCCCTGTGCCGGCACTGATGAGCGCGTTGATGAACACGAGCTCGAGTGCCGAGGTGATGAGCAGGAACCGCTCGTTGTTGCCGAAGTTGCTGTCGAACCAGTTGTCCGAGAACAGCAGCGTCAGCGCGTCGAGCGTCGAGAGCGGGTCGGCGTCATCCAGGAACATGCCGGTGATCGTGGCGAACGACGGCTGGATCTGGTTGTCGAAGTCCTCGCCGGGCTCCGCGATCCACTTGTAGTCAGCCGCGTTGCCGGTGCAGCTGATGCGGTGGGCATCAGCGGTGACCGGGCCGGGGCTGTCCACGCCAGACACACGGGGGACAAGCTTGCCGGTCATGTGGCCCGAGATCGCGGCCAGCAGGCAGTACTTGTCGTGGTCACGGAGCACCGTGGTCTGCATCTTGCGACCGGTGTACTCCTGCACGATGTTCTTGATCGGCGAGTAGCGGAGCTGCTCGTCGAACACCGTGAAGCCGAAGCTGCGGTGACGCGACATCGAGTAGGTGCGCCACTCGATGGGCGGGACGCCGTTCTTCCACTCGCCGGTGAACTCGCTGCCGGAGTAGTGGTCGGCACCGATGCGCGAGATCTCGGCGTCGACGATGTAGTCGTCGACCCGGATGTCCGGCACGCGGATGCTGCGGGCGTTGGGGTTCGGCTTGATCTCGGTACCGGTGAACATACCTGCCACCGGACTCGTGATCCGAAGATACGTAGCCAGAGCGACCTGGTAGTCGGTCAGGCTGTCCTTCTGGACGGGTGCGACCATGTCGCTGCCTCCTGGGATGATTTGGCCTGGATATCAGGCGCTGGCAATTCCAACGTTCGGGGTTTAAGGAACAGCAGTCAACCCGGCTCCTTCAGGATTATTGCCTATATCTTCAGGCGGGGCGTTTGTTACACCTAGCTTTTCAAGAAGCATCCTCTGGTTCTCCGCCATCAGGGTCATTTGCTGCTGCAGCTGCACAATAGCCTGGCTGGTGAGTTCGAGTTCTTCTTCACTCTGCGAACTGCGAATACCGATTTGTTCCTCAATAGCGAGGATCTTGCGGTCGCGCTCCTGCAGGCCGTCCTCTTCGCCCGACCACAGCCGCTGGATGTCCTTGGCATTGGCGGCCCCGGAGAGCTCGATCTGCTTCTGGATCACGTAGGACATCGCTGCCACCGCCTGGTCCAGCATCTGCCTGTTCTGCGTGGCTGCTAGAGCCGGCATGGCCTGGGAGAGCGGCACGAACATCTCGTTCAAGATGCGCAGTTGCTTCTCGTCCTCAAGCTCTACCAGGGATCCGGGGATACACCGGACGAAGTACTCGACTGCCATCTGGCTAAAGTCGACTTCTATTGCCCCCTCGGGGGATATGACCTCAGGATCGAGCCCGGCCTTGAGCAGCTTTAGCCGAGCCTCTGCCGTCGGCTGGATCTGCTTCAAGGACTTCAATTCCTGGAAGTAGATCGTCAGGGCATAGCTGCAGTAGTGGCTGACGAAACTCTCGATAGCCTTCTGGTAGTTGTTGGTCGTGATATCGACCATGGCCTGCTGCTGCTCGACACCCTGAGGCGTGGCCGACATTGTGTCGGTGACACCCTGGCTCGCCATCTGCTGGTCCGCGGCTCCGACCAGCCCGATCATCGAGCCCATGTTCTGCTGGCTGATGGTGCCGAACTGCATCAGGGTCTGCGTGTTCACCTCGAACGCTTCGAGGCGGGCGTTGGGGTTGGAGATCTGGGTGTACTTGCCGGGACTCAGGTTCGGGATGGAGTTGACCGTGCCGTACCCGATGATGCTCGGGTTGATGTTGCGGTACCACAGCTTCATCGCACCGTTGAGCATCAGGTCCTGGAAGTCCTGGCGACCAAGCAGGAGCTCCACCTGGGACTTGCCGAGAGGCTGCTGAGAGTCCTTCTCCAAGACCAGGAAGAACACTGGGTGCTGCTTGAGCGGGTGCTTGTTCTTCTCGATGCGGAGCAGCATCAGCGTGTTGGCATCGAAGGTGAGGAAGGGATCTCCCGAGCTCGAGTACCAGGTGATGATCTCGTAGCCCTCGGGGATCTGGTGGTTCTTGGAGGTCTGCAGGTCCACACTCTGGCGGTCCCGGGAGCGGGGCTTGTTCTTGATCAACAGCTTGAGGGCGTGCTCGTCCCAGCCGGCAGGAGGGTTGGCGGCCAGGGCGCACGCCTCTCCGTACGTCAGGTAGCGCCGGACGAACACATCTGTGGCGTCGCGGACATCCCGGGCTCCAGGCTCGGGGAACACGTCCCGGTAGTAGATCGCGTCGTACTTCATGTACCACGAGCCGCCGGCGTCCTGCAGCAGCGTGGGGATGATCGCGTCGAACCCCAGCGTCAGCGCGGTCTTGGTGGAGGCGAACAGGTTCTGCTGCATGTCGTTGGAGTACTGGTCCACCCCGATGATCTTCGACATCAACAGGTGACGCGAGAGAATCCCCTCGACACTGTCGTCGTCGAAGATCGAGATAACCTCGACGTTGGGGGCGTTCTGCACCAGGTTGCGCGCTACCCGGCGTACGATGCCCGCGGTCTCGCCGGAGCTGATGTTGGGGAGGTCGGGCTTCTCTCGCAACACCTGCCCATCGGCGAGCTTCTCGAACTTCTCGTACCCGTGGACCCGCATGTCCATCTCGCTCTTGTAGCGATCGAACGACCGCTTCTTCTCTGCGGCGTACGGGGACAGCCCTCGGAACTCCAAGCAGCCGTCTCGTCCGCCCGTGGGGTCGTAATCGACGTACCACTGCTCGAACGAGGTGATCGGCGTGTGCGCCTTCATCATTGCCACTGGTTCAGCCTTCCTCGCTCGGACGTGATTCTTTCACGCCTGATGCTCTCACGTCGGATAATCGGGTTGCTGGTGTTGATGAGCGGGAGGCGCCCGCCGTATGTAGCCCGGCCACCCGGGAGTTCGTACAGCCTGGAGAAGTAGGTCGGGTAGTCCTTGCTGTAGCCCCCGCCACCTCCGCTCCGGTAGCCGCCGCTGTACCGCCGGCCGCTGCCGTAGCCCTTGCGAGTCGCGGCGGTGATCGGGTCGGTCGGCGTCACCTTGAGCTTCTTGAGCTCCTCGAGCGCCTTGTCGATCGACTCCTTGATCTCCTTCTCGCCCGGGATGATCGCATCCTCCCGAGTCGGCTCGAGAGCACGGAGACCCGTGTTGATGCCGGCGCGAGCGTCCTGCACGTTGAACCGCTCATCCAGCGAGACCGCGCCACCCATGTCGTCAGCACTCCACATGGTCTTCGGGATCAAGCCGAAGGCGTCCATCACACCGCCGCGCTTGATCCCGACTGCCATCGGAAGCCCATCCGGCCCCGTCACATAGGTGGTGTTGAGCTGGTTGTACTCGATCTTCGGCGACCAGGGGATCTCGTTGGACCACAGGAAGTCGGAGATGCCCTTGACCTCCGGGTTGTCTGAAGGACCGTTCCAGATCCGGGTAGCCCGGAAGAACGCCTGCCGCTCGGTCAGCCCGAGGTCGACACCCTCCTGCTTGAGGTCGGCCATCCACTCCGCCTGGATCTGCTCTCGCTGCTCCGGAGTGATGTAGATGCCGCGCAGCGACTCGTCTCCGAACTGCACCGTGCCCTGGACGAGACCCTCGAGAACTGCCGCTGCGCCCGGCTTGGTGAGAACCTCGCGGCCCTCATCGTCGATCACACTGAGCTCGGAGACCCCGAACTGCTGAGACAGTAGTTCGGCTTCGGCTCGCAGCGCGTCCGGCTGCTGGAAGGAACCCATCGCCTTGTTGCGCGCAATGAGGAGGTTCTCGGCTTCTTCCACCGTGACGCTAGCAGCGCCGCCGGCGTTCGACATGAGCTGGGCAATCACCTCGCGTCCGACCTCGGTGGTCATCTCAGGACGCTGGAGAGCCCGGGTCTTGATCGGCATGTTGTAGCGGATGGTGTCGCCGCCCAAGCCCTTGCCGCTGAGGAGTGAGCCCATCACGGCCAGGGTTCCCCGGTTCTCCGACAGCACCCGGAACTGAGTGCCGGAGAAGCTGCGACCCATCCAGCCCTGCTTCAGGTTGCCGTCCTCGTCCACGAAGTCTTCGAGAGCTGTGTTCTGCGCGTACGGCTGCAGTCCGCTGGGGGTGTACAGCTTCCGCAGATCCCCTGTGTCGTCTGCTTCGGGCAGCTTGTAGGGGTCACGGTCGTAGGCGTCGAGCGAGACGTAGAGGGAGTTGACGAAGGCGTTCTCGAACAGCATGCGCTCGAAGGTTCCGACCCCGTTGATCAGCAGCCGCATCGCCGCGGTCATTCCCTCGGGGGTGTCGGCTCCCGCTTCCTTCGCGGCCTCCTGTGTCAACTGATCCCAGGTTCGTACCGCGTCGTCCCACATCATCCCGTTGATGAGCGGGAAGGACAGCATGGCTTCCTTGAACCCCCACACCACCTGCTGCGGATCTCCGGTGTCGAGGAAGCGGGCGATACCCATGGCCGGGCTGACGAACTGCTTGAGTGCCCAGGGGAGGTGGACGATCGACTTGCCATCTTCTCCAGCGATCACGTTGACCAGCTTGTTCAAGCCGGGCACGGAATCCAGGAACAGCGCGTCGGCGGAGCGGAAGTCGTTCTCCACCTTGCGCGGGTCGTAGATCACCGGTCCGCCCTGGAGCTCGGCAGCGCGCCGGCGACGACGCATCTCCTCGTCTTCGCCACCCAGGCCCGAGCTACCCATGAGCATGCCGGCGGTGAACATCCCGGTGAAGGTGACGCCACCACGAATGATGGAGTGCGACAGGTCGATACCCTCGATGACCTCGCTCATGTCGAGGCCCTGCCAGGTGTCCGGGTCGAACTCCTCCTGCTTCAGCCGAGCAGACGCACGACCGATCATCCGCGTGAACGGGGTGTTCCGCTTGTCCAGGAACAGCGCGGTAGCGTCCGAGAACCCCTGCATGCCCGTGAGGGTCGTGGCTACGTTGAACGCGAAGCCGGAGAACATGAAGGGGAGCTTGAGGAACAAGGTGCCGAAGACGTTAGCTAGACCGGGTCGCTGAGACAACGGCTCGTAGATCCCTCGCAACGCCAGGGACAAGGGCGTCATCTTCAGCGATCGGTTCTGTGCGATCGCGTTAGCTGCCGCCTGGTGGACCTCGGGCATGTTGTCCCGGATCCAGTACGGGTTGGTATTCATGGCCGCGATGATTGCGTCGATCGAGACCACCGTCACCGTGGGCTGCGCCATGACATAGCGGAGGGCTGCCTCCATGTACCGCTTGGCGAGTGTCTCCGACCGCATGCCCCAGGTCGGGTCTTGCATGAAGGTCCCCAGGCGAGCGTACTTCTCGGTCCCCTTCTCGAACTTGCTGATGCCGTGGACACTCTGCCGAAGGTAGAGCAGGTCTCCGTAGACCATCTGCTTGAAGTCCCCGCGCCGGCCGAGCGTCTTGTACAGCTGATCCAGGTCGCCCACCTGTTCTCTGGTGAACCGCGAGTCAGCTCCAACAGCCTGCAGGATCGTTCCTCGGCTAGCGAGCGACTTGATCTCCTCGGGCAGTGCGGCGACTGCTTCGGGGCCCTGCTCCTTGGCGGCCTCGAGTTGCCGCATGGCCTCGGCCGTTCCTTCAGTGGCGGCCGCCCGTCCGCGTGCGACAACTCCCGTAGTGGACGTACCCGCCAGGGCTGCCGCGCTCGTGTCGATGGCGGACCGGAGCCACATCTCCGGCCCGGCGCTCAACCACAGCGCAGGGTTGATGAGCGCCGTGCCCACTCGAAGGTTGATGAGCATGCGGAACAGGGCGTTTGTGTTCGAGCTCGAGTTGACGAACTGAGCCCCGTTCTTCTTGAAGTTCCGCATGGTGATGTCGAGCGGGTAGGGCAGGTTGTTCTTCCTGCGCCACTCCCGGCGTTCCTTGCGACGCTTCGCAATGGCTGACGCCGGCGCGGTCTTGGCGATGTAGCGACCGCCGATCCGCTGTCCACCGAGCAGCTGTGACAGGGTGGCCTGCTCGGTGTCGAGGATCATCTGCTCGGAAGCCAGCGTGTTCACGTTGCGACTGATCGAGACGGCCATCCGGTTCATGTCCGGGTCGAGCAGCCCTTGCTGCACCAGAGCGTCCCGGGAGACCGGGAGCCCCACGATGGACTCCGTGGCGTTCTGGTAGGTGTTCATGAACCCGTCAGTCGCCGTCAGGTACAGCGGGTCGAAGATCGAGTTGTTGTCCTGCGCAGCCGCCCCGAGGGAGATCTCCACCCAGGTGTTCCAGTCGTTCTGGTCAGCACGTTCGCTGGACCCGATCTCTAGTGCGGGAGCCCACTTCTTGCCACGGAAGATCAGCTGCAGGTCCGACACGTGGAGCTGAGGGACCTCTGCTCCTACCACCGGCAGGTAGCCGCGGGCGAGGTTCCACAGAATGTCGTTGGCCGCCTCGACCGCCGCCCGTGCCGGGATGTGCCCGACCATCTCGATCACGCCAGGAGAGGTCTCCGCCTCGCCCTTGGGCATCCCGAGGATCTGCCGCACCCAGAAGTCCACGACCTCCGACTGCCCCCTGCGGAATCCGAGCTCCTCGGAAATCCGGCGGAGGACTTCGGCATACTCGTCCTTGTCGGGAGTCGTCCAGTTCTCCTGACTGATCGCCTGGCGGAACCCCTTCATGGCCTCCCGGTTGAGCGTCAGCCGCTGCTGCTCCAACGGAGTCGGCATGCGCCACTGGTCGAACTTGCCGCTCTTCTCCGGGATGTCGGTGAGCATCTTCCAGACGCCGCCGTCCTTGGCGTCACGTAGCTGAACAACCCCAGGGTTGTTGAGGAACTCCTTGGTCTTCTTCAGGCTCTTGACGTAGGCGGTCTCTGCTCCGATCGCCTGACCAGTGATCATCGCGCTGTGGTAGGACGCCGGCTGCTGGTCGTTGACGTCGTACGACATCGCGTCCTTGAAGGCGTTGTCGCCGGAGGAGTGGACGTCGGCGAACTGCAGCTTGCCGGTCTTCACCCCGTCGTCGGTGTGAATCTCGAAGGACCAGTCCTGCCCCAGCACGTACCCGGTCCCGTCACTGTTGGGGTTGTAGAGCTGCTGGTTGAAGTGCTTGTTCATCATCGTGCGCAGCGGGGATCCGAGCGGCGCGTTGTCGAAGACCTGCGTGAACAGTGGGGGCATCAGGATAGATTGCCCGTCACCCGCTAGAGCTTCGGGGCTGTTGAACCCTCCGGACCTCAACACGTGGGACGGGTGCGCCCCCGCGGTCAGCAGGTACGTCAGCATCGTCCGCACGATGACCGCGTCCGGATCCTGGTTGTCCAGGTTGTCCATCCAGTCGAAGTTCGTGTCTTCCCCGAAGGCGCTGAGGATTGCGGACCGCAGAGCGGGATCTCCATAGGTCGACTGGATCAGGAGATTCGCGTGCCGAACAGGGATCCGATCCCCCTTGCGAGCAACCGTAGCCAAGAGCTCGTTGACACTGCCCTCGTCGAGCCCGAAGAAACGTTGCAGCACGGGCATGAAGTCGACGCCGAAGAACGCGAAGGCGTTGCGGTGGTTGTTCACCAGGCCGCCGAATGCCTCCTTGCTGAACAGCGTGTCAGCGTCCACGACCATGTCGACGCCCCAGCCGTTGGCGAAGAAAGCGTGCTCGGGCAGGGAGAAGTTCTCATTGATCGGGCCAAGGATGTACTTCATCCCGTTCCACTCGAGCTGCTTCTTGTCTCCGAAGACAGAGAGCGGCAGGTGTAGTTCGACGGCCATGCCGAACCCGGGCCGGTAGAACTCCCGTGCCCACTTGCCCTCGTGGGTGGTGGCCGCCGGCTCCTTCTGGCTGGGGAAGATGGCGACGTTGCCCGCGTCGGCAGAGTCTCCGCGGTAGTTCTCCGCCCACTGGTCGAGCATCGTTTCGCGCGTCGGAGCCTTGTAGCCGTGACGGTAGAGCAGCACCTGGTTGTTGTTGTTGACGAGCGGGATGATGTCTCCCGTACCGAACGAGTCGCCTGGCTGCGGAAGCACGGTGCCTGCGCTGGTGCTCCACCTCTCGAGGAGTCGCTCGATGGCCTTTTCCAAGGTGACGCCAGCCGGATTCTCGAGCTCGTCTTCCTTCGCAGCCCGAGCCAAGAACTCCTTGCCAGCCGCCGACTTGAGCATCTCCGTCAAGTGGGCACGGACCTGATCGACCTGGGCTCCCTTCGGAACGTTCATGTCGGAGAGGAAGTCGGTGGGGATCAGGTTCAAGTTCACGCCTACCGAGCGAAGTGCCTCCCGCTCTCCCGGCTTCTTCGGCACCACCCAAGCAGTCGACTCGGTGAGGTACTCGCCACGGGTGACGAACATCGACACCTTGTTGCGGGTCGTGACCGGCCGCCATTCGGTGAGCATGGACTCGGTAGCCCGGCGGTTCTGGTAGCGAGAAGAAACCTCGGCCGGCTCGTAGGCGTGAGGGGCGCCGCGCATCTTGGAGTACCCCAGCTGGTCCAGGACCGCGCCACCCTCGTTCCGCATGTCGGAGCCGCCGCCTTCTCCGACCAACGTGATGATCGCACCCTGGTCGACGAAGTACTCCAGCACCCGCCGCATCGCCTTCTGGTCGTTGCGGAAGGAGTCCATCCCGACAACGACCAGGTCCCCAGGGGCTACCCGGAGGGCGGGCTTCTCGTGCTGCCCGCCGAGGTCGCTCTGTGTCAGCTCTCCGGTGAGAGGGTTCGAAACGCCTACGTGGTTGTAGACCCAGCCCGTCTTGACCGTGTCCGCGGACATCGTTGCAGCCAGGGACCGGAGCACCATCTGACTCAGCGAGGCATCATGTACTCGCTGAGACCCGATCCAGGGCAGGCCGAAGCCGGACCAGTCGAAGGCGAGCTGCTCACCCTGCAAGGCTTCGCCTGCAGCCGATACAGCTCGAGCGAGGTTCTTTCGCGGGTGGAACCCGCCCTCCTCCGTACTGAGGCTGAACGCGCGGTCGGCGTAGATCGGGGCCTGCTGGGCAGCCAGCTTCTTGATGCGCAGGTCATAGCTGTTGATCGTGGCCTCGTCGAGAACGGGGCGCACACTGAACTGGTGCTGCCGGGCCCGGAGGGTGATCCGAGTCTCCTCCAGGGCAACTGCTTCCTTCGGCAGAGCGAACTCCAGCTGCCTGGGTGTGAGGTGGGTGAAGGTCGGCACGGCTTCGATGTTGATGTCGAACCGCGTGGGGTCGATCCCGGGCGTACCCAGTGCCCCCATCTCGCCAAGCATCTCGCGCAGCACTGCGTCGGAGGGAATCCACATCTCCGCGCCGTCCAGCTTCTCGTGGATCGACGCCCTGTTCTGCTGCTGCCACTCGATGACCTGCTCCGCAGTCCACACCACATCCACGCCATCGAGCTTGCCGCGGACGAAGTGGCGGATCTTGAAGTTCTTCAACACCGCGTTGTAGAACGTGGGGTCCAGGAGGCCGGAGCCAAGGTCGGTCTCCATCATCTTCTGCGTCTTGCGCTGCAGCACCTGCATCAGGTCGGTCTCCCAGCCGGCTTCGGCCGAAGCGACTGCGCCAGGCTCGAGAGGCGGGAGCACCTTGAGCGCCGGGACCCCAAGCTTGTTCGCGTCGAGGGCTGCCCGCTGCGGGGTCTGCGATCCTCCGCCCGGGGAGAACCACAGCTCCTCGTTGAGGGAGTTCATCGGGTTGCCCGAGAGCTCGAAGCTGCCTCCCTCGAAGTAGACGTTGTGCATCCACTCCGGTGCCGAGGGCTGGTCGGCGGGATCGAAGAAGTCCAGTGCGATCTGGACGTTGTCCATCTTCCCCGGCAGGTGCTCGACCGCGAGCTCCACTGCACGGCGCAGCCGCTCCAAGGTGATGGTCTTGTACCCCGAGCGACGGACGCTGACCTCGCCCCGGTACTTGTGTCCAACCTCCACGAAGGGAGCATCGAGCAGGTTGTACTCGATCTCCTCGCCGGCTTCATCGATGTAGTGCAGGGTGACGTTCCGCACGAAGCGGTTGTTCAGCTGCGCCAGGGGCGTCTGGCGTACGGCTCCGGTGGCTCCGGGCGCGATGACCGGGATGGTCTCGAAGTCTTCTCCCAGCAGGCGCTCCAACCCGAAGCGGGTGGTTGCCAGCTGCTCCTCCTTGGGGCGGAGGTAGGAGCGCCGCGTGGCCCCGCTGATCGTGGCCTGCGTCTTGGGGCTGTTGCCCGCCATGGCGATGGCGAAGGCCGCGGCCGATGCATCGAGGCGGAAGTCTGCCTCGAGAGTCTGCGTGGCGATGGCGGTGGTCCAGTCCCCGAGGCGCCTCTGGTCGAGGATGTTGTCCGAGATCTTGCCGGCTAGATCTGATGCAAGCGGAGTCTCGATACGGCCGCTGAGCTTTGCGAGGTCTTTGGCTGCCTCTACCAGCGACGGGTCGAAGAGTCCGTCGACAAGGTACGCCCAGGTCGGGTCGTAGACCTGGCGCTGGCTTTCCTTGGTGGCATCCGGGAACAGCGGAACCGTCACCGTCGCCGGGGCTTCTCCCACGACCTGGTCCATGTACATCGCAATGACGCCCTGGCTCAGCAGGTCCCAGTCCGCGTCGGACAGCTCGACGGAGCCGTTGTTCTCTGGATCCGACAGCTGGCGGAACACTTCGTCAGCGGCGTCCATCGTGTTCGGCACTCGCTGGCTGAGCAGGGTGCCCGTGGCCTTGATGTAGTTCAGGATCTCTCGTCGAGCCTCCTGCCCTCCGAACAGCAGCAGGTGGTTGCCGGCGGAGTCCTTGGGGATGGTGAACTTGTTGACCACGTTGTCGAAGAAGTTGCCTTCGAGCAAAGTGGTGATCCGCTCGATCTGCTCGTCCCGGGCGGCCGCAACGCCCTCGATCCGCTGGGTCAGTCGCTCCTGCTCGTCCGGGTCGTTGGTCTGGTCGTACGCCTCGCTCAGCTCCCGAATGATCTCTTCGGCTTCGCGCACCTTGTCGTCGATCAGCTGCTGGACGACAATCTCGCCCAGTATCTTGCCGTCTTCGCCCGTGAGATCGAGCATCCGCCTGGCTCGATGATCGCGCAGGGCCTCCCGGGTCGCCCGCTCCACTGCGTAGAGCATGGAGGACTCCCCCTCCATGAGGGACTCGCCCTTCATCTCCTCGGCTGCAGCGACAGAGCCGATCATCTGCATGACCTCGGCTACCTCGCGGTACGCCTCAGCCGTCATGCGCTCCGCCTCGTAGGCGGTGAGGGGGTGGTCCAGGGTGGAGGTCCGGGCCATCACGATCCGGTTCACCATCCGCTGCACCGCGGCGGAAGGAGCCCCGTGCTTCCGTGAGTACGTCTCAAGGAGAGAGGCGTAGCCCATGGCAGCACCCTGCTGAAGCCGGCCAGAGCTGTTCGTCTGGAACAGCTTGTCGTAGATCTTGCCCTCGAGCAGTTCCTTCAGCGACTTGCCGACCAGGAATTGCTGAGTGATCCGGCCATCGGCGGTGTGCTCCATGACCGAGGGGAACAGGATGGCACGAGCGAACGGCCGCGTCTCCGGGTCGCGCAGGAGCTCGAGGATCTTCTCCACCGTAGGCGGGGTCCACTCGATCGGGTTACCGTCGTCGTCCATGGTGCGGACGTCACCCCGTGCCAGCTGGCCCAGGTTGTTGCCCAGGTCCGTGAGGCTCTGCGAGGTGAACGCCGCCATGACCCGCTCGAAGTTGGTGGAGTACCCGAGCGCATCCCGGCTGGCTTCGAAGCCGCCCATCGCGGCGTAGTAGGTGGGGTTCTGGCCCTTCGTGTGCGCGAAGGCGTACAGCCCCAGCAGAGACCCGATGGTCTGGTACTGCATCGCGGCGGGGCCCAGGGCGTCGAGCCTGACGTACGCCATGTCCAGGTGGCCCTGGAGCTGACCGGCCATCCGGCGGTCGGCATCCGTGCCTTCGCCAGCAGCGATCCGGTCGAACGCCGCGAAGACCGCGTTGTCCTCAGCCTCCGCCTGCTTTTCTTCGTGCAGGTCGGACAGCAGCTGGGACGCGCCCTTCTGGAGCTGAGTGATCGCCAGGCGAAGCTCCGAGCCAGACAGGTTCTTCGACCAGCCCCCGCTGGTCTTGTCCGGGTCGAACTCCGCGGTGTCGTCGATCCACGGCAACAGCGGAGCCTGGGCTCCACGCCACGCCTCGTTGCGGTTGACCAGCTGCATGAACTCCTGCAGGTCGTTGGCGTCGTACATCTCCTGCATGAACACGCGCAGCTGGGCGCCGTTGTCACGGTTGGCTGCCAGCCGGTACATCACGCGCAACATCCGGCGCTCCAGGCTGGAGAACTTCCGGGCGTGCGATCCGTCGGAGTCCTCCTCGCGCAGCATGTTGCTGGCCCCGGAGGCGTTCCACTGGGCCATGAGGAGGCTGCGCCAGTAGTGCATCTCCGCGGCCTTGGCGTCCGGCTGGGCGAATGCTTCGTACAGCCACGGGGAGATGTAGTGCTCGCCCTCGCGGATCTCGTAGTACGCCTGAATGGCGGAGTCCGGGAGCAGCGCCAGGAACTCGCGGGCCCGGTCGGGGAACCGTTCGAACATCCGCTGGATGGTCTGCGCGGTGGTCTCGCCTTCCTTCGGCGACAAGGCGGCGAACTCGCGGGCCGCTCGCTGAATGGTCTCGAACCCACTGTGGAAGCTCTGGCTCACCCGGCGGTCCCGGTCGGCCTTGTCACCGGAGACCTTGCCGTTCTTGTCCGCAGAGAGCTCGTGCCGGCCCACGTTCAAGATGGCGTCCAGCACCGCGTAGTACGGTGTGATCGCGTTGTCCCCGGTCAGCGCGCTGAAGCCGTAGGGCGGGCTGGCGGTGGAGTTGCGGTCCCGTCCCGGCTCCGACATCAGGTTCTTGTCGGTCTGGAACCGGTCGTGCTCGTGCATCGACTGGTAGCCCCGCAGGAACTGCTCCATCGTCAGGTGCGCCCCGAAGATGTTCGCGTCCTCGCCGATCAGGTCGTACATCGGGACGGATCCGAAGACCTCGAGGAACGCCCGCTCGGCGTTCACTCCGTCCTTGCTGGGACGGGAGAGCTCAAGCAGGCGGGCGTGCTTGGCCCGCAGCCCCTCGTCCCGCGACAGGATCCCAGCCTTCTCGCGCTGGTCACGCTCGACCGACATCCGCAGCAGCAGCTGGGTCAGGGAGATCTTCCCCGCGACCGGGATAGCGTTGCCCTGTTCGTCGTATTTGAAGTCCTGCACCTGGGTGTTCGCCAGGATCACCGGGGCCTGCGCCATGTCCATGCCCAGCGACTTGAGCTGCGCTGCGAACGCCGGGTCGGTGTGCGCCGAGCTCGCCAAGCGCACCACCTGGGCGAAGACCTCACCCGTCAGGTTGTCCTTGCTGCGGATCCCCTCGAGCATGGTGCCCGTGATCTTCTGACCCAGCATCTCGTACAGGGCGGAGAGCTCGGCCATCTGGTTCGCGTCGACCTGGTCCGTGCCTAGCACCGGGGCCATGTTGGCGGTGTAGTGCAGCTTCTGGAACGACCGGAAGATCGTCGGCCCGGGGGAGTAGTTCATCAGGGTCTGCATGAACGTGGACGCCTTGAGCGCCTTGCGACCCTTCAGACCTCGGGTCTGCCGGGTCGCCGGCACCACATCGGTGTTCGGGTCCTGGCTCGACTTACGGTAGAAGGCGTAGCCGCGCTGGAACTCCTGCAGATAGGCGTCGACGACCTGGTCGATCCAGAGCCACTCGTTGCTCCAGGTGCGGTGGGCGCGTTCCGAGATCGCCCCGGAGATCTTCCCGAGCTCCTTGTACAACACTTCACGGGCCTTCGGGTTCCCCGCCAGCGCCGCATCCTTGAACAGACTCAGCGCAGCGTCCAGCTGTGCCTGGGGTGCCTTCGGGTAACGGCCCTTGATCGCTGCGTCGATCTTCAGCAGCACCGTGGCAGCGAGGTCGGAGGCCGAGCCACCGTCCGCCGCGGCCGATCCGAGATCCTTGAGGATCCACTTCTCCCGCTTCTGCGCTACCAGGTGAACCGAGGAGCCGGCTCCGATCAGGTGATCGCCCGCGCGGCTCGCCTCGAACTGGGTGTCACTCAGCACGAGCTTCGCCTGCTGGCGGATCTTGTCGCCGTCGTAGTCACCCGAGATCGGGGCCAGTACCGCGTGACTGATCTGCAGCAGGTGGTTCGTCTTCTCCCGGGTCAGGGCCCAGGAAGCCTGCGGCAGCAGACTCAGGAAGCTACCGGACTGGTCCTTCGGCTCCCGCACGTACACGAACGTGACCGCCCGTGCCATGGCCTTCAACTGTTCCTCGGTGGGCGTGGACGTCAGGTCCGTCGGGAGCTTGTTGAACTTCCGGTGGAAGATGTTGCGCAGCAGGCTGTTCAACTCGTCCAGGCTGGCCCGGGCCGACACCTCGTCGCCCGCCTCGAGGTAGCTGTTGATCTCGTTGACGGCCTCCTCGATGCTGGTCTGGATCGGCACCGCCATCTCCACCGTCAGCTGTGCCGTCGCCAGGTGCCGCTGCAACCGCGCCAGCCGTTCATTGGCGCCGGCCAGCTCCTGGGCAACTGCGTCCCGCGCTTCAGCGATCTGGTTGTTCAGGTACTCGACCTGCTCATTCAACCCGATCAGGTGAGCCCGCATGGAGATGGCGACCTGCTCGTGGCTGGAGACCACCGAGTCAGAAGACATTGACCCTGGCAGCAGGTTGCCCTTGTCATCCAGGGTCCCGGCGTCCTCGATGCCGGTGATCACGTAGGCACCGTCGGTGCGGGAGCTGGCCCGCGCCAGGGAGGAGTCCTGTGCCGTTCGGATCGCGTCGTCGAGCCGCGCGATGTCGGAGACACTGGCGGTCATGGTGGCGCCCTGGGAGTCCTGGATCTTCTCCGCGACGGCCTGGGCCATCTTCGCAGCCATCGGCGTCATCGCCGCCGCGGCCTGCTTCTCGATCTGTGTGAGCGCGCGCCACTGGGACCGGGTGAGCTCCGGCAGCCCCGCCATGGCGTGCGACGCCTGCGCGGCCGCGAACATCCGGTCGTCCTGCGACACCGCGTACAGGTTGGCACCGATGCTCATGCCGAGACCCATGGCCGCGCCTGCCGCCATCGACTCGTAGATCTCTGCCGCATCCGGCGCATGGTTGTGGGAGAGCGGCTCGAGGACCGCCTGCAGCCCTTCCTCCATCGACTCGCCCACTGCATTCACGAACGCCTGCTGCAGCTTGTGCTCGCCCATCGCGAAACTCTGTGCAGCGCGGTAGTAGTCGTCGGCGACCACCGTGTTGCGTTGGTCGCGCAGCGCCTGCCGCCTCGCCAGGTTCCCCACGCTCAGCGTGGCCGCTGCCTCACTCGGAGCAAGGATCGACAGCGTGGCCCGCCGGCTCCCCTCGATGATCTCGCCGGTCCGCATGTCCTGGGTGAACGAGCTGCCGCCCATCCGCACGCGACGCTGGCCCTCTTCGAGCCCACGGCTACCGCCGGCCCACAGTGGCAGCTTGTCGGAGACCTTGTCCGCAGCCTGCCGGGTCCACGCCCGAGTTCCCCCGGTGAGCCCCTGCACACCCTTCAAGCCCAGCTCGGCCCGATCGTCCGCCACCCGGTTGACCAGACCGCGGCCCATCCCCATCTGGATGACGTCGACACCGATCTTCCCGATACCGGCCAACCCGGAGGAGAGGTCGAAGTTCCCCTGCTCGTCCGTCCAGACGTTGTCGAACCCGCCTCTGCGATCATCGAAGCTCGAGCCGGTGCCGGCCATCAGGCCCATCTCACCGACGATCGAAGACCCCATGCCCGCCGAGTAGAGCGCGACACCCGTCGGGGAGGCGAACTGCACCAGCCCGTCTGCGACCATCGAGCCGACGTTGACGACCTTCATCCACGTCGGTGCCTGGCTGTTGCCCTCATCGTCGACCTCGTAGAACGCCTCGCGTCCATCGCCCAGGTCGCCGGCGGCCAGGTCGTAAGTACCCCGCGTCAGGTTGCCGAACGGGTTCAGCAGTTTCATGCTGACGCCCGACCACTGGTTCAGGCCCGCGGTCAGTCCACCGCGCCACAGCCCGAACTCCTCGGTCGCCAGGCCCGTGACCTCGTAGGCCCGGGCAGCCGCGTCCGTCAGCTCATCCCGGTTCAGGAACCCGCCGACACCACCGAGCACACCGCCGGTGATACCACCCACGAGAGTTCCCGGCCCCGGCAGCACAGCCGATCCGATACCCGCTCCGAGGGCCGCACCACCCGCAGCACCTGCTGCAGTAGCGGCGATCTCGTCCCGGGGGCCCTCCTGGAAGGTGGCCTGCCGTTCCTGCACGTCCTCCTCGAAGTCCGCTGCAGCGCGGCCCTGTGGGATCTCGACGTTGTTCTTCGCCCGCCGGTCCTGCACGGCCTTGGCGACCCGCTCCTCCCGATCCGAGGAGGCGAACAGCCGAGCCTTGGTCTCCTTGGTCTCGGTGAGGTCCAGCATCAGCAAGTCAGCGGTGTACTTATCGACACCCTTGCTCTCGTCGTAGATGTTCCCCTTGAACACCCCGTCTTCGTAGATATCACCGAAGGAGTACTTGCGGTCGTCCTCTTCATAGTCGTACGTCGCCACACCGGTACCGCCCGACTTCTTAAAGTCGAAGTACCCGCGCAGCCCGCCCTCTTGCTCCCGGGCCTGGGAGTACCCGGTCTGCATCTTATCGATGAAGCCGTCGGTAATGTCGTAGCCGCTGTTGATCCCCGAGGCATTAGCGCCCGTGTACCAATCGCGCGTCGACTGGCTCAGCCCGCCCTCCGCCCACACCGGGAGACGTCCCGTGTCCTCGGCGACATTCCGAACCCGCTGATGCTTCTGCTGCAGCCCTGCCGGCGCCGGACCCGATCCCTCAAACACATCCGCTGCGTCTGCCCACACCGGTCGCCGTTCGTCAGCCACGCTGCGCCTCCACCATCATCAGCCCCCAACCGGGCCTGTCGAAGGCACACGGTACACGGATATCGCCCACCCTGTCGCCACTTCCCCTGGCGCAGCCCCTGCATATACCTACGCCATCCCTGCTTTCACCCAGGGGGCTTTCTCACGAGGCGGATGTGTTTGAGGAATCTCCTGTGAGGACTTCACCTTCTGAGGGGCCTTCAGAGTCCTTTTCCTAAGCTATCCGAGCGAAACCCGAAAACACGGAAACATTTGAGTGAGGTACCAATATATACAATTAATACAAAATAGACAACATATACCCCCTATATATGTATATATATGGTATAAGTAACGACCATATTTCTGATTGTAATGATGAATTTGATTTGGTTTGTTTCATTTGTTTCTTTTTGGATTGGAATTTCCCAGTTGTCACGTTTGTCTCTAGTTAAGGAGCTTGCAATGCCTTCGTTCACCTCAGTCATCGAGGAAGCCATCGGCAACAAGATCGCCGCAGACATCTCCGGTAACGGTAAGCTCATCAAGGGCTACGTCGAGGACCTGCGCAAGACCTCCAAGTTCGAGCTCATGCAAGACATGAACACGTTCCAGGAGGAACTCCTTGCCAAGCTCGACACCGAGCTCGCCAAGGAAGTTGCAAAGCAGAACAGCTTTCGCATTGATCACATCAAGCGTCAGCTCGCTGCACTCAGGGCTCTAGTCTGAAGGCTCTAGCCTGAAGGGATAGCTCCATCTGCCATTGGCAGGTGGGGCTCTCTCTTTTTTATCTACAACCTGTACACGTTTCAATTAACACGACACAGCAACCATCACGTTCATCTAGTCTCGTGACGCTTGCGCTCAGGCTACTGAGCGACCGGCCTATCTAGATGAACCGTGTACAGGATGTCTATTTTGAGAGAGAGCCACCACTGCCACAGGCAGTGTGCTAACTCCTAATGTCTATCGCTTCACTCCACTTAACTAGTTGCCACAGGCAACCAGTGTCCACGATGTGAGACAAAGTCACGCCGGCAGGGTCGTGTAGTCACTTCAGGTGACTACGCCTGGCACACCTGTTTCCGCAGGTCAGCCGGCACGTCCTGAAAATGTAGTCACCTGTAGTCACGTAGTCAGGGCAAACCTCTTCACCCCGCTGAATTTGTTTGCCCTAAAAACGTGACTACGGTGACTACACACCCTTCCCGGCACCCCAAAAGGGGCTCTGACCTGCGGAAACGCAGATCGTATATGTAGTCACCTCGGGGTGACTACGCCTGACTACAGGTGACTACGCTACACCGTGTCGCGCTAACAGCTTGCTAGCTATAGCAAGCACTCCTCACGTGAGGAGGAAGGAGGGGGAGGAGGGACAGTTCACCTGTCTCTTCTCACAACCTGCTGCCGTAGCAGCACGTGCCACGCATAGCACCTGGTCCGCAGACCAGGCAGGTACGCATACCTGCCACAAACTAAACGCTTTTAGGAAAGGAAAGGGAGAAAGGAAAGTAGAGAAATCTACTGGAGATTCAACCTATTTATCTAGCCAGCTCTAGCAGAGCGAGCCCTTCTGACATATGCACCTACTCGCAACGGGGGTTGCAGTCAGAACAAGGCCGGCCATCATCCAATCCGTTGCAGGGTATGGGTTCCACCTCGCTGTAAAGCCAACGGGCCCACCACAAACTCAACGACTGACAAGGAGTCACCATGTACTACATCGCCATCGCGCTCGCCGTCATGACCTGCATTGCCCTCTGCTACTACGTGGCATACCGGTACGCCATGCGAGAACTGCTTGACGCAGACCTGACCGACCTCCAGGCCGAGCTCGAGGCACTGGACATGTACCTCCGGCTCCGGGTCCGCATCGCTGAGCTGGAGGCACAGCTGAAACGCCCTCACTCCCAGCCACACATCCCCACGGATGCAGCCTGGGAGAAGCAACTGTCGGACGTGCGTGAGATCCTCGGGATCCACTACGTCTCGGCCTGACCCGTCACTCAACGAGGAGCTACACCATGTCCGGAGCGAACAGCCGTCTCAACCCGCGTCACTACCTGCGGGTGTCGATCGACCAGCCCGCCATGGGCAGCGTCGGCGCGTCATCCCATCTCGAGCTGCCGACCTACCGTTACGGCCACAGCTCAACTGCAGCCAAGGACAAAGTCCTGCAGTACATCCAGCAGTTCGGTGAACCAACCGAAGCCTGGATCAAGAAGGACGTACAGCAGAACCCGAAGTCGCGCTAGCGCACGCCCCGGATCAGCACCACGATCACAACCAACACCAGCAACAGGAGGAGCAGGGTTTCGATAGAGACCATGCTCCTCCTGTGCCCATTGACAAGGAGTTGAAACATGGACCAGGACAAGATCACTTCGATCATCCGTGACTACACCGCCACGCTGCTGGCGTTCACCGAGCTGCTCACCGACTACTTCGGAGAGCTGCTCAGCCACGCCGCTCACCACGTGAGCGACGACCAGCTCGAGGAGCTCGACAGTCTCCTCGAGGGCTTCACCCGCTACATGGCAGAAGCCAAGCTCACGCCTATGGAGGTCGTGACCACGCTACGTTCCCTCATGTCTGCCACCCAAGGGGACGAAGCAGAACCCGACGCCCGCGTCAGTGTGATCGAACTGCCACTGGGTGACGGCACTGTCGAGGACGCCATCAAGGCACGCCTCAACAGCGATCCCAACGAAGAGGTTGCCGCCGTCCTCGAGACCCTGCTGTCCACCGGAACAGTGGATCAGATCGACGCAGAGCTGCGAGACCAGCGCAACAGTCAGCTCAACTGACACCAGTCTTCCCGGCTGCTGCTCACCCATCGGGTGTGGGTGGCAGCCGGGATCACCACTGCTACCTGCAGTGGTACCCGATGAAAGGAATCAGTATGTCCAGCAACAAGCGCAAGGTCCTCACTCCCGAGGAGCGCATCGCCAAGGCGCAGGCGGAGATCGCTGCGATCGAAGCGAAGGAGCAGGCGAAGAAGGACAAGCGGGTCGCCGAGCTGCTTACCAAGCACGACAAGCTCGTCGCCCGTGTCCGCAAGATCGAGGACGTGATCATCGAGCAGCAGGACAAGGCCGCTGCCATCCAGGTGGAGATGAGCGCCGTCGAAGACGAGCTCACTGCACTCGGTGTCAACAGCCCTGACCAGGAGCTGCCCATCGAGACCACCGAGGAGTGACATGACACCGACCTCTGCAATCACAGAGGTCCGCAGTCATCTCGCCGGCGACCCAGTCTTCCTGGCTGGGTCGCTGGTTGCTGCCGAGGTCTACAACAAGACCGAAGCACATGACGTGGACCTCTTCGTCCCGACGACCAACGTCCTCATGGCTACCATCCAGAAGCTGCTCGACCGAGACTATGTCTTCGCCGACAACTTCGAACGGGTGTGGCAACGGTGGCTCCGCTACGGAACCAAGGGCTGGCACACCAACAGCATCCGGCTCGACTCCCCGATGGGATACGAGACCAACCTGGTGTTCAAGCTGACCGATGGTCACCCGACCACCTCGTTGGCACAGGTGCTGGAGTCGTTCGACTTCGGCCTGCTGGCAGTGGGCTATGACCTGGAGCTCAACCAGTTCCGGGACATGCGACCGTATCTGTTCCCGGGTCTCGACCCGGACGGTCCGCTACCCATGATGCCGAACAAGCGGTTCAACTGGCGCAACGGATTCATCAGTCAGTACAACGGAGTCCGTGAGTTCGGTCGGTACGCCAAGTACCACGGCTACGGCTACGACATGTCGGCCATCAAGGACGACCTGGTCACCGGGTACCGACAGGCTGCGCTCTACCTCACGAATCACTTCGAGGCAGACAAGCAGCAGATGGGTCAGATCTACGAGACCATCGCCATCAAGATTGAGGACGATGACATCGACGGACTGGTGCAGGCCAGCGCCCAGGTGGACTACAAGGATCCGATCGTTTCCATCATGGAAGCACTCGACTAGGAGGACACATGGCTAGCTGGATCTGCCCACGTTGCAACATCGCCATGCCTGTCGGCATCGGATGTGAAAACTGTGGGCGTGTCGACGACACATCACCTGTGATCAGTGAGAAACTGGGGGGTCACACTGACCAGGTAGCACGAGACACGCTCGGTGAGCACGAGCTCGACGAGATGGTGGCACGGGCCAGCGTCCCCAACTTGGCGGCGCTGTTCAAGAACGCCAAGGAGCAAGGGCTCATCGCCGCACAGCAGGACTGGTACCACGAGAACGTGGGATCCAAGCAGTAACACCCGCAACACCTACACACACAACAAAGGAGTAACACATGTTCACCACGATCAACCTCTCCGGAGAGCGTGTCCTCATCAAGGGCCAGGACGCCTTCGGTACCGAGGGCCAGGAGGTCCTCGACGCCAGCCAGTGGCTGGAGATCTACAGCCACCAGCGGTTCGACGACGCGACCGACGCCTTCAACCAGGCGGTCGAGGAGTTCTTCGCCCCGCTCCTGGTGGCAGCAGACGCACAGCTCCAGGCCAAGGCCGGTCCTCCGCAGGACCCGACGGCGTACGTCGTCCTCTCCGAGGGCGTCGAGGCAGTCGAGGGCCAGCCGGCCCACGTCGTGCGCCTCACCCGGGACAGCCAGATCCTGCGGCTCATGGAGGACGGTGACACCGACCGTCTCATCTGGGTCAACGACACCCTCGAGATCCTCGAGTACACGGGTGAGCCCGTGACCGAGGACGAGGCTGTCGCCAACGTGGCCGAGGTCCTTCAGGGCATCACTCTCGACTGACCCAACCAACTCAGCCGGGGCAGGTACCTCACACCTGCCCCGGCTGTTCCGTCTGATAAGGAGACAACCCGATGCTTGAGAAGATCCTCAAGATGTACGTCATGGCAATGACGTACGGCACACGCTCACCACTGCCACACCTGTTCGGCCCGCCGGGATGTGGCAAGTCCACGGTGGTACAGCAGGCTGCTGATCTGCTGGGTGTGAACCTGCACATCATCAACCTCAGCCGAGTGTCACCGCTCGAGCTCGAGGGTGTGCAGATGCCACACACTGACGGAGAGAACCAGAAGCTCCGCCTGTTGCACGCTACGTTCTGGACACAGATCAAGCCGGGCGACATCGTCCTGTTCGATGAAGCATTGCGTGCATTCCCCGAGGTCTTCAATGGTCTGCTCGACATCCTGACCAGCCGCAAGGTGGCTGACCTCGTGCTACCCGATGCGTTCTTCATCGCTGCTAGCAACAGCACAGTGTCGTACGACAAGGCGCTGGAGGACAGGCTCCTGCATCTGCCGGTGCCTGACCTGAGGAAGAACAAGTCAGAGCGCAAGCGCATCGCCGAACACATCGTCGAGGTGCTGGGCCTGATGCCACAGATGGCTACGTCCGCGGAGATGGTCGACATGATCGCAACCGATGTGCTCCCGACGTACGCAGTACTCGACGAGCTCAAGGGTCAACGAGTTGGTTCATCCATCAGCATCGGTGGTTACAGCGTGCGCAACCTGATCGGACAAGCACAGCTGCGAGAGGTCAAGTCCTCCAACCTCAAGGACTTGATCCACATGAACAACGTCAAGGCGGGCAACGCAGGCAAGCTGCAGTATGTGCTGCTCATCGACGGCAAGTCAGCACCCTCCGGGTACGTGGACTCAGCTACGTACTTTCTGTCGGAGGCTGCTGACAAGCTGACCGAAGTGCAGCGCAAGAACATCCAGCTCAACCTCCAGCTCATCGAGATGGAGGCCCAACGAAAGGTTAAGGAGGATGAAGAAGATGATGACATCGACGAGGAGCTCTTCTCTTAAGGAGCAGCTCACCATCATCGAGGTGGGCAAGAAGAAGTTCAGCCTCGCCACACTGAAGGCCATGTTGCCCGACGTGGAGACGGCGCTGTTCTTCAGCAAGGCTCTGAAGCTGGGGCCGCAGGACGTCAGCACCCTGGTGCACCAGCTGTTCCAATCGACCCTGACGGATGCCCTCACGCAGGGCAGCCACAGCCTCACGCTGCAGGACTACGTCGTGGACCTGGCGCACACGGCGCACATCGAGACGGGTGAGATCACCTTCGATGCCACGCTGCCGAGCGGAGAGATCCTGCCGGAGGTGTGGGCTCACCTCGAGGTGGAGGTGGCCGAGTCCATCCAGGCCGTGGTCGACAAGCTCGACGCCGTGCTGGACAAGCTGCCCGGCAAGGAGGGGTCGATGTTGTTCAAGACCCTAGCCAAGATGAACATGAAGCGGCCGACCATCGGGCAGTACCAGGCAGTGATCCACCACGCACCAGTGGCGGACAACCTGGTCATCCTCGATGTCTCCGGATCCATGTCGGAGAGCACGGTGCGTGCGATCATCGACGATGTGGTGGCCCTGTCCTACAAGGCCAACGCTCACCTCGCCATCGTGAGCAACTCCGCCACTCACTGGGAGCCGGGCACCTACAACACCGACGTGGTGCTGCGGGCAGCGGAGTACAGCGGCACGCACTACGAGGAGTTGGCACCCCTGTTCAACCAGAACTGGGGAACCGTGGTCACCATTGCCGACTACGACTCCAGTGCCAGTGCCCGGGACTTCATCAAGTCCAACGCCACTGGCTCTGTCGGACAGGTGCTGGACATCAGCCTCGTCAACACGCCGACGTTCCTCGCTGAGTGCGTGGGTCAGTTGGCACAAGAGGTCAAGCCGTTGCTCCTGGGCAACAGCTACTACGTCCTCAACTGATTCATCGGTGAGGGCTGGACCATCCAGCCCTCACCTCCAACCACAGAAAAAATTTCTGTGGTATCAACCGAAAGGAAAGGGCCAGACATGGCATCGAAGAACCCCAAGAACGTGACGATCTACGGGCGTCTCTCGTTCCCCACGTGGACGGCGCAGGCTGCCTACGACCTGAGCCAGAAGGGGAAGTTCCCGGCGAGCTCGCCGGCTGAGGCTGCTCCTCACTTCCAGCTGCTGGTCGAGGACGCTCAGTTCAACAAGTTGGTCGACCACGTCCGCAACGAGTTCATGCCGTACTCGGTGGAGCAGGAGAAGCAGGGAGAGAAGCGTGACTCCCTGGACCAGGGCGAGTGGGACTTGCTCATGGACCAGATCGACAAGAAGAACTTCGCCAAGGGTGTGTACAACACGCCCTTCAAGGCGATCCACGAGAAGACTGCACCGCTGGCACCGGAGGCAGTAGCTGCCGTCAAGGTCACCGGCACCAAGGGTGTCGACTTCGACCTCAAGGCCGTGGTCAACGAGGAGTCCGAGCTGGCTGTGCCGGACCCGGACCTCCTGAAGTTCCCGGTCATCCGTCCGATCCACGTCACGGTGCACGACATGTACCCGGGTGCCTACGTGGCAGCAACCCTCAACCTCTACGCCTACCGCAACGGGAAGCTCCCGGGCTTCTCCGCCGGCGCGAGCACCGCTGTCTTCAAGGCAGACGGTGAGCGCATCGGCGGCGGAGTCGGTATCGACGAGGATGAGATCTTCCTTGACTGAGCTTGCCGTCAGCTTGCTCAGCTGAGGAACCAGAGGCCCGGCCGCACCTCTTGCGGCCGGGCCTCGCCCATCCAACAAGAGAAAGGATTCGTAATGGATCTACACGACCTGCTCCTCGGGCGTACGCTCGCAAGGATCACACCTGTCCACCAGGACAATGGCACGACCTACATCCACCTGGCCTTCGTGGACCGGGACGAGTACCACTTGATCCCAGGTGAAGGGCAGTCGTTCACCGACCTGTTCATCAACACGATGCACAGGGCACAGCGCATCGAGTGGACTGAGACTGACTTCGATGGTCTCGAGAATGTCTTCGAGTTCGCCTTCGGTGGCTCGTTCACCCAGGCATACATCTGTCTCGTGAGTGAAGATGACAACGTCAGCTTCGAGGCAGTCACCATTGAGAAGGTGAGCTTCCGATGATCGAGAGGTTCAGTGCCAGCGTGGCAGCCAGGCACATGGCCTGCCATGGATCAGCTGACCTGGGTTCAGCCATCCCACACTGGACTCCGCCGGAGCCAAGAGAGGAAGGCGCAGCCAGCCGGGGTACGGACATGCACGACATGCTCGAGCCCATCACCAACCTGCCACCCAGCGACATGCTGAACATGGCTAAGGCACTGGAGTACGTGGCCCAGCTCAGGATGCGTCGCAGGTTCAAGGTGCTGACCGAACTCAGCGTTGAAGCGACGTGGCTGATGACCAAGCCGAAGACCACCCTCGACGTGGTGCTGTACGTACAGGATGAAATCCACGTCATCGACTGGAAGACCGGGAAGATCCCCGTGCCTGTCGTCGACAACGAGCAGCTCCTGTTCTACGCAGTGTGCGTGGCAGCCTTGGCTCCGAAGGCCAAGGGTGTTCACCTCCACATCGTGCAGCCCTGGGCTGACAACACGGAGGAGTGGTACGTGGATGCGACCAGGCTCAACCAGTTCAAGCTGGAAGCACAGGCAGCAGAGGCAGCGATCCAGGGTGGTGACCTCACCCTCACGCCGTCGGACCACTGCAAGTTCTGCCCGGCCAACCCGCACAGTCGTGGGCCGAAGGGCTCACCGCTCTGCCCGACAATGATGCACATGCTTTATCCACAAACTGTGGATGAAGACGAGATTCTTGGATTGTGAAAGGAGAATGATGAGTTACATAGCTCTCGACTTCGAGACTTATAGCGACGTAGACCTGATTGATCACGGTCTGTACAACTACGTGGCGGGCAAGCACTTCCGTGTGCTTCTTGCTGCAGTCGCGACGGGAAGCTCTTCACGTGTCATCGACTTCGTGAAGGATCCCAACGCACTGGACGTGCTGTCCTCCCTGCTCGAGGGTAACCACATCATCGCGCACAACGCAGGGTTCGAGAGGGCGGTGCTCGGGGCTATCGGCATCGATCTCCCAGCCTCACGCTTCATAGACACCGCTGTCATCGCTCGTGGCGTGGGTGCAGCAGGGAAGCTCGAGGCTGCCGCGCCTCAACTGTTGGACATCGACAAGATGGAGGAGGGCAAGGACCTGATCCGTTTGTTCTGTATCCCGGACAGACTTCAGGGGGTAGACGCCTCGCTACCATTCGATAACACCCTGCCTAACCTGCACCCTACAAAGTGGCAGACCTTCATCAACTACTGCCTCAGAGATGCAGAACTCAGCTACAACCTGTGGCGCATATACTCGGAGTTCTTGCCAAGCCGAGAGATGGACCACGCCGCCATCACCATGGAGATGAACCACACTGGCTGGACGGTTGATCTCGACCTGGTGGATCGAATGCAGCAGCAGTATCAGGCCAACAAGGAAGCTGCACTCGAGACGTTCCGGGACTTGCACGACCCGGAGCACTTGCTCAACCTCAACAGTCTGAAACAGTTGAAGGAATGGTGTGCGAAACGTGGGGTCAAGGCAACCAGCTTTGACGAGGCTCACGTTGAGAAACTGGTGGAGCAGGTAGACCGCAAGCTCAACACCATGCACACCAGCCACTCACGCTGGGATGACTACTGTGCAGTGCTGGACTTGCTGCGGACCAAGCAGGAACTGGGCGGGTCATCGCTCAAGAAGCTCAAGGTCATCGAGAACAACACGACAGCAGACGGGACACTGAAGGATCAGTACCTTCACCTCGGTGCAGGGCAGAGCTTCCGCACCACAGGTCGTGGGGTGCAGATGCAGAACCTCAAGCGCCTTGGCCCTGAGGTCGGAGACATGGCTCGGGTCGACAAGATGAGTAACGAAGAGCTGGCGCGCAACTTGCGGCAGGTCTTCACTGCTTCACGGAAGGATGGCCGGCTGATCGTCGGGGACTTCTCATCCGTGGAGTCTCGAGGCTTGGCCTACCTGGCAGGGGCAGAGAAGAAACTCGATGCCTTCCGCCAGGGTCTCGACCTGTACAAAGTGCTGGCTGCTGACATCTACGCCAAGCCATACGACAGTGTGTCGAAGCTGGAACGTCAGTTCGGCAAGGTCGGCGAACTGAGCTGTGGATATCAGGCGGGGCCTGGTGCAGTGCGGGACTTCGCAGCAGGCATGGGTGTCATCCTCTCCGAGGGTGAAGCAGCCAAGCTGGTGATGGACTGGCGCTCAGCCAACCCTGACATCGTGGAGTTCTGGGCCAAGCTGGACAACATGCTGCACCAGGCACTGAAGGGCCGAACTGTCAGCATGCCCATGCCAGACGGCATGGTGCTGTCCGTGGCACCCTCGCACACTCCGCAGTCCTTGAAGGACCAGCACCTTGCTGCCCAGTCCATCCAGGTGCAGCTGGTGAGAGTCGACACTCAAGAGCTCATCATGGTGAGGTTCTTCCATGGTTGCTACCTCCGGGGCAACTCGATCTGCTACTACAAGCCGAGTGTTCTCAAGTCAGGTGACCTGTGGTCCAAGGACTACGTGAACCCGAAGACCAAGCAGCGCCAGTTCCACTCCATTTACGGAGGAAAGCTGGCTGGCATTCTGACCCAGTCCTTCTGTCGGGAGCTCTTCTTCCGAGTTCTGGGCAACGTCGAACAGGAGTTCCAGTTCGACACGAATGTCAAGCTGGTCGGTCAGTTCCACGATGAGATCGTGTTGGACTGGACGCCTTGGCCGGGGATGTCTCAATACCAGGACTCTGAAGAACGGCTCAGAATCTGCATGTCCAAGATGATGGTCTTCCCGTCATTCCCGCTCACGGCAGAAGTCCACTCGGACTACCGCTACATCAAGTAGAAACAGCAGTGGCCCCCACTACAGGGGGCCACTGCTGCATCAAGGAAAGGAGATTCAATGGAGATCATAGGTATCGACCCGGGCCTTGTCCACAGTGGTGTCGTGGTCATGCGCTTGCTCGGGCATGTCCGAACGATCGAGGTGCAACACACCGCCATCGTCGGACCCAACGCTCGAGAAGCAGAGCTGTGGCTGAGGAAGACCCTCGTCAACCAGCAGCCACAACCAACATACATCGAGAGCTACCGACCGAGGGGCAACACCTACAACACCGACACCAAGATGGGTGATGCAGTGCGTGCTTTCAAGCAGGCACTGCCGCACGCCAAGGTGATCGACAACACGGGTGTCAAGAAGGTAGTGACACAGGAGCTGATGGATCTGCTGGGTGTGTGGAAGTTCAACACACCCACCAACCACCAGGACCTACGGTCCGCTGCCCGCATCGGAATCTACGGTGCGCTCAAGGATCACAACGAACGCATCTACAACGTGGTCAACGACCACCACAACGGAAGGACATGGAATGTCGAGCACGTCTAAGCAGAGCCCCGTCGTCGACGAGTTGATCGACGGTAGGGAAGACCTCTACGGCGACGCCGTGGAGGGGATGTCTCGGATCTCCTCAGTGTGGTCGGGGATCTTGGACTTCGAAGTACAGCCGCACCAGGTGCCGCTGATGCTTCTCGGGTTGAAGCTGGTTCGAGCCAGCGTCAGCCCGGACTACTCCGACAACAGCGACGATATCGAGGGGTACCTCGCCATCTTCCGCGACACGGTGGGTCCGAACATGATCCAGGCCCGGACCTCCGAGGAGTACTGGAAGCAGAAGAGGAAGGGACATGGCTCCGCCTAAGAAAAAATTTTGCAAGCGAGGCCATGACTTGGACGTCACCTCGAAGCCGATGTACACCCCAGAAGGGGCGAAGAACGGTAGGTTCTGCACAGCCTGCCGCAAACACCCTGACCGCATGGAAGCAGATCGGGCGTGGCATCGGAAGAAGTATCGAGCCGACCAGCTGGAGCTGGCGATGAAGGAGGTGTTCGGTGACAGCGGATCTGATCAATGAGTTGGCAGCTAACGCAGGTGTGACCTGGTTCGACTACCAGGTGGAGGCGTTCGAAGACGTCCTCGCACGGGGCCAGGACACGGCCTCTCTGCGCGTCTGCCTGTACTTCAGGACCGGGGCGGGTAAGACCCTCACTGCCCTGGCGATAGCCCGTCTCGTGGGCGCTGAGGGCGTGTTGGTGATCGCACCGCCCAGCACACACGGGACCTGGCGCCGGGCAGGTGCTCAGCTGGGGGTGGAGGTCGAGGCCATCAGCCACGCCAAGTTCCGACAGAAGAGCTACGGTCTCTCGAAGACCAAGGCCATCATCGCGGACGAGATGCACCAGTTCGGTGGTCACACTGGGCAGGGCTGGCAGAAGCTGGCCCGAGCGGCACGTGGGTTGCAGGCGCCATTGATCATGGCTAGCGCAACCCCTAGCTACAACGATGCCGAACGGGTGTACTGCGTGCAGCACATCCTCGATCCGATCTCCACCAAGGGTGGGTTCATCGAGTTCCTGTACAAGCACTGCAAGACAGCGCAGAACCCGTTCAGTGCGACGCCCGATGTCACAGGGTTCCACCAGTTCAAGGACGCCGAGGAGTACCTCGCCAACCTCGAAGGGGTGTACTACCTGCCGGATGAACTCGTGTACAACATCGAGGACATCTACGTGGGCAGCGTGTTGCCTGATTCTTTCGAGCACCTCAACTACAACCCGAGAGCTCGAAGGATCATGGCGAGTCAGATCGAGAAGGCCCATGCACGGATCAACCACCAGTTGATCGACGACTCCGGCCGGCTCGATCGCAAGGCACTACGAGTGATCACAGATGTCATGGCTACCTCCAAGACTCCTGTGCTCCTGTACTTCAACCATGCCACGATCGCCGAGGCTGCGGCCTTGACCTTCAACGAACGCGCGATGAACTACGGTCTGATCACCGGGAAGACATCACCTCGGTTGAAGAGCCTGTACCTGGATGAGTTCAGGGCAGGGAAGTACGACGTGCTGATCGGGACAGCCAGTCTCGGTACCGGCACGGACGGTCTCGACAAGGTGAGTGACACGCTCATCCTTGCGGACGATACAGACGACGACTCGCTGCGACGGCAGATCATCGGGCGCATCATGCCTCGCGGTGCCGATGCTGACGCAACCAAGAAGCGAGTCGTACGCCTGCTCCTCTCGTAACGGGGTGGGGCTGGAAGTTCCAGCACCGAGAGGAGAAGTATGGAAACGTACAAAGACCAGCTGGTCAAAGAGATCCTGATGGCAACAGAGGCTCAAGAGCTCGACTTGATCGCGCGAAAGATCCAAGCCATCTCAGATCTCGAGGAACAGCTGGACTGATTGCAGCAGACCCTGCCGGATGCACTTCGGCAGGGTCTGCTGTCCGACCAAGAAAGGAGCCTACATGCTAGGGCTCAAGACCAAGAAGGAGTTGGCAACAGATGCACACACCCTGTCGCAGAGTTTCAACCTGGTGCGCTATCGCAACGTCACGTACATCCCCGCTGACTTCGAGACCCTGAGTCCAGCGCCACCACCTGCACCAGAGAGAACCATCTGGCTCCCGTTGAACCGGGAGAGTCTGCGGCTGATGGCTCACGATCAGTTTATGACGCTGTTCGGCAGCGACAGTGAGCTCGCAGCGTTCGACTTCATGGTGGCTCAGCAGGCCCGACTCCACCGAGAGGAGGCGTCAACCCTGCTGATTCGTACGGAAGCAGGGCTGAAGCAACTCACCGAGGAGGGAAAGCTCGAGGAGCCGGCAGGACCCTTCGTGCCCAACTATGTCCAACCCATGCTGAACACAAACCAGGACGATCTCCTGGAGATGAAGCAGGTGTTGGAAGAGTGGGTCGACTCAGAGGAGGAGGCCAACTCCCTGCTGGCTCACCTGGCGACCATCCTGGCGCCTGGCTGGTCCGCAGTGAAGTACGTGCTGTTCCTGGGAGAAGGGCGGAATGGCAAGGGAGTCCTGCTCAAGATGTTGGCAGGGTTGTTCGGGGCTGAGAACATCAGCCACGTCACCCGGCAACACATCTCCGAGCAGAACCCTGTGGTGACGGAGCTCAACGGGAAGCTGTTGAACCTGATCTACGACGGGCAAGCGGAGTACCTCAAGGACTCCGGAGCAGAGAAGTCTCTGGTGGCCGGCGAACCCGTGCCCATCAGGAAGCTGTACGAGTCGACACCCACGATCGTGCAGACCAATGCGCTGTTCGTCGAGGCTCTCAACAGGGAGCCGAAGTCCAGTGACAAGTCGATAGCCCTGCAGAAACGGCTAGTCCGGTTCCAGTTCCCGAACGTGTATCCGCTGAATCGGAAGTTCGAGAAGAGGATGTTGAGCGAGCCCATGCTGGGTGCACTCCTCGCTCTGCTGATCGAACAGTACGTGCTCGAGGATGACCTGGCTCAACGCCTGGCACCCACGTCACGTGCTACCGAGTTGCAGGTGGAGCACATGTTCATCAACTCGATGGGCCTGCAGTTCCTCAAGCACTTCGACCTCATCGACCCGCTGGGTATTGATGGCTTGATCGGAGTGACGATTGAGGAGTTGGTGGCGCAATTCAAGGCATGGCGCACCAAGGAGAACGACAGTGGCACGTGGTCAGAACCTGACGTGGTGACGCTGTTCAATCCGCTCATCGAGATCGAACGACAGTCCAAGAGAATCAACGGCAACCCACGGAAGATCCGTGTTGTCGGAAGCCTGAAGCCAGAGGCACAGAGCTTCATCAATTCATTGAAGGAGGAAGAGGATGCTGAGCTCCTCGAAGCCGTGGTGGATGGAGAGTGACTCGTACGTCGACTCGACGCCCGTGCCTCTCGCCATCACAGACCTGGCAGGAGATCAAGGTCCTGCTCTGGTCAAGGTGTACGAAGACGGACGGACCCAGCCAGGCTGGGGTCTGGCCGCACCGGGAGAGGAAGGTGGCTTCATGCCACGGTACGCCAAGGGGGAGTTCCTCCCGAAGCGTGCGCTCTACCCGTACATGAAGAAGGGCCAGCCGTTTGCGTTCGTAATGCGATCGGTGAACCTCGTGGCCCTGGACATCGACGGGAAGAACGGTGGTCTCGAGGGAGCTAAGGCTCTCGGGAACCTACCGGTCACACTGGCTGAGACCAGCAAGAGTGGCACGGGTTACCACCTGTTCTTCACCACACCGGATGACGTCTGGAACAGCGAGGCTGGGTTCGCCCAGTTCAGCGACCGTATCGGAATCCGCCAGGGTGTGGACTTCCGTGCGGTGGGTTGCGTGTATCACCACGACACGCAGCGGTGGAACAACGAGAAGCCGGTGCCTCTGCCGGACTATCTCGTCGACGTGTTGACACAGAGGCAGCAACAGCAGGCTGCGGCCAAGGACCGCATCCAGAAGATCAAGGAAAGTGGAGACCCAATGGAGACGATGATGATGACCGATCAACTGCTCGACGACCTGAAGAAGCCGATCCCTGCTGGCCGGCGGAACAACACGCTGTTCGCCATCGGGCAGTCAATGAAGGAGGCTGAGGTCGACGGCTGGGACATCCTGCTGTACGACCGTGCCCTGCAGGTGGGGCTGTCTTCCCTGGAGGCCGACAAGCTGGTAGCCAACGTGCAGAGGTACTCTGCCTGAGCCGGCGAGAGGAGGGTCAGTGCCTACAGGCGCTGGCCCTCCTCTTCTTTTTTTTGGGGTACCCTGACGGCATGAAAGACGAGCAGCCGACACTGTTGTCAGAGGTCGAGCAAATGTTGCGGGGGAAATTCTCCGGAGACCAGGACGCCAAGCGCCGGGTACCAAGCAGTGCCATGGATCCCCGGCACTCCGAACGCCTGGAGGAGCTGACACTTCCCGACCATGAGCGAGGGCGAATGCCCTTCACCAAGGACAAGTATCTGGTGAAGGAGAACCCTCACCTGGTGGCATGGGAAAGAGAGACCCGGAAGTTCCTCCGGAAGCTGTCCCCTATGCACGGCCACCGTGTTTCAGCCGTCATGGTTTATGAGTGGGCGACTGGGATTTCGATTAAGGAGTTTATGGAAGAGGGTGGTAACCCTCGTCCTGATCTAATCAAGATCAATAAGATTCTAAGGTATTACTTTGGTAAGTCCTATATGACTTACATTATGGGGAGAAAAGTTCCGAATTGCTATCGGGTAAAGCCGGGCTATTACATCCGCCGGCACCGACCAATGACGCTAACGCTCTATGCGGAATATGCCGAGGGCAGCCTGTACCCGTGAGCGACAAATACTGGGTGGACGACGAGGGCTATCGGCGCTACTACGTGCGCCCTTCGGTGAAGTACAAGCCGAAGACCACTCGTGGTCCCTATAAGGAATACGAGA
>CAZYVL010000002.1:1274-54605 GCA_964651005.1 uncultured Chthoniobacteraceae bacterium | reverse complement strand
AATTCCGGAGCGTTTGAAAGGCCCCGCTATTTCTTGGCGCGCTGCACGCCGACGGTCCGGCGCGGCCCCTTGCGGGTGCGGGCGTTGGTGGAGGTACGCTGGCCACGAACCGGGAGACCCCGGCGATGGCGCAGGCCACGGTAGCAGTTGATCGCCTGGAGCCGCTTCAGGTTGCCCTGGATGTCGCGACGAAGATCGCCCTCGATGAGGATCTTGTTGGCGGTGACCGCCTGGATGATCTGGTTGATCTGCTCCACCGACAGATCCTTCGCGCGGATGTCGGGGTTGATGTTGGTCTGTTCGAGGATCTTCTTCGCCCAGGAAGGCCCGATGCCGTAGATGTACGGCAGCGAGGCTTCGATGCGTTTGTCGCCGGGAATTTCAACTCCAAGTAGTCGTGGCATATGCTGAAAAAAATTCAATTTCTCCGAAAATCAACCTTGCCGCTGCTTATGCCGGGCGTTTTTGCACAGCACGCGCACCACGTTCTTGCGTTTCACGATCTTGCAAGACTCGCACAATCTTTTTACCGATGCTCTCACTTTCATAAATTCGTGGCTTTGTTTTCGTGGCTCTGTGTCCCTCGCTCGCGGCCCGGCCGGAAGGCGGGGGTCGAAACCGGGGACGAAAAAACCGCCCGAGGTGGAAACCGAACCATCCCGGAGCGATTTTCTGTAAAATTTACTTCTTTCTGAAGGTGATTCTCCCCTTCGACAAGTCGTAGGGAGATATTTCTAGCAAAACTTTGTCGCCTGGCAAGAGCCGAATGAAGTGAAGACGCATTTTTCCGGAAATATGGGCCAGGACGCGGTGTCCGTTGGAGAGTTCCACCAGGAACATCGTGTTCGGGAGCAGCTCGGCGACCTTCCCCTCCACTTCGATGGCGTCTTTTCTCACCATGTCAGGATCTCCGGTTCGCCGCGCGTCACCAGGACGGTGTGTTCGAAATGGGCGGAGGGCTTTGCGTCAGTGGTGACGACCGTCCAGCCGTCGGGAAGGATGCGCACCCCGCTTTTGCCGAGGTTGACCATCGGCTCGATGGCGAGCGTCATCCCGGCCTTGAGCCTCGGGCCGGAGCCGCGCCGCCCGTAGTTCGGGATCTGCGGCTCCTCGTGAAGCTGCCGTCCGACGCCGTGCCCGACAAACTCGCGCACCACGGTGAACCCGCTCGCCACCACCTTCTCCTCTACCGAAGCGCACAGGTCGCCGAGCCTTTTGCCATCCACGGCATGGGTGATCGCGATGCGGAGCGATTCCTCCGTCACCTGCAAAAGCCGCTGCACCGGTTCCGCCACCGCGCCGACGGGAACGGTCGTGGCGGTGTCCCCCACCCAACCGTCCTGGATCACGCCAATGTCGATCTTCACCACGTCGCCGTATTGGATCGCCCGCGGGCCGCCGATCCCGTGGACGACCTCCTCGTTCACGGAAATGCAAATCTGGCCCGGAAAACCGCGATAGTTCAGGAACGCGCTCCGGCACCCGGCCTCCGCGATAAAATCGGCTGCGGCGGAATCGATCTCGCCGGTGCTGATGCCCGGGCGGACCAGGCCCGCGAGCCGGTCGCGAATGGCTCCGGCTGTCCGACAGGCAATCCGCATTTTCTCAATCTCTTTGGCGGTCTTGATCGGGATCATGCAGCCTCCAGAATGGATGAAATCTCCGCAAAAACGGTTTCCGGCCTTGGCCCGCCCTTAAGCTCGAAGAGCAGCCCTCTTTTTCGGTAAAAATCGACCAGCGGCTCGGTCTTTTCCCGGTACTCGGCCATGCGCCGCTCCAGCACTTCGAGCGTGTCGTCCGCGCGGCGGCAGAGGGGGCCTTCGCACACGGGGCAGGGCGCTTCCGTGGAGGCGACATGCAAGCCGACCTTAAAAATCCTTCCACACTGGCGGCAGTTCACCCGGTTGAGCACGCGATTGCGGATTTCCTCAAAGGGGACATTGAAAAAGAGAACCGCCTGGAGCGGAGTGCCCCGCCGGGCCAAAAGCGCCTCCAGCGCCTCCGCCTGCGGCACTGTCCTCGGAAAGCCGTCGAAGACGAATCCGTCGCCGTGCCCGGTCAGCCATTCTTCAACGAGCGCGGTAATCAAAGCATCGGGAACCAGTTGGCCGCGCGCGGTGAGAGCGTCGGCGGCTTTGCCCAACTCGGTGCCACGTTGCGAGTGCTCGCGAAGCATGGCTCCGGTAGAAGTCGGCTCAAGCCCGTAGCGTTCCCGGATTCGCTCGGCTTGCGTTCCCTTGCCGGAAGCGGGCGGTCCGAGAAGGACGATCCGCCTTTTGCGAACATGGCGTTCGCCTCCTGCGCTGTTTGAAGATGGAGTGGTCGCCTTCAAGTCCCCTGGGGAAGTGATTGCGTGCGGTGCACGGCCCTGCTGCCTAGTGCAACTGCTGGGCGATGTAGATCACCATTCCGCCGATGAAGAGAAGCGCGGCCGCCACATAGGCCCAGACCATCGCGTTTTGTTGGACGACTTCGCCCCGGCCAATCGGCGTCCGATCGGCGCGGCCCCGAAGTCTTCCTTTCCGGAGGAAGCCGTCGTAGTGCCGTTGGATGAGGTAGGTTTCCACCTGCCGCATGGTGTCGAGGATGACGCCGACGATAATCAAAAGCCCGGTGCCCCCAAAAAACTGCGCCGTCATGTGCGGAACGTGCAGTTGAAGGCTGAGCATCTGCGGCAAAATCGCAATGATCGTCAGGAAGACCGCCCCGGCGAAGGTCAGGCGGCTCATCGAGAAGTCGAGGAAATCGGCGGTCGGTTTACCAGGACGCACGCCCGGAATGTAGCCGCCGTATTTCTTGAGGTCATCGGCGATCTGCTGTGGCTGAAACTGCGTGGCCACCCAGAAATAGCTGAAGAAGAAGATCATCACGCCGTAAAGGCTGTAGTGCAGCCAACCGTCGGAAAGGGCGCGCGCGAGCTTGGCCGCCATCGGGCTGTTCTTGAAGGCCATGTTGATGATCTGCGCGGGAAACATCAGCAATGCCTGGGCGAAGATGATCGGCATGACGCCCGCGTAGTTGACCTTGAGCGGCATGTACTGGGTCTGGCCGCCGTACACCTTCCTGCCCACGATCCGTTTTGCGTATTGGACGCTGACCTTGCGCTGCCCTTCCGTGACGGCGATTACGGCGGCCACGACAAGGATCAAAAAGGCAATCAGGATCACCAAGACCATCGGGTTGACCTGGTTGCCGCCGCCGCTCGGGACGAAAAACTGCCACGCTTGAACCAACCCGCCGGGAAGCTGCGCGACAATCCCGATGGTGATAATCATCGACATCCCGTTGCCAACCCCTCGGTCGGTCATCTGGTCGCCAACCCACATCAAAAACATCGTTCCGGCCGTCATGGTAATGACGGCGCTGACAAGGAAGAACGGCCCGGGATCCACAACGAGGCTGCGCCCCAGGCGGTTGATCGTTTCGGCAATCCCCGGCAGCATCGGATTCGACGCCGGGTTCTGAAAGGTGAGCGCGAGCAGGTAGCCCTGAAAGATGCACAGCCCGATCGTTGCGTACCGGGTGTACTGCATGATCTTCTGCCGCCCACCGTCCTCCTTGGAGAGCTTGCTCAACTGCGGCACCACGGCGGTGAGCAGTTGCAGCATGATCGAGGCGCTGATGTAGGGCATCACCCCGAGCGAGAAGATCGCGCAATTTTCGAGCGCGCCACCGCTAAAGAGGTTAAAGAGCGCGACGACGCTCCCGCCCTGCTGCTGGTTGACTTCCGTGGCGAACCACTCCTTGAGCACCGATGCATCCACGCCCGGGACCGCGATAAACGCCCCGATGCGGATGACGATAATCAGCAGGAGGGTGAAAAGGACACGATTCCGGAGTTCCGGGACTTTGAACGTGTTGGAAAAGGCGGAAATCATGCAGCCGGATGGACCTCGTTATTTGGCTTCCGCCGTCGCGAGGGAACCCCCGGCCTTCCGGACCTTCTCGGCCGCGGCGGCGCTTACCTTGTCGAAAACGACGGTAAGCTTCGTCTTGATTTCCCCGTTGGCCAGCAGTTTCACGCCGTCGTAACGGCCACGGATCAGCCCTTTTTCGAGCAGCGCGGCTTCGTTCACCGTCGCGCCGTCTTCAAAGGCGGCGAGATCGGTAATATTAACGATGGCGTAAACGGTTTTAAACGCGGCGTTGTTGAAGCCGCGCTTGGGCAAACGACGGATGAGCGGCATCTGCCCGCCCTCAAACCCGAGCCGGATGGAGCCGCCGGAGCGCGCTTTCTGGCCCTTGTGGCCTTTTCCGGAGGTTTTGCCGTGCCCGGAACTCTCGCCGCACCCGAGCCGCTTGACGCGATGCTTCGAACCGGGGCGGGGTTTCAAGTTGCTGAGATTCATAAATTTTGGCTCTGGTAAAGCAGTTGTAAGCTTTTAGCTTGGGTGGGCCTCTGCGAGACGACGCCGGTCGGCAGGTCCGGGAGGCCCGACATCTCTCAAGCCTCGGCTGTGGCCGGGGCGGGTTCCGAAGCAGCGGGGGCCGTCGGAGCGGGCCGGGCGATGCCGCGAATTCGAAACACTTCGTCACGCAACCGCAAGCCGTTGAGAGCTTCGATGGTCGCCTTGACGACGTTGGCGTGGTTGTTAGAGCCGAGGGATTTGGCGAGAACATCCCGGATGCCCGCCGCTTCGATGACGGCGCGCACGCCGCCTCCCGCGATCACCCCGGTTCCCGGGGAGGCGGGGCGCAGAAGCACGCGGCCACCGCCGAACTCGCCGATCACCTCATGGGGGATCGTGTTCTCGCGGATCGCGACGACGCGCAGCGCCTTTTTGGCGGCTTCGGAAGCCTTGCGGATCGCTTCGGAGACTTCGTTCGCCTTGCCGAAACCGTAGCCAACCTTCCCGGCACGGTTGCCGGTGACGATCAGGGCGCTAAAGCTGAAACGGCGGCCGCCTTTGACGACTTTCGCGCAGCGGTTGATGAAGACCACCTTCTCGATGAGGTCGGACTTCGGCTCGGAAGAATCCCTCCGGTCGCCGCGGCGGTCGTGTTTACGATGAGGAGCTGCCATAATTAAAAATCAAGTCCCGCTTCACGCGCGGCGTCCGCCAGCGCTTTTACTTTGCCGTGATACTGAAAGCCGCCACGGTCGAACACGACCTTGCCGACCTGCGCGCTTTTGCTGCGCTCGGCCACCAGCTTGCCGATGGTCCGGGCGGTGGCGACGTTGGCCCGGAGCGACTTGTCGCCCTTGAGGCTTTTTTCCGTGGTGGCCGCAGCCGCCAGGGTCCGCCCCGCCTCGTCGTCAATCACCTGGGCGTAAATGTTTTTACCCGAGAAATGGACGGCCAGCCGGGGGCGTTCCGCCGTTCCCGAAACCCGCTTGCGAATGCGGGTGTGGCGCATTTTAACTTTTTGCAGAGAAGCCATACGACGTTACTCCAAAGATTTCGGTTACTGAACTGTCTTGCCTTCCTTGCGTGCGATCTGTTCGCCCGCGTAGCGCACTCCCTTGCCCTTGTAAGGCTCGGGCGGATAGTAGGCGCGAATATCCGCGGCGACCTGGCCGACCACCTTCTTGTCGATCCCTTCGACGCGGATCTTGGTGTTGTCGGTGACGGTGATCTTGATCCCCTCCGGGATCGGGAAGAGAATCGGGTGCGAAAAACCGAGCGCAAGATTCAGCGCGGAGCCTTGCACGGCAGCCTTGAAGCCGACCCCGTGAATCTCCAGTTCCCGGACGAACCCGGCGGAAACGCCCGTGACCATGTTGGCCACCAGCGAGCGGGAAAGCCCGTGCAGCGCCCGGACATTGCGGTTCTCGCTGCTACGTTCAACGTGCAGCGTCGATTCTTCGATACGCGCCTTGATCTGTTTCGGCAGCGTCCATTCGAGTTTCCCCTTCGGGCCTTCGACTTTCACTCCCCCTTCGGGAGAGATGGCGACCTTGACCGAACCCGGCAGATCAATGACCTTTTTTCCAATTCGCGACATACGGCAATTACCAGGTTACCAGACGTAGGCGAGCAGCTCGCCGCCGACATTCTGTTTCTTTGCTTCACGGCCCGTGACGATCCCGCGAGGCGTGGAGAGGATGGAGACCCCGAGGCCACCCAGCACGCGGGGGATTTCCCGCGAGCCGACATAACGGCGAAGCCCGGGGCGGCTCACGCGCTTGAGTCCGGTGATCGCAGGCGTGCGGTTCACGAACTTGTTGGCGATACGAATTTGAGGAAACGCGCCCGTGGTGTCGAGTTCATAGTTCGAGATATACCCTTCCTCCTTGAGGATGCGGGCGATCTCGATCTTGATCTTCGAATAGGGAACAACGGTTTCCGCCTTCTGAGCGCCAGCTGCGTTGCGCAGCCGCGTCAGGAAATCTGCGATAGGATCGGACAAATTGCTCATAATCTACTGTTTAAAGAATACCCGGAACTCCCTGCGGAGGCCGGTCAGGCGGCCCTCCGCGCCTTGTCGGTAAAGGGGACTCCCAGTTCGGTCAGCAGTGCCTTGGCATGCTCATCTTTGCGGGCGGAGGTGACAATCGTCACGTCAAACCCGATGTTGCGCTTGATCTTGTCGAGCTCAACTTCCGGGAAAATGCTCTGGTCGGCGACGCCGATCGTGTAGTTCCCCCGCCCGTCGAAGGCCCGGGGGGAGATGCCGCGAAAGTCGCGAATGCGAGGGAGCGCCATCTTGATGAACCGCTCCAGGAACTCGTACATCTTCGGTCCACGCAGAGTGACCTTCGCGCCGATTGGCTGCGCCTCGCGGAGCTTGAAGTTGGAGATGCTCTTCTTGGCGCGAGTTTCGGCGGGCCGCTGCCCGGTGATGAGCGCGAGCTCGTTCTTGGCGTCCTCAAGCGCCTGCTTGACATCCGAGGACGAGCCAACGCTTGTGTTCACCACGATCTTTTCGACGCGCGGAACTTCATGGATGTTCGCGCAGCCAAGCTGGGCCTTGAGCGCGGGAACCACCCGTTCCTTATATTCTTTGTAAAGTGCGACTGGCATAAACGATTGCTACACGATTGCTGCGAATGCTGGCGTGATGCCGCCTAGGCGGCCTTGTTCCCCTTTTTCCCGGCGGATTTCCCCGTGGACTTGGCGGCCTTCTCGACCACCTTCACGTTGGAAACGTGCACCGGCCCCTCGCGTTCGATGATCGCCCCCTGGGGGTTCTCCTGGGACTTGCGGGTGTGTTTCTTGATGAGGTGAACGCCCTCGATCAACACCTGGCTTTTCTTCGGGAGCAGCTGGAGAATCTTCCCCGTAGTTCCCTTGTGATTGCCGGAGATCACTTCAACGTGGTCCCCTTTCTTGACGTGAAATTTCTGGCTCATGAGCTTACAGCACCTCCGGGGCAAGCGAAACGATTTTCATGAAGTTGCGCTCGCGCAACTCGCGGGCCACCGGCCCGAAAATACGGGTTCCGCGCGGGTTCGAATCCTTGTCGATGATGACGATGGCGTTCTTGTCAAACCGGAGATAGGAGCCGTCTTCGCGACGGATCGGGTGCTTGGTCCGCACCACAACGGCGCGAACCACATCGCCCTTTTTCACGCTCCCGCCGGGCGAAGCCTCGCGAATGTGGGCGGTGATAATGTCGCCGACGCGCGCTTCTTTGGTCGGCTTGCCGATGACGCCGATCATCTTGGCCATCCGGGCGCCCGTGTTGTCGGCAACGTCGAGTCTGGATCGAATCTGGAGCATATTGCGAAAAAGGGGTGTGAGCTTACACTAATGTTTGAGGATTTCAACAATCCTCCAGCGTTTCAATTTGCTGAGGGGGCGGGTCTCCATGATGCGGACGGTATCCCCGACCTGCGCCTGGTTCTCCTCGTCGTGCGCGTGGTACTTTTTCACCTGCTTGACAATCTTGCCAAAGCGGGGATGCGGCACGCGGGTCACCGTCTCGACGACAGCGGTCTTGTTGGCCTTGTTGGAAACCACCTGTCCCACCCTCGTCTTGCGAAGGTTGCGAACGCTTTGGGCCTCTTGGTTTTCGATCGTTTGATTCTCGCTCATGGTTTCGCTTGGGATGCGGCCGCGGCCTGCTGGGCGCGGCGTTCGGAAAGCACCGTTTCGATTCGGGCGACCTCGCGCCGAGTGGCGCGGATCTCGCTCGGCTTTTCGAGCTGGCCGATCTTTCCCTGAATGCGGAGGCGGAAGGCGGCTTCCCGCAGCTCGCGCTTGCGGCCCGCCAGCTCTTCGCTGGTTGCTTCTCTGATTTCTTTAATCTTCATACCTTGGTGGTGCGGCTTGGTGGTCGCGAAGTCGGAGCTTGGGCCGCCTTACGCCGCCGCGCGGTGGCGGCTGAGGAAACGGGTGCGGATCGGCAGTTTCGTTGCAGCGAGGCGCAGGGACTCCCGCGCGACCGACTCCGAAATGCCGTCGAGTTCAAAAAGGATGTTTCCGGGCCGAACCACGGCAACCCAGTATTCCGGCGCGCCCTTGCCTTTTCCCATTCGGGTTTCCGGCGGGCGGGAGGTCACGGATTTATCCGGAAAAATCCGAATCCAAAGCTTCCCTTTGCGCTTCATGTTGCGGGTCAAGGCGACGCGGGCGGCCTCGATCTGGGTGTTGGTGATCCAGGCGCGCTCCAAAGTCTGTAGCGCGTAAGCGCCGAAGTCGATGGTCACGTTGCGCGAAGCGGTTCCCTTGCGGCTACCCCGCTGGGTCTTCCGGTACTTCACGCGTTTTGGCATCAGTGGCATAGTGAATCTCCTCTAAAAAATTCTCGGGCTTGGGTGTCGGTCGGCCTCCTTGGCGGGCGTCAGGAATGGCGGTTGCGGTCGCGTCCTTCGCGCGGCTCCCTCGGTTCGCGGGCGGGCGGCGCCACTTCGGTTCCCGGCTCGGGTTTGCAGAGCCAGACCTTGACGCCGATCTTTCCATAAACCGTCTCCGCCTCGGCGAAGCCGTAGTCGATCGGGGTGCGCAGCGTGTGCAGCGGCACTTTCCCTTCGTGGTAACGCTCGGCGCGGGAGATTTCCGCCCCGCCAAGACGCCCGGCGCAGCGGACCTTGACCCCCTGCGCTCCGAAATCCATCGTCGTCTGAACCGCCTTCTTCATCGCGCGGCGGAACGAAATGCGGCGCTCGATCTGGAGAGAGATGTTCTCCGCGACGAGCTGCGCGTCGAGTTCCGGCGTCTTGATCTCCTGAATGTCGATCTTGACCTGCTTGCCCCCGGACATCGAAGCGATCTCCTCGGTCATCTTTTCGATCTCCGTCCCCTTGCGGCCAATGACAATGCCGGGCCGGGCGGTGTAGATCGTCACGCGAAGGCTGTTCCAAGCACGCTCAATGACGATCTTGGAGACGGCGGCCAGCGCGAGCTTCTTCTTGACGTAGCCGCGGATTTTCAGATCCGCATGAAGAAACTCCGGGAAGTCCTTGGGCGACGCGTACCACCGCGAGCGCCAGTCCCGGTTGAGGGCGAGGCGGTAACCGATTGGATTGACTTTCTGACCCATAAAATTACTTGCTCTCCTGACTTGGTGCGCTCTTTCGGCTCCGGGCCTTCCCGGTCGTCCGGTTGCGGGGTTTCGCTTTCGCTTTGGGGGGTTTGATGGCGATCTCGTCGGAAAGGATGATCCGAATATGCGAGGACCGCTTGAGAATGGGGCCGGCGCTCCCCCGCGCTTTCGGCTGCGACCGCTTCAGGGTCGGGCCTTCGCCGACGGTGGCTTCCTGGACAACCAGTGTATCCACGCGCAGATTGGCGTTGTTTTCGGCGTTGGCGACCGCGCTCTTAAGCGTCTTGGCCACGAGCACGGCAGCCCTCTTCGGGCTGAACGCAACGATGTCCAGCGCCGCCGCGACCGGCAGGCCCTGAATTTCGCGCGTCACCTCCCGGGCCTTGAAGGCCGAAATGCGCGCATACTTGTATGTCGAATGAATCTGCATGTTGGTTAAAAATTACCTGGTGTCCACCTTAAGGCGGTCGCCGACTTTAATTTTGTTCTTCCCAGAGTCCAGACTTTGTATCACTCCGCCGAAAATTTTTTCCCGCACGTCCACGGCCCGGATCACTCCGATCTCGTTTCCGTCCCGGATTACCCGGAAGGGCATCCCCACCCGGACGCCTTGTTGGCTCCCGAGGTTACCCACCACCAGCGACCACTCCTCCTTGATGCTGATGACCATCCCCCGCGTCAAATCCGCGCCGGGCTGGTTTTCCTTCTCTCCAGCGGTTTCACTCCCGGGGACCCCCAGCGCACCAGCCGCGCTGCGCAACCTCGCCTCCAAGGCAAGACGCGCTTCGGCATCGTCGGTGGTTGCCCCCTTGGCGAACCGCAACACCGCTTCGCTAAGCTGAAGCAGCTCGTCTGCGAGCTGATCCTTCTCGCTTTGCAGCAGTTGAAGATCGCGCACTCCTTTCAGGAGACGTTGCTCGAGCTTGCTTCTGTCGCCGCTGAGTCCATCGACTCCAAGCGCCTCCATCCGCAGCTTCTGCTCCGCCGCCTCCTTCCGGAAGACCTCGGCTTCCCCGTTGGCAACGGCGAGGCTTTCGGTCAGTGATTTCACGGCGCTCCGCGCTTCATCGAGTTGCTGCCGGAGAAGCTGGTTCTCGGCAGTCACTGTCTGAAGCGTCAATTTCGCCTCCGTAAATTCGATGTCTAGATCTGAGAAAGAACTCCCCCCACTGGCCGCCGACCCACTTGTCGGCGCCAGAAGCACCAGCAGCGCCGTGAACGCTCGCAACACCCCGCAGGCGGGCGTCGCGTGTACGGCTTTCGCCGCTCCTGCCCGTAAAGCAGGACGCCACATCGCTACTTCGTCACCTTGGCCGTGTGTGCTCCGTGCTTCTTGAACACACGCGTCGGGGAAAACTCCCCAAGTTTGTGACCGACCATATTTTCGGTCACGAATACCGAGTTGAAAATCTTGCCGTTGTGCACCAGGAACGTATGCCCGACAAAGTCCGGCGTAATCATCGACCGGCGCGACCAGGTCTTGATCGGCTTTTTCACCCCGCCCTCGTTCATCTTGTCGATTTTTTCGAGCAGATGGAGCGCGACGAAAGGCCCTTTTTTCAGTGATCTTCCCATAATCTGTCAGTCAGTCAGGCGTTGCTTCTCTACTTCTTGGCTCTACTTCTTGGCGTTGCGGCGCTGCACGATGAAGTTGTTGCTCTCCTTGTGCTTGCGGCGGGTCTTAAAGCCCTTGGCCAACTGGCCCCACGGGCTCATCGGGTGGTGGCGTCCGCCGCCGCCCTTCGATTTACCCTGGCCGCCACCCATCGGGTGATCGACCGGGTTCATCACCATGCCACGGACATGGGGCCGACGGCCCAACCAGCGGGAACGGCCCGCTTTGCCGGAAGAGACGTTCATGTGATCGACGTTGCCCACCTGGCCGAGCGTCGCATAGGCCGACTCGTGAATCTTGCGAATCTCGCCCGAAGGCATCTTGACAAGGGCATAGCCACCCTCACGGTTGCTCAGGACCGCCTGTTGCCCGGCGCTGCGTGCGATCTGGCCGCCACGCCCCGGGATCAACTCGATGTTGTGAATCGAAGAGCCGAGCGGGATGTTTTTGAGCGGGAGCGCGTTGCCGACTTCCGGAGCAGCCTCTTCGCCGGAAGAAACCTTCCGGCCCACGGTGAGACCCACCGGCGCGAGAATGTAGCTCTTCTCGCCGTCCGCGTAGCGGAGCAGCGCGATGCGTGCAGAACGGTTCGGATCGTACTCGATCCCGACCACTTCCGCGACGACTCCGTGCTTGCGGCGTTTAAAGTCGATCAGCCGGTACTTCTGCTTGTGCCCGCCGCCGATGTGGCGCGAGGTCAACCGGCCCCGGTTGTTGCGGCCGCCGGTCCTGCGCTTCGGTGCGAGAAGGCTTTTCTCGGGCTTCTTTTTCGTAATCTCGTCGAACGCCGGGAGCGCCTTGAAGCGCTGCGTCGGGGTCAGAGGACGGAAAGTTTTCAGTGCCATGTTCGTGAAATGCTGTTGGTGGCGTCAGTGGCCTCTTGAATTATTGGCCTAGGCCAGATCAATCTTCTCCCCGGCCTTGAGGGTGACAATCGCCTTCTTCCAATGCGCGGTGCGCCCGGCGTCGGGGCGGCGCTGGCGGCGTTTTTTTCCGGCGAAATTGGCGGTATTCACAGCCGCCACCTTCTTGCCGAAAAGTCTCTCGATCGCCTGCTTGATCTCCAGCTTGTTCGCGCGCGGGGAGACGCGGAAGACGTATTTCCCTTGTTTTTCGCTCAGCAGAGTGGCCTTTTCCGTCAGGACAGGCGTTTGAATCAATTCGTACGGCTCGTTCATTACTGGATCCTTTCTGCCAACTTCGCCAGGGCGTCCCGGGTGATGACGATCTTCTTGAAGGCGAGGAGATGCTCGGTGTTCACCTCGGAGGCCGAGATGAGACGCGTCGGCTGGACGTTGCGGGCGGCCCGGAAGGTGTTTTCGTCAAACGCGGTGGCGACGATGAGCGCCTTTTCCACGCCGATATTCTCCTTTACCCAAGCGACAAATTCCTTCGTCTTCGGCGTGGCGATCGCAAAATTCTCGACCGTCAGCACGTCTCCCGCGAGGATGCGAGCGCTCAACGCTTTGCGCAACGCGAGGCGGCGAACCGACTTGGTTACTTTCTTGGAGTAGTCGCGCGGCTTCGGCCCGAAGACCACGCCGCCCCCCACCCAAACCGGAGAGCTTTTGTAGCCCGCGCGGGCGCGGCCCGTCCCCTTCTGGCGCCACGGCTTGGCACCAGAGAGATTGACCTCGGCCTTTGTTTTGGTGTTGGCGGTGCCGCTACGGCGGTTGGCGCGCAAAGCGACAACCACGTCGTGGACTGCCTGCGTGCCACGGCCGTTTTCAATCAAGGCGAGATTCGCCTGCTTGGCCGCATCAATGGTAAGAACGGTAGCACTCATGTCTGGAACCTTTTACTTGGCCTCCACGGGAAGGGGCTTCTTTTTGGCGGGGCGGACGACGACGTAGCCGCCGTTTGCCCCGGGGATCGCGCCCTTGATGAGCAGGAGCTGCTCGGCCTCGCGAACCTGAACGATGGAAAGATTCTGGACGGTAATCCGGTCGTCGCCCATGTGACCGGGCATCGACTGGTTTTTCCAGATCCGGCCCGGTGTGGAACGGTTGCCGATGGCGCCCGGACGGCGATGCATCATCGACCCGTGCGAGGCAGGCTGCCCGGCGGCACCGTGCTTGCGAACGATGCCCTGGAAACCGCGCCCTTTGGAACGCCCAATGACGTCAACGATCTGGCCGACCTGAAAGTGAGACGCGGTGAGGTTCAGTTCGCCCTCCACCTTGTCGCCATCCGCGAGGCGAAACTCGCCCACACGCTTCTTGGTCTCGGAGTTGGCCTTCTTGAAGTGGCCCAGTTCCGGCTTGGTCACGCGGGATTCTTTCTGGGTGTCGAAGCCGACTTGAATGGCGGAGTAGCCATCCTTTTCAAGCGTCTTGACCTGGAGAAGCGTGTTGCCCCCCACGGCGACGACGGTGACGGGGGTTGAGCGCCCCTTCTCGTCGTAAATCCGGGTCATCCCGATTTTTTTTCCTAAAAGTCCGTATCTCATTGCGTCAGTTGGGTCGTGAACACCGGTCAGATCTTGATGGTGATATCCACACCAGCCGGGAGGTTCAGCTTCTTGAGTTCGTCCACCGTCTTCGCGGTCGGTTCGATGATGTCCAGCAGGCGTTTGTGCGTGCGGATTTCGAACTGGTCCATCGACTTTTTATCGACGTGCGGAGAGCGGTTTACCGTAAATTTCTCGATTCGGGTCGGGAGCGGGATCGGCCCTGCCACCTTGGCGCCGGTGCGCTTGGCGGTCTCCACGATGTCCAGCGAGGACTGGTCGAGCGTCCGGTAGTCGAAGGCTTTGAGCCGGATGCGAATGCGTTGGCCGTTGGTCATAAAAATGGGCTTCTGGATGCTTGGGTCGAATTACCGGGTCTTGTCATCAACCCTTTTGGTCGAGTACCGCTGCCAGCACGCTGGCGGGCACCTGTTCGAAGTGGGAAGGCTCCATGGAGTACGAGGAACGCCCCTTGGAGAGAGAGCGAATAGCGGTCGAGTAGCCGAACATCTCGGCCAGCGGCACTTCGGCGTGGACGGCGGAGAGGTTTCCCTTCGATTCCATGCTCTGGATGCGCCCGCGACGGCGGTTGAGATCGCCGAGAATATCGCCCTGGTACTCTTCCGGGGTGACGTTCTCCACCTTCATGATCGGCTCCAGCAGAATCGACTTCGCTTTCTTGAAGCCGTCCTTGGCCGCGAAGATCGCCGCCATTTTGAATGCCATTTCGTTCGAATCGACCTCGTGGAACGAACCGTCCACAATGTCGATGTTCACGTCGATGACCGGATAGCCGCCGACAACGCCGTTGAGAACCGCTTCCTCAAGACCCTTCTTGACGGCAGGGATGAAGTCTTTCGGAATCGACCCACCGACCGTCTTGTTCTCGATGGTGATCCCCTTGCCGCGCTCGTTCGGGGCGACATTGACGATGACGTGCCCGTACTGGCCGCGCCCGCCCGACTGCTTGACGAGCTTGCCCTCGCCGGTGGCGGTGGCGGTGATCGTTTCGCGGTAGGCGATCTGCGGTTTGCCGGAATTGGCATCGACCTTGAACTCGCGCAGGAGTCGGTCGCGGATGATCTCGAGGTGCAACTCGCCCATCCCCGCAATCAATGTCTGGCCAGTTTCCTCGTTGGAGGTGACGCGGAAAGTCGGGTCTTCTTCGGCCAGGCGCTGGAGCGCGTTGCCCATCTTCTCCTGGTCAACCTTGGTCTTCGGCTCAATGGCCATCGAAATGACCGGATCAGGGAACGAAGGCGGTTCGAGAAGGATCGGGTGATCCTCGTCGCAAAGCGTGTCGCCGGTGGTGATGTTCTTGATGCCGACGATGGCGGCGATGTCGCCGGAGTAGCAGACGTCAATATCCTCGCGCTTGTCGGCCTGAATCTGGATGAGGCGACTGATGCGCTCGCGCTTGTTGGTGCGCGGGTTGTAAACCGTGTCGCCCTTGGCGAGCTTGCCGGAGTAAACGCGGAAGAAAACGAGTTTTCCAACGAACGGATCGCTCCAGAGCTTGAAGGCAAGCGAGCAGAAGTTCCCGTTGTCATCGGAGGGCGCGTCCATCGGCTCGCCGTCGTCCGGGTTCTGGCCACGGGCGGGCGGAATATCGAGCGGGCTCGGGAGGTAATCCACCACCGCGTCCACGAGCGCCTGAACGCCTTTGTTTTTGAAAGCGGAACCCCCGACGACCGGCACAAAGCGGTTCGCGATGGTCTGGCGGCGGATCGCCGCCTTGAGGTCGGAAACGGTGATCGGCTTCTCTTCCAGGAAGAGCATCCCGAGTTCATCGTCGAGATCCGCCACGGCGCTCACAAGACCTTCATACGCCTCGTCCACGCTTTCTTTGAGCTCGGCAGGAATCTCCTCGATCGTGTAGGTGGAGCCAAGAACGTCGCTGTCGGTGTAGACGAACGCCTTCTTGTTGATGATGTCGATCTGCCCGTGAAGATGGTCCTCCCGGCCAAGCGGCATCAGAACCGGCCAGGCATTCGCACCGAGCTTCGTCCGCATGTCGTTGACGGCGTTCTCGAAGTTCGCGCCGGTGCGGTCCATCTTGTTGACGAACGCGATGCGCGGTACGTTGTACTTGGTCGCCTGTCGCCAGACCGTCTCCGACTGCGGCTGCACGCCCGCGACGCCACAGAACACGGCAACCGCGCCGTCGAGCACGCGGAGCGAACGCTCCACCTCGGCGGTAAAATCGACGTGACCCGGGGTGTCGATGATGTTGACGCGCTGCTTGACCCCCTCGTAAAGCTTGAAAACGCCCTCTTCCTTGCGCTGGCTCCAGAAACAGGTCGTGGCGGCGGAAGTAATCGTGATCCCGCGCTCGCGCTCCTGCTCCATCCAGTCCGTCGTGGCAGTCCCTTCGTGCACCTCGCCGATCTTGTGGATCATGCCGGTGTAGAAGAGAATGCGCTCGGTGGTGGTCGTCTTACCGGCGTCGATGTGCGCGGCAATCCCGATGTTACGGGTGCGCTCCAGCGGATAGGCGCGGTTCGGAGAGTTCGGATTGGAAACGGAATCAGCCACGGTAAGAAAAAAGCAGGTTAGAAGCGGAAATGGGCAAACGCGCGGTTGGCCTGGGCCATCTTGTGGGTGTCGTCGCGCTTTTTGATCGCGTTCCCCTGCCCGGCGGCGGCTTCCTTGAGTTCACCAGCGAGGGCGTCCACCATGGAGATGCTCTTGCGCTTGCCTGCGAAACCGACGATCCAGCGCATCGCCAGAGCGAGCTGGCGGGCCGGGGGCACCTCCATCGGCACCTGATAGGTCGCGCCACCGACGCGGCGGGACTTGACCTCAAGACGCGGCTTCACGTTGTCGATTGCCTTGTTGAGCGTTTCGAGCGGATCGACCGCATCCGACCCTTCGCGGGTCTTTTCGATGGCGGTGTAGACGATCCGTTCGGCGATCGACTTCTTGCCGCTCTGCATGATGGTGCTGATGAGCCGGGCCACAACGGGGCTGCCGTAGCGGCTGTCGAACTTCTCAACCTTTTTGATGACTCTGCGTCTACGAGACATGGTGATCGCTTTCTGAAAATTGGATGTTGCTACGCCCTGGCGTGGTTTCCTTTATTTCCGCTTCCCGCCCTTACCCTTCGCGGCGGCGGCTTCCTGGCCCGGTTTCGGGCGTTTGGCCCCGTATTTGGAGCGGGAGCGGCGACGGCCATCCACCCCAAGCGCGTCGAGCGTGCCGCGTACGATATGGTAGCGGACACCGGGGAGATCTTTCACACGACCACCGCGAACCAGGACAATCGAGTGCTCCTGGAGGTTATGCCCCTCGCCGGGGATGTAGGCGATGACTTCCTGCCCGTTCGTCAACCGTACCTTGGCTACCTTGCGCAGGGCCGAGTTCGGCTTCTTGGGCGTGCGGGTCATCACCTGCACGCAGACACCACGGCGCTGCGGGCAATTCACGAGAGCCGGTGATTTGGATTTCACCGTCACCTGTTTGCGTCCCTTCCGGACAAGCTGGTTGATCGTTGGCATTTCTATTAAAAATTTCCCTGGTTTACGGGGACTAAAAACCCGCCTCTCAGTGGGCTTACCACGTCCACACTGGTTGCGGGGAGCGCGAACTGTAGACGAATCCTCTCCACGCGCAAGATATTTCTGCGCGTTTTGCGCGCTTTAAGCGGCTTTGCCTGCCAGAGGCAGCGCGGGAAGTCTCTTCGCCGCCCGGAAGACCCGGGCAGCCCAAATCAAATTCGGGAAGGAGATGTCTACCCCAGCCGCCTCCCGCCCGCAAGGGAACTTTTGAGAAATTCAACGGTGCGGCGGCGCGGCGCGCGCGGACCCGCCCTCGGGCGGGCGCTTCACGGCTTGCCCCGCCCGCCAGGTTGGGCGTTATTGGATGTATTCATGAAGTATCGCACTTATTTAAATACAAACCTCACGGTGAGCGAAGTCGGCTTTGGCCTTTGGACCGTGGCGACAGGCTGGTGGGGCGCGTACACGGACGCCGAGGCGATCGCGCTTCTGCACAAGGCGTTCGACCTCGGCATCACCCTCTTCGACGCCGCCGACACCTACGGCAACGGGCGGAGCGAGGAACTTCTGGCCAAGGCGTTTCCCGACCGCCGCGACGACGTGGTGATCGCCACGAAGATCGGCTACGATTTCGTCCGTTTCGGCGAATCCAGACGGCGCGGCCAGAGCGAAATCCCACACGATTTTTCCCCCGCCGCGCTGACCCGCGCGACCGATGCCGCGCTCCGGCGGCTGAAAACCGACCGCGTGGACCTGATGCAGCTCCACAACATCCGGATGGAACAGGTGGAGGACGACGCGCTCTGGGAGACGCTCGATGCGCTCCGCGCGGCCGGAAAAATCCGGTACGCCGGGGTGGCGCTCGGCCCGGCCATCGGCTGGCTTTGGGAAGGGGTGCGCGCTTTGCGCGAGCGGGAGTTCACGAGTCTCCAGCATATCTACAACATTCTGGAACCGCACCCCGGCCGCACGCTCCAGCAAGTCGCCGCCGACGCGGGCAAGAGGACGATGGGGCTGATCCGCGTGCCGCACTCCAGCGGGCTGCTGGAGGGGCACTACACGCCGGAAACCGTTTTCCCGCCCAACGACCACCGCCGCCACCGCCCCCGGAGCTGGCTTCTCCACGGCTGCCGGAAGGTCGAGACGCTCCGCTTTCTGGAACGCGACGGGCGGACGCTAGGCCAGGCCGCGCTCCAGTGGGTCTTGGCGGACTCGCGTGTCGCCTCCACGCTGCCAAATATCTATGACGAAAAACAGCTCGTGGAATTCGCCGCCGCGCCCGACTGCCCGCCGCTGGAAGCCGACGAGCGGGAGCGGATCGCCACGCTCGGCGCGATGAACTTCGGCGTGGAGGAACCGCCCTCCCGTTTCAAGGGGACGATGGAGCAGACCGAGGCCGCCTCCGTGTGAACAGGGCGCTTGCAAAGCGACTTTGCGCCCCCGATAATTCAGGAGATGAATCTGGACCTGAACAACCTCCTCGACGGCTGGCCGCACGAGCCGGGGCAGATCCGCGTTCGCCGGGTGGCGGGCAACGACGGAAAGGAAAAGCTCCAGCTCCGGATCGACCTCGGCCTTATCCAGATGGAGCTCAGCGGCAGGCCCGACGGCCAGCGCCCGCATGGGTGCGAATCGCTGCTGGAGTGGCACCAGGAGCGCGCCGCCGAGGCGCAGGGGAAGGGGAACGCCTTCACCCTCAGCTCCGACGAATGCGCCGAGCTTCAGCATGAGGGTATCCAGTATTATCACCGCTACATCTCGCTCTTCCAGCTTGAGGACTACTCCGGGGTCGTCCGCGATACTCACCGGAACCTGGAGCTGCTCAACTTCATCGCCCGGTACGCCGAGCGCGAGGAGCTTTCTTGGCAGGTCGAGCAGTTCCGCCCCTACCTCCTGATGATGAACACCCGCGCCAAGGCGTCCATCGAGCTGGAGCGCAACGACTACGGGGCCGCCCTGCGGCAGATCGAGCGGGGCCGCGACAAGATTCTCGAAACACTCCAGGAGCGCCCCGAGGCGGTCCAGAACAGCGCGGAGATCCAGTTTCTGGAGCAATGGCTTGAAGAGCTGCGCGCCCAGCGCCCGCTCTCCCGGCTCGAAAAGCTCCAGCAGGAGATGGACCGCGCCATCGCAGCGGAAGCGTACGAACGCGCCGCCGAACTGCGCGACGCCATCAAGGCAGAGCAGGCGGAGCACGGCACCGAAGCCTCCTCCCCGTCGGCGTAACGACGCGGGCGGCGGCGCGGATGCGGGCCCACGGCCCACGGCCCACGGCCCACGGCCCAAGGCCCAAGGCAAGCCGAGCCGCTTACTCAGGGTGGCATGGCGGCTGCTCCCCTGAAATCAGGACATGCTCACACTTTCCACGTTCGCCATCGCTGTCTTGTTTCTGTTCAGCAGTGTCTGGTACGCATGCAGGAGTGAAGGCTGAGCCACCTTGGCTCCCCGCTTTCGCCCGCCTCGATCTCCCTCATTTCCCCCACCGCCTCCCCTACGCCCCCGTACTCGCCCCTCCGGTCTTCACCTCGATCACGTCGTGCGTGCCAGATTCGCGCTGTCCCGCCGGGGTGACGCGGATATAGCGCGCCTTCTCCTTGAGCTGCGCGAGCGTGGCCGCACCGAGATACCCCATCCCCGACTGGATGCCGCCCACCAGTTGCGTGAGCACGGTGTCGAGCGATGCGGAAACCTCCTTGAGCGCCTCGACCCCCTCCGCCGCCACCTTCCGCGTGGCGTCGCGCCTGGTGTGGCCGTAGCGTGCGGCAGACCCGGCCTGCATCGCCGCGAGGCTCCCCATACCGCGGTACTGTTTATAAAGTTTGCCGTTGATCTCCATGATCTGCCCCGGCGCTTCCGGGCATCCGGCCAGGAGGCCGCCGCAGATCACGGCGTCGGAGAGCGTCAATGCCTTCACGATGTCGCCCGATTTCGTCACGCCGCCGTCGGCGATGATGCGCACCCCCTTTTTCGCCGCCGCGCGCCCGGCGACATAGAGCGCCGTCAACTGCGGGATGCCGACGCCCGCAACCACCCGCGTGGTGCAGATCGACCCCGGCCCCTGCCCGACCTTGATCGCGTTGGCGCCGCACTCCGCCAGAAATTCGACCCCCGCGCCGCTGGTGACATTCCCGGCGATGATCGGCAGCTCGGGGAACGCCTCGCGGATGAGCTTTACCGTCTCCCCCACCCCCTTGCTGTGCCCGTGCGCCGTCGAGACGGCCACCACGTCCACGCCGCGCTCCACCAGCGCGCCGACATGCGCGCGGATGCGCTCCTTGTCCAGCTCGCCCGTGGAACTCCGGGTCGCGGAAACCGCCGCCCCGCAGATGAGCCGGAAATTCCCGTCGCGCGCCGGTTTGAGCTGCTCGTGGTGCTCCTGGGTGATCCGCTCCACGTCGCTCAAGGTGAAAAGGCCGCGCAGCCGGTCCTCCCGGTCCACGACCAGCAGCTTGTGAATGCCGAGGTGTTCGGTGAAAAAGCGGTCCGCGCGGGCGATCGGGTCGCCCCCCAGTTCGTCCTGGCGCAAGGTGTGGAGGGCGGCGCGCGGCGTCATCGCCTCGCTCACCTTTTTGCTGGCGTAGCGCCGCTTGAGCACATGCCCCGGCAGCAGCCCGAGCAGGCGGTCGTGCTCGTCCACAACCGGAAATGTGCTGAAGGAGAACCGCTTCTCCTCAACGCGCTCAAGCACCTCGCCGATCAGTTGCCCCGGCGCCACCTTGATCGGCTCCTGGATCAACCCGTGTACGTGGTTCTTCACGCGGCTCACCTCGGAGAGCTGCTGCCGCTCGGGCATGTTGTAATGGATCAACCCCAGGCCGCCGCCGAGCGCCATCGCAATCGCCATCCCCGACTCCGTAACGGTGTCCATGTCGGCGGAGATGACCGGGATGCGCAGGCACAGCGATTCCGCCAGGGAGGTTTCGAGATTCGCCTCGCGCGGCAGGATCTCGGAGTAGAGCGTCGCCAGGGAAACGTCGTCGTAGGTGAGGGCGACGCTGGCGTTGTCGGCGAAAAATTCGGAGGCCGCCTTGTAGAACGCGCCGTCGGCACGGTCGGTGCCGTCGGCAAAATCGCGTACGGATGTCATGTCCGATGATGCGGGAGATCGCCCCTCCCTTGCAAGCTCACAAAGTACGTCACAAAGTGCGGAAGCGTTCCCGCTCGTTGAGGCTGCCGCAGCGCGGGCAGCGGGGGAGCGCCTCCCCGGTCGGCTCCTCGAACTCGAACGCGCAGAGCTTGCAGCGGAGGCGATCGCGCAGCGCCAGCCGTTCGCGCCGCTGCCGCCGCCACCCCGCGCCGACCCAAAGCGCGAACACCACGCTCAGGAACAGGAAGAGGTAGAGAAAGATGAGGTAGGTGAGGCTGATCCGGATCATCGCGTGGCGGAAGGTTGAGAAGGCGAGGCGGTCATGGACGCCGAAGTGGGCTCCGAAGCGGGCACCGACGCAGCGAAAACATCCGCCCCCCAGGCAAACGTGGCAAACCCCCACTCCACTCCGGCCGCCCCCTCCTCCCGTGTGAAAACGCGCCGCGCGAGGAGCCGCTCGGCCTCCTCGTCCAACGCCCGGTTGCCGGAGCCCGACTGAAGAAAAACGTAGCCGACCTCCCCCTGCCTGCCGATGCCAACCAGAAAAACGCTCGGCAGCAGGCTCCCTGTCGCCCGCGTGGAGAAAGCGAGCGGTTCGTCCTTGCCGTTCCCGCCTGGAGCCCGCTGCCGCAGCGGCCCGGAAAACCGGAGCGAAGAACGCACCGCCGCGCGGGGCGTCTCGCGCGGGGCCGACACTGGCGAAAGGAGCGCGAGCGGATCGTAGGCGGGCGGGTAAGCCGGTTCCGATCTGGCCGGGGCATCGGGTTCCGCGGCGACGGGGAGCGTGCGCGCCGAGGCGTACGAAGGGACGTAGGCGATCTCGCCCAGGCCCAGGCCCAGGCCCAGACCGTTTGGCGTCGTCTCCTGGAGGCGCGGCGCGCGGACCGGGTTCTGCGAGTCGATCCAGTCGAGCAGCGCCCGGTTGGCCGGGGAGGAGGCGGTAATCAGCGTTACCCCGGCGGCGGGCGGCATCGCCGAGGCCACGGGGGGGTAAACCGCCTGGAACACGTAAAACGCCCCCGCGTGCACCGCCACCGCCAGCACGAAGAGCAGCGGCAGGACGAACGAAACGCTCCGCTCGGGCCAATGAAAGACCAGCAACCGCCGTCCCGGAGCAAGCGGGGGGGATGGGGGGGAACCGGGCGGCATCATCGCGAAGGCACCGAAGCACCCGCAATGGCGACGGAGAACCCGCGTTGCAGGCCGATGTTCATGACCTCGGTGACGGTCGCGTGCGGCACCGCGCCGTCGGCCCGGATCACCAGCGAACGGTCCCGCCCCTCCGAGCGCGCGAGGAGCGCGTCGAGTTCCCGCGCGGTGACTTTCCGCTCGTGGAAGTAGATCACCGGAACCGCCCCGGCGGTGATCTGGACGATCTGCGCATTGCGCTGCGGCCCCAGGGCGAACGGCGTAAACGGCAGCGAGACGGAGATGCCCGGCTGCGCCACGAAGTTCCCGCTCAACGTGGCGAACGCCAGCACCAGCGCGAGGACGTTCACCAGCGGAATCAGGAAAAGATTCTGCGGATTATGGTGCGTGGCCGTCCGGTGCAGTTTCACGAAAAAAGGAGGGTTATTCCGCCGCGCGGGCTGCGGGCTTGCGCGCTTCGAACTCGATGATCCCGGCGTTTTCAGGGCTCGCGGCGCTCTTCTCCGTCTTTGCGGCGAGCAGGTTGACGATCTCGATGCCGCCCCGCTCCATGTCGTGGAGAAGGGAGTTGACCCGCGAGGAGAGAAAACTGTGCGCCAGCGCCGTCGGGATCGCCACCACCAGGCCCGCCGCCGTGGTCAGCAGGCTCTTGTAGATCCCGGCGGAGACTTCCATCGTCGTCGCCGCGCCCGCCTGGCTGGAGAGCGCGACAAAGGCGTCGATCAACCCGGTCACGGTGCCGAGCAGCCCGACTAGCGGGGCGACGTAGGCGATCGCCGCGAGCATCGGCAGATACCGCTCCAGCTTCGGCACTTCCAACTGGCCCGCCTCCTGGGCGATCTGCCGGAGTTCCGGGCGCGGCGCGTCGTGCCGGAGGATCGCGGCGTGGATCACCCGGGCGACCGGCCCCGGCGTTCCGGCGCTTTCGTGCAGCGCCTCGGCGAAGTTGCGGCGGCCAATCAAATTCGCCAGCCCGCGAAGAAACTCGCCCACGCGGATGGTCGCGCGGTGGTAGTAGACCAGGCGTTCGAAAAACAGAGTGACGGAGAGAATGCTCAGCAGCAGCAGAAGCCACATCAGCGGCCCGCCCTTCTGCATGTAGTCGATCATGAAGGGTGTTTATACGCCCCGTTGACGGCAAATGCAACGCACGGGATCGCCCCCGCCCGCAACGGAAAGCATGGCAAGAACGCTTGCCAAAGGCGCGCTCCCCCCGGAGGCTGGGCCAGGTTCCTCCATGCCCTCATGCCTTCCCTCCGCGCCCTGATCCCCGGCCACCGCCCGCTGCTTCTGCTCGCGCCGATGCAGGATGTGACCGATCTCCCTTTCTGGCGGGTGATGCACCGCTACGGCGGCCCGGATGTCTACTTCACGGAATACTTCCGTGTTCACCGCGACTCGAAGCCGGAGCGGCATCTCCTCGCCGACATCGACAGCAACCCGACGGGGCGGCCCGTGATCGCGCAGATGATCGGCGAGGACATCCCCTCCCTCGTCCGCACGGCGGAGGCGCTCCAGCGGCACAACGTCATCGGCATCGACCTGAACCTCGGCTGCCCCGCCCCGATCGTCTGCAAGAAAAACGCGGGCGGCGGCCTGCTCAAGCACCCGGAGCAGATCGACGCCATCCTCGCCGCGCTCCGTGACGCCGTTGGCGTCGCCTTCACGGTCAAGACCCGGATCGGCTACGACGACCCGTGCGAGTTCGACCGTCTGCTCGACCTCTTCGCCCGGCACCGCGTCGATGCCTTCACCGTGCACGGGCGCACCGTCCGGGAGATGTACCGCACGCGTGTGCACCTCGACCGCATCCGCCAGGCCGTGGAGCGGCTCGACGCGCCGGTCTTCGCCAACGGCAATGTCCTCTCCGTCGCGCTGGCGCGCGAAACCGTGGCGGCCACCGGCGCGGCGGGGCTGATGATCGGGCGCGGGGCGATCCGCAACCCGTGGCTCTTCGGGCAACTGCGCGACGAGGCCGAGGGGCGGCCCGTGTTCCAGCCGACACTGCGCGATCTGCGTGGCTACATCGACGTGCTTTTCGCGGAAACCCGCGTACCGCGTCTTCCCGAAGCGGCCAACGTCTCGAAGATGAAGCGGTACATGAACTTCATCGGCCAGGGGATCGGCGAGGACGAAGCGTTCCTCCACGCCATCCGCCGCGCCACGACGGAGGCGGAGTTCCATCGCCTCTGCGACGAGTACCTGGAGCGCGACGAACCGTTCCCGGCGGAACCGGCACGGCGGGCGCTCGAATATATGAAAGCGCGCTGCACGCTCCCCGAAGAGCCTGTTTTATAAAACAGGCCGGACCTGGATCGAGTCGTAAAGGTCCTCCCGGCAGAGGAGGTCGCTTACGATGACAAGCTTGTCGCCGGGCGTGACGAACCCCCGCTCGCGCAACTGCTCCGCCGCGCGGCGCAGCGTGGCATCCGGGTCGGCGTCGAAGGGCATCAGCATCGGGTAGGTTCCCCAGTTGAGCACGATGCGGCGGCAGACGGCTTCGTTGTCGGTGAAGGCGAAGATCGGCGCGCGCAGCGGGCGGCGCGAGGAGATCACGTTGGCGACAAGCCCCCGGCGGGTGAAGACCACAAGCGCGGAACGCTCCAGCGAGTTGGCGAGCACCACGGCGGCTTGCATCGTCCGCTCGCGGTCGGTGCGCAGGATCGCCTCGGCGGCGTACCCGGCTCCGCCGCTCCGCTCGATGCGGCGTGTCACGCGGTCGAGCACTTTCACGCATTCGACGGGGTAGCGGCCAACGGCGGTCTCCCCGCTCAGCATCACGGCGTCGGCCTGCTCGAAGGCGGCGTTGGCCACGTCGGTCACTTCGGCGCGCGTCGGCATCGGGCTGGAAATCATCGACTCCAGAAGCTGCGTGGCGACGATCACCGGGCGGCCCAGGCGGTGGCAGAGCTTGACGATGCGCCGCTGGATGATCGGCAGCTCTTCCATCGCGCACTCGATGCCGAGATCGCCCCGCGCCACCATCACGATGTCCCCCTTCTCCACGATCTCCCGGAGGTTGTGCACGGCAAGCTGGTCCTCGATCTTCGCCACGACGCGCGCCTGGCTGCCGTGCGCGCGCAGCAGCTCGCGCAGCATTTCCACGTCCGCTGCCTCCCGGCAGAAGCTCAACGCGACGAGATCGACTCCCATCTCGGTCCCGAGGGCGATGTCGGCGCGGTCTTTCTCCGTCAGCGCGGGGAGCTGGACCTTCACCCCCGGCAGGTTGATGTGCCGCCGCGAACCGAGCGTCCCCGCCGTCAGGACGCGGCAGAGGAGGCGGTCGGCCTGTTTTTCCACCACTTCGAGGTGGATGAGGCCGTTATCGACGAGCACCTTATGGCCCTCTTGCAGGTCGTCCACGAGGCCGTCGTAGTTGACCTCCGTGGAGTACGCCTCCCGCGCGGGCGCGCCGCGCAGCCGCAGCTCCAGGAGATCGCCCGGCTTGAGTTCGAGCTTGCCAGGGAGGTCGCCCGTGCGGATGGCCGGCCCCTGGGTATCGAGGAGGATGCCGACCGGCTCGCGGAGTTCCTCCGCGACGGCGCGGATCTCCGGGACAACGGCGCGCACCCAGTCGTGCGCGGCGTGGCTCATGTTCAGCCGGAAAAGATTGGCTCCCGCCGCCACCAGTTCGCGAAGCGTCTCCCTGCTGCCGGAAGCGGGACCGAGGGTGCAAACGATCTTCGTCTTGCGCATCCTCCACCCATACCAGCGCGGAGGCGAAACCGGAAACCCGGAAAATCCCGCGCCCCCGCGCGCACCTCAATTTCATGGATTGCCCTCCTCCCCTTCCCCGCCTTATACCTTCGGGATGCACTCTTCGGAGAAACAACGCCTCATCGCCCTCTCGCACGACCTCGGAGCCGAACACCGCAAGCTCGCCATTCTCGGCGAGGGAAACACCTCCTGCCGCCTGGGAGAAGAGACCTTCCTCGTCAAGGCCAGCGGCAGCTCCCTCGGTACGCTCACGGAAGCCGACGTGGTGGAATGCCGCTTTGCGCCGCTGCTGGCGATGCTGGAGCGTGACGACCTTTCCGACCAGCAGATCGAGGACGAGCTTTTTGCCTGCCGCGTCGATCCGCAGGCGAAGAAGCCCTCTGTCGAGGCGCTTTTCCACGCCTATCTTCTTTCGCTGCCGGGGGTGAATTTCGTCGGCCATACCCACTCCGTCACGGTCAACCAGATCCTTTGCTCGCCGCGCGCCCTCGATTTCGCCCAGCGCAAGCTCTTCCCCGACGAGATCGTCTGCTGCGGCCCGGCTTCCGGCTTCGTCCCGTACACCGACCCAGGCTTGAAGCTCTCGCAGGCGATCCGCGAGGAGACGCAGCGCCATGCGGAAAAATGGGGCCAGCCGCCGCGCGTCATCCTGCTGGAGAACCACGGGCTCATCACGCTCGGCGCTTCGCCCGAAGCGGTGAAGGCGGCGATGTTCATGGCGGAGAAGAGCGCCGCCATCTTCGCCGGAGCCGCCGCGATGGGCGGGCCGAAGTTCCTCACCCCTGAGGACGTAGACCGGATCGCCAACCGGATCGACGAACACTACCGCCAGCGGGCGCTGAAACTGTGAGCGGGGAGCCGATTCTGGTTGAAATCGGCCTCGTAATACATAGTTTTACGGCATGGTCAAGACGATCACCAAAATCGGCAACTCCCAGGGGATCATTTTCGATTCGACGCTGCTCGACCTGACCCGCCTCCGGGTGGGGGATCAGGTGGATGTGACGGTTCATGAGGGAGGGGCGATCACGTTGGTGCCTCTGCGCCCCGTCATCACGCCCGAAGCGGCGGCGAAGAACGCCCGCGAACTGATCCAGTCCAACTCCGAGCTGTTCCGGCTTCTCTCATGAACGCTCCGCTCGAACACCTCACACCCTCGGCGGTCAAGGCGATCCACGCGGAGGTGCTCGCCGCGCATGGCGGCTCGCCCGGGCTGCGCGACGAAGGGTTGCTGGAATCCGCCGTGGCGGCTCCCCAGGCGACCATGATGGGGCAGCCGATCCTGAGCGATTCCATCGAAGTGGCGGCGGCTTATCTTTTTTACCTCTGCCGCAACCATCCGTTCATCGACGGCAACAAGAGGACGGCGCTCGCTTCCTGCCTCGTTTTCCTCAAGTGCAACGGGTTGCTGAAGTGCCCCGATCTCCCGGTGGACGCCTGGGAAGCTCTCGTCCTCGACGTGGCCGCGAGCCGTCTCGACCGCGACCAGACCACCGCCCGCCTGCGCGCCTTGATTCCCGCGCCCAAAGACCCGTAACCCGTTCTGACCGATGATGAAGCTCAAAGACGAACTCGCAAGCCTGCTCGGGCCGGAGGTGGTGCGCGACGATGCGGAAACGCTCGCCCTCCACGCCCGGGACAAATGGTTCGCCAGCCGCGAGCCGGAAGTCGTGGTACTCGCGGAAAACAGGGAGCAGGTCAGCCGCCTGCTCCGCTTCGCCTCGGAGCGCCGCATCCCGGTGACGCCACGCGGCGCGGGCGTCGGCTATGTCGGCGGCTGCGTGCCGCTGCGGGGCGGGATCGCCCTCTCCGTGGCGCGGATGAACCGCATCCGGGAGATCCACGCGGCGGACGGCGTGGCCGTCGTGGAGCCGGGGGTGATTACCGGCGTGCTCCAGGCTGCCGTCCGCGAGCAGGGGCTTTTCTATCCCCCGGACCCGGCGAGCCTCGACGAATGCTCCCTGGGCGGGAACATCGCTACCAACGCGGGCGGGCCGCGCTGCCTCAAGTACGGCGTGACCCGCTCCTACGTGCTCGGGCTGGAGGTCGTGCTTGCCAGCGGCGAAGTGCTCCGCACCGGCGGGCGGACGCACAAGAACAAGACCGGGTTTGACCTCGTGGGCCTCTTTACCGGCTCGGAAGGGTTGCTCGGCGTCGTCACGGAGGCGACGCTGCGGCTGATCCCGCTCCCCCCGGCGCGCGCGACGATCTCAGCGTGCTTCGCGACTTTTAACGAAGCGGCGGATGCCGTGCAGCGGGTGCTCGGGGCCGGGTATCTCCCCGCCGCGCTGGAAATCGCCGACGCCTTCACGCTCCGCTCCGCGCGCGAATACTTCGGCGCGGCGATCGTCCCGGAGGGAGAGGGGCATCTGCTGATCGACCTCGACGGGCAGGAGGAATCCGTGCGCGGGGAGGCGCGGGCGCTCGCGGCGCTGGTGCGCAAGCTCGGCGCGCTGCACCTGGCGGAAGCCTTCGGCGAGGCGGAGTGCGAGGCGCTCTGGGGGCTGCGGCGGAAGTTTTCGCAATCGCTCAAGGCGACGGGGCTCACCAAGCTCAACGAAGACATCGTGGTCCCGCGCGGGAGGCTTGCCGATCTGGCGGCGTTCGCCGCCGGGCTGCGGGAGAAGTACGGCTTTCCCGTCGCCTGCTTCGGCCACGCGGGCGACGGCAACATCCACACCAACATCATGGCGGCGGACTACGACCGCCCCGAGGTGCGCGAGAAAGTCGGGCACGCCCTCGACGCGCTCTTCGCGCAGGTGCTGGCGTGGGGCGGCGCGATCACCGGCGAGCACGGCATCGGCATCGCCAAGGAACGGTGGTGGCCCGACGCCGCCTCGCCCGTCAGCCGCGAGGTCCACGCCGCGATCAAGACCGCGCTCGACCCGCTCGGGATTCTCAACCCGGGGAAATTTACCGCCACGCGCGGGGCGTAGGGATCAGCTCCAAAGGGAGGCTGGGAGGCTGGGAGGCTGGGAGGCTAAAAAATCCACCTCAAGTTTCCGGCTGGCCGCGATGCCTCCAGTAGCCCGGAGCACGGCGACAATGCATGATCGCGAGAATCAGCACATGATCCTCCTCGATGGAGTAGAGTACTGCGTACGGGAAAACATGGGCAAGACAACGCCGAACATCTCCGTCGAAGGCGCGCCATCGCGACGGTTCACTCAAAACCCGCTGAATCGCTGACTTGATGCTGGCGATGAACCGAAGCTCCAGTCCGGCGTGACACGCGGCATAGTACCGGGCGGCTTCCTCAAACTCCCGAAGAGCTTCAGGATGAAACTCGTATTTCATCGCCCGACCGCCGAACGGACGCGAGCCAATGCCTCATCACCCGGAATGGCTTGAACCCGCCCGGCACGAATATCCTCCAGGCGGCGGCGAGCCTCGGCCTCCCAAAGCGGTTTGATGTCGCGATCTTCGGCAGGATCAAGACTCTCGACGAGACGGTCGGCAAGCAGCGCCCGCGCCTCGCTCGGGAGGGAAAGCGCCTCTTCGGCGATCTCTTCAACAGATAGGCTCATGCTTGGAAAAATAGCAGGCGGTTTGCAAATTTTCAAATGCCGGTTTCCTCCTACCGGCGCGCGAGCCGCAAGAAGAGCCAGATTCCCAGCCCGATGAAAATCACGTTGGGCGACCAGATGAGCCACTCGGGGTGGAACTTCGGGTTATCGCGCACGGTGGTCGCCAGGATGATGAAGAAAAAGTAGACGAACGCCACGATCAGCGAGAGCAGGATGCCGATGGAGGTCTCCTTGCGGTGCGCGGTGATCGCCAGCGGCACGCCGACGAGCGCGAACGCAATCGAGGCGAGCGAAAAGGAGAAACGCTTGTTCACTTCCGTCAGCGCGGCGGTCCGCTCCTGCTCGGTACTCGTCGCGGTGTCCACCTTGAGGAGCTCCTCCAGCGTCCGCTGGCCGACGCTCCGGCGGCGCTTGTTTTTTTCATAAAGCTCCTGGAGCGAAATCGGGAAGACCCCCTCCTTCATTCTGATCCCCTCGCGGATCCTGGTAATATCCTTCGGGAATGCCCGGTCGCGCTGCTCGTAGCGCGCGTCCATGAGCCGCATGAGCACCTGTTTGTGCACCAGATCGGTCTGGAGTTCGCCCCGGTGCGCATGGAGGACGGTGAGCGGCTCGCCGTGTTCGCCGAGGTAGTAAACCAAAATGTTGAAGAGCGAGGTTCCCTCCTTGCGCTCCACGTAGATCTTCTTGCCGGGAAATTCGTCGATCACCTGGTCGCTCCCGAACATCGCCAGCGGGTTGCTCGTGGCGATGTGGAAAATCGTCGCCTTCATCTTCTCCTGGGCGGCGGGGGCCACGCGGAGGTTGATCCAGAGGCAGATGGCACAGAACGCCACGGCGATCACTCCCACTGCGGCGCAAAGCCGGGGCATCCCGATCCCGACGGAGCGGAAGGCGATCAACTCGTTTTCCGCCGAAAGCTTGCCAAACACGAGCAGCACGGCGATCAGAAAGCCCCACGGAATGGTAAACGTGAGCGAAAACGGGAGAATGTAGCCGATGAAGCCGAGGATGTACTCCAGCGGTACGTTGTGGTTAACGAGCAGATCGAGCAACTGCTTGAAAACATTGCCCAAAACGAGCACGACGCTCAGCACCGCCACGGCGAAAAACGAAGCAAGCAGGATCTGCCTGCTGACGTAACGGTCGATGACTTTCATGAGCGGCTCCTTTTTGATTCGGGAGCGGGGCGAATGCAAGCCCCGCCTCTTGCGCCCCCCTCGCGCTCAGAAGCCGCTCCTGGCGCGGGCCTCTTCCACGGAGGAGCGCACCGAGAGGAGGCTGGAGAGGTACGGATCGCGGGCGGGGAGCCGCTCCCGGCGGCCCAGGTTTTCCGGATGCTCCAGCCGCGAAAAAATGGCGTAGGCGATTTTCCACCGGGGCACCGTCTTCTCCCCGTACCCTCCTGGCCGGTTGCTCGACCAGAAGCGGACCTGCTCCACGCCGTCGCGTGTTTCGCGCCCGAGATAAACGACGGAGTGGCCGCGCTCGCGGCTGCCCACCTCGCGCGTCCAGAAGATCTTCATGAAATCGCCCGGGCGCGCTTTTTCGAAGTCGTCAAAGCTGCGGCCCAGCCCCAGCTCGTGGAAGAGGCGGGCCGTCCCCGGGCCGTTGGCGTTCCAGCGGCCCCAGATGCCCGCCCCGTCCGGCTGCCCCCGCACGAGCAGCGCCCGCGCCCCGGCCTCGTCGAGCGGCAACCGCCCCTGCCGGTGAAGGGCATCGAGCGTTTTGAGAAACACGAGGTATGTCGCCCCGGAGCAATAGCTTGGCGTCGCCTCTTTGACGGCGAGCCGCAAGGCGATCCCCTCCTTTCCCGGTTCGTACGCGGTGGCCCGCGCCAGCCGCCCGCTCGCCTCGGCGCTCGTCGCGTAGCCGCCGCCGCGCGGCATCGCCTTCACCTGCGCAAGCACGAGCGCGTTCAGGTCCACCCCCTCCCCGGAGAACGCCGCGCCCGGCGCGAGCAGGAAAAAAAAGAGCGCCAGCCGCCACGGCAGCCGGGAGAGAAGGGCAAAAGAGGTGATAAAACGGATCAACACGGGAAACGGGCAACACTCTCGCCCGGGCTTTTCATTTGGCAAGCCGCCGGTTTTCCCGTTATGGCTCGGCTTGTTGAAGCCTGTGACGATCTATACCGACGGCGCCTGCCGTGGCAACCCCGGCCCGGGTGGCTGGGCGGCCATCCTGCTCTGGAACGGGCGCACCAAGGAGCTGCGCGGCGGCACCCCCGCGACCACCAATAACCGGATGGAGCTTCAGGCTGCCATCGAGGCGCTCCGGGCGCTGCGCGAGCCGTGCCGGATCGAGCTCTTTACCGACTCCACCTACCTCCGCCACGGCGTCACCCGCTGGCTCCGGGAGTGGAAAGCGAAAGGGTGGACCACGCGCAAGCGGGAGCCGGTGAAAAACGAGGATCTCTGGAAGGAACTCGACCGGGTGCAAGCGGACCACGCCATCGAATGGCGCTGGGTGCGCGGCCACGCGGGGCACGCCCTCAACGAACGCTGCGACCAGCTTGCCCGCGAGGCGGTGCCCCGGTGTTGACTTCCGCTGCCGAAGGAGGCTCCAATCCCTTAACCAGCTCGAAGCCGATGGATTCCCCCTCCTCCCCTTCCCCTCCACGGCGCCAGGAGAAAATAGGGAAAAAAGAGAAAAAAGACCGTCTCGCCGAGGCGTTCCTGGAGGCGCTCGACTCGGAACGGAATCTCTCCCCGAACACGATCACCAACTACCGGCACTCCCTCGCCCTCTTCCGCGGCTTTGCCAACCCGTCTCCCCCGCCGCCGTGGCGTGAGTGCGGGCCGGAGCATTTCCGCGCTTTTCTCTTCCACCTCATGAAGAGCGGGCTGGCGCGCGCCTCCGTGCGGCTGCACTTCGCCGCGCTGCGGAGCTTCTACCGTTTTCTGCGGGAGCGGCACGGGCTGAGCGCCAACCCTCTGGAGGAGGTGCAGCTCCCCAAGGCGGAGCGGAAGCTCCCCGTGGTGCTCACGCCCGCGCAGATCGACGCCCTGCTGACCGCCCCGCTCCGGGCGAAGCCCTCCAAGAAAGCGCCGCGCTGGCTCCCCGCCCGCGATGCCGCGATCCTGGAGCTTTTCTACTCCGCCGGGCTTCGCCTCCAGGAGCTCGCGGGGCTGAACGTGGCCGATGTCGATCCGTATTCGGAGTCGGTCCGCGTGCTCGGCAAAGGGCGCAAGGAGCGGCTCTGCCCGGTGGGCGCCCCGGCTCTGGCCGCCCTCGCGCGCTACCGGGAGGAGGCCGACGTGCGCACCGGCCCGCTCTTCCTCTCCAAGCTGCGCAAGCGGCTCTCCGTGCGCAACATCGCCGCGATGCTGGAAAAATACGTCCTCCTGGCGGAACTCCCCCGTGGGATCACCCCGCACAAGCTGCGGCACTCCTTTGCCACGCACCTGCTCGACAACGGGGCGGACCTGCGCAGCGTCCAGTCGCTGCTCGGCCACGCCAGCCTCTCCACGACGCAGATCTACACGCACGTCTCCATCGAGCGGATGAAAAAAGCCTACAACGAGGCGCATCCGCGCGCTTGATTCTCCTCTCCCCTCTCCCGCCCCTCACGCCAGCGACTCCACGAACGCCCGGATGCCCTGGAGGAACATCTCCACGGCAATGGCGGTAAGGATCAACCCCATCAACCGCTCGGCGGCGGTCATCACCCGGGGGCCGACGAACGCGGCGATCCTCCCGGCGCAGACGAGGATCAGCGTGGAAGCGGCCATCGCCGTCGCCAAGGCCGCCAGGCACGCCCCGAGCCGCCCGGGATTCCCGGAGACGAGCAGCAGCACCGTCGCCAGCGCGGATGGCCCGGCGACAGTCGGGATCGCCAGCGGAAACAGCAGCGGCTCCGCGTCCGAAGTGACGCCGAAGAGATGCTCGGACGTGGGAAAGATCATCCGCACCGCGATGAGGAAAAGGATGATCCCGCCCGCGATCCCGAGCGAAGTCGCCGAGAGATGGAGCGCCTGGAGAAAGACCTTCCCCGCCAGCATGAAAAGCAGCAGCACGCCAAAGGCGAGCGCGCACTCGCGCACGATCACCCGGCGCTGGCGCGCGGGCGGCACCTTGCGCAGCGCGTTGAGGAAAAGGGGGATGTTCCCGATCGGGTCGAGCACGAAGAAGAGGAGGAACGCCATCGAAAACCAGGTCATACCGTCCTGCACCTTCGTTCGGAGCGGCCCCGGTTGCAAAGCCCTCGCGCGCGCCCGCCCTCCGCGCTACGCTCGGGCTTATGGAAAGCACCGCGGCCATCCTGCTCCGCCGCACCCGGTATTCGGAGACGAGCCTGATTGTCACCTGGCTCACCCACGGCCACGGCAAGCTCAAGACGCTCGCCCGGGGGGCGCTGCGCCCGCGCGGCCCGTTCGCCGGGATGCTCGATCTCTTCTTCGAAGCCGAGATCGCCTTCGCCCGCAGCAGCCGGAGCGAAATCCACACGCTCAGGGAAGTCGCGCTGCGCGATCCGCACGACGGGCTGCGGCGGGAGTATGGCCGCGTGGAGCTGGCGTCGTACTTCGTCGAGCTTCTGGAGCTGGCGACGGAACCCGAGCACCCCGCCCCGGAGCTTTACGATCTTTTGCAGCGCGCGCTCCATTTTCTGGAAACCCACCCGCCGGGCCGCCGGGCGCTGCTCCATTTCGAAAACGAACTGGCCCGCCTGCTCGGCCTCGGCGTGGAGGGCGGCGGGAACGACGCGCCTGCCGCCCTCATCCTCACTTGGCAGGGGCACCGGCTCCCGGAATCGCGCGCGAGCCTCCTCGCCCGGCTGGCGGAGGCGTAAACGCAAGAGCGCGGCTACTCCTCGTCGGCGTAGAGCGGCGTTCCGTTGATCGGCGTGGGGAGATCGCGGTCGGCCCGGAATCCCGCGACAGGCCGGGCGAAATGCGCCTCGATGCTCCCGATCTGCCGGTCGATGAAACGCTCCATCCCGTGCAGGAGATAATCGACCGCCTGGAAAACCGGCGAGCGAAACGAGTAGTCGAGCGTCAGGACCACCTCCGTCAGGTCGGGCTTGATCTCGAAGAACTCCAGCACCCCGAGCACGTCGAGATTGCCATCGCGCGAGCGAAAGAGCGTCTGCGCCGGGTTATCCCCCTCCGCGCGGACCAGCTCCACCCTGGCGCGCACCCCCCCGGCCAGCCGGAAGGCGAAATGGACCGCTTCCGCCGCCGCCGCCGTAACGGCCAGCTCCACTCCGGGCAGCTCATGCCGGTATTCGCGCACGTGAAAGAGCCTTTCCCGGGCAACCTCCTTTTTCATCCCGAGGTGAAACGTCTTTTGGATCAACATCGCCTTTCCTCCTCCCGTTGCCGCCGGGAGAGAGCAGGGGCGATGCCACGCCCGGTTTGCAGGCACCCGCGCCGGTTTCCACCGGAAACCGCGCCGGAAAGCACAACACAAGCGTCGCCGATCGCGACACCCCCCTATCCTCGTTAACGATCGACCCGGTGAAACCGCTTCGGGATTCCTTCGGACTGCGCGCGGAGTGCCGCGAGCATCGGCCGGACGTGCCGCACATGGGCGCGCGGGGTGAGCACCTCCAGGCTCCGGCGCGGCGAACCCCATTCCAGAATCTCGATGTCCACCCACCGCACGCCCCAGCGCCGCGCCACGGAGACGCTCGACGTCAAGAGGTCGATCGTCTCCGTGCCGACGAGGGCCGAGCCGTAGTCATCGACCACGTACGTCTTCCCGGTCTGCCGGATGCGAAAGCGGGTGCCGAGCGGAAACCGCGACCAGTCGGCGGCGGCGCTGATGACCGGCCCGAGGGAGACTGGCTTGCCGATGGCGTTGCGCCTGCCGGTGTAGGCGGTCGTCCGCACGCGGAGCGTTTTCGGGTGCTTGGTGAGATTCGTGGCAAGATTGGCAGCGGCAGACACCGCGACCGCTTCCGCCTCCGCCCCTTTTTGCACGCCCCCGGCACACCCCGCCAGCAGCAGCGGCGGGACGAGCAGGGCGAGCAGAAGGAGAGGCGAAAATTTCGGCATTGGGGGGGGAAAGGGGGAGAGCCGGAGGGGGAGTCGCGCCCGCCGTGGAGTCCAGAGTCGGCGCCACGGTGCACCGCCATCCCCGCCGCGTCAACCCTCGGAACCGCTTTCAAGCATCGAGGCGGGAATGGAGGTTGAACTTGAAATCTCCCCGCCGCCCGGTTTTGCTCTTTGGCGTATGCTTCGCGTCAAACCGTTTCAGGGCCTTCGGCCCGCCGATTCCCTTGCCCCGCAAGTCGCCTGTGTCCCGTACGATGTGGTCGATGCCCGGGAAGCCGCCGCGCTGGCAGCCGGAAATCCCCGGAGCCTCCTGCATGTGGACCGCGCGGAGATCGACCTCCCTCCCGGGACCGACCCGTACTCCGGGGAAGTCTACGCCAAGGCGCGCGAAACCTTCCTCGCTCTCCAGGCGGAGGGGACGCTCGTGCGCGAAGCGGAGCCGTGCCTCTACCTCTACCAGCAGCGGATGGGCGGGCACACGCAGACGGGCATCGCGCTCACTTGTCATATCGAGGATTACGAACGCGACCTCATCAAGAAGCACGAGAAAACCCGCCGCGACAAGGAAGACGACCGGACGCGCCTCATCGACACGATCAGCGCCAACACCGGCCCCGTCTTCCTTACCTACCGCGACACGCCGGAACTCGACGCGCTGGTGGCGGAGACGCTCAAGACCCCGCCGCTCTACGACTTCACCGCTCCCGACGGCATCGGCCACACGGTCTGGCGCGTGGCGGGCACGGGGCCGGGCGTGCATTGCGCCCGTTTCGTGGAAGCCTTCGCGCGGGTGCCCGCGGCCTACGTCGCCGATGGCCATCACCGCACGGCCAGCGCCGTCCGCGTGGGCCGCGAACGCCGGGAGAAAAACCCGAACCACACCGGCGAGGAGCCGTACAACTGGTTCCTCTGCGTCCTCTTCCCGGCCAGCCAGCTTCGCATCCTTGCGTACAACCGGGCGGTGCACGATCTCAACGGCCAGACGCCCGAAGCGTTCCTGGAAGCGGTGCGCGCCGCCGGGTTCACCCTCTGCGAGAACGCCACGCCCGTCCCGGATCGCCCCGGCGAGGTGCGGATGTTTCTCGGAGAGCGGTGGTGGCAGGTCGCCTGGCCCGCGCAGCCGGAGGCGGACCCGATCGAGCGGCTCGACGTGACCGTGCTTCAGGAACGGCTGCTTGCCCCGATCCTCGGCATCGACGACCCGCGCACCAGCCGCCGCATCGACTTCGTGGGCGGTATCCGTGGCACGGGAGAGCTGGAAGCGCGCGTGCGCGATGGCCGCGCCGCCGTCGCGTTTTCGATGCATCCGACCACCGTGGAGCAGCTCATGGACATCGCCGACGCCAGCCAGATCATGCCGCCCAAGAGCACCTGGTTCGAGCCGAAGCTCCGTTCGGGCCTCTTTATCCATACGCTCGAATAATACCCGAAGCGCGGAAATCCACCGCGCTTCCAAACCTCAGCGCCCGGTTGTTTTCCGGTTTTCCGGATCGCCATCGGCGGGACAGCGTGGTGCGCCGCCAACGGATCGCCCGCACCAAACGCGCGCTTGCCCGTGGCTTGCTCGTCCCGGCAGTGGCCGCGAGCCTCTGGACGTTGCTGCTCAACGGGTATATGCCCTTCACCTTAACGGGGCCGCCGAGACGAGGAAAAGCTATATGTTATTCTTATTCGCGCGCACTACACTAGCGGACATGCTCCGCAAGATCGGCGCCACGCTTCCGGGCAAATCCTCTCCCGGGGGACCAGCTTCCATGTCGAAGGGAAAGGCCCGTCCTCCGACGAGTTGCCCCGTTCGGCGAAAGTCGCACTCCAGAGCGAGAAAACCTCTCTTCTCTCCGGCTGGATCCGGCAGCCGACGGGCAGCTATTCAAACCTCGGCATCCGCTTCTTCAACGCGGCAGGGGAGAAGGTCGGCGATAACCAGTGCAACAACTCCGGGTCGTCGAACCGCGACAAATGGCGGTACTTCAACCTCCGTTTTGCCAAATCGAGAAAATACCGCTCCAGACGCAACCAGATTTCCGAGAACGCCGTCTCCATGCAGGTCTACATCCAGAACGGACATCCCGATGTGGAGATCGGCGTCTACGGGCTGCATCTTGGAATCCTCGACGAGGAGGAGACCCAATAGATTCAGGCCGATTCAGGCGGGTCGGGGGAAGCCTCCCTCCGCCTCCGCCAGCACCCCTTCCAGATAGTGGCGGTATGCGTTCCGGGGAAGCTCCGCGAGGCGGCTGCGGAGCGCCTCCACGGTCAGGAACCCACGGTTGAACCCGATCTCCTCCAGGCAGGCGATCATCAGCCCCTGGCGGTGCTGGATGGCGGCGACGTAGTTGGCGGCCTCCAGCAGGCTCTCGTGCGTCCCCGTGTCGAGCCACGCCATGCCGCGCCCGAGCAGTTCCACCCGGAGCTGCCCGCGCCGGAGGTACTCCCGGTTCACATCGGTGATCTCCAGCTCGCCGCGCGCCGATGGTCTCAGGCGGCGGCAAATCTCCACCACCGCGTTGTCGTAGACATACAGGCCGGGCACCGCGTAGTGGGATTTGGGTCGGGAGGGCTTCTCCTCCAGGCTGATCGCCCGGCCCGTCGCGTCGAACTCCACCACCGCGTACCGCCCCGGATCGCGCACGGGGTAGGCAAACACGCACGCCCCCCGCTCCAGCGCCAGCGCCCGCCGGTAAAAATCGAGCGGGCCGTAAAAGAGATTGTCGCCGAGGATCAGGCTCACGCCCGAGTCGCCGATAAACTCCTCCCCCACCAGGAACGCCTGCGCGATTCCCTCCGGGCGCTCCTGCACGGCGTACTGGAGATGAATGCCATACTGCGCGCCATCCCCGAGGATTTCCTGAAAGCGGGGGAGATCCGCAGGCGTGGAGATGAGCAGGATTTCGCGGATGCCGCCGAGCATCAACGTCGCCAGCGGGTAGTAGATCATCGGCTTGTCATAAACCGGCAGGAGCTGCTTGCACGTCAGCCGGGTGAGCGGATGAAGCCGAGTGCCCGAACCGCCCGCGAGAATGATGCCCTTTTCGATATTCATGCCACGATCCCCGCAGGCTATGCCCAACCCGGGGGGCGGCGCAACCCCCTCAACCGTGCGCGGCAAAGTTTCCGCCGCGCGTTTCCCAACGCTCGACGCGCCTTGACGCGCGCCGCCCCCCGCCCGAAAATTGAAATCCCGTTCACCCTCTCCCCCGCCAGCCCCGCCGCCAATCTCCCCGCCCATGCCCTCCACGATGCGCCTTTTCACCGCCCTGCTTTTTTCCGCCACCGCTTCCCTCCAGGCGGGGTGGCGCGCGGAATCGCCCGGAGCCGCCTCCCCCACCGTGGTGACGGAAGGCGACGCACCGGCCCCGCCGGTCTCGCGGCAGATCCGGGGCGTCCGCAACGATGCGGGGCGGCGGCTGGCGCTGCAACTCGTCCTCTTCGACCGCTCCCGCGCGGCGTTGAAAGTCGTCGATCTCGCGCCGGATGAAACCGTCGCCTCCGCGCTGCAAGACGCGGGCGCGCTCGCGGGCGTCAACGGCAGCTTTTTCCACGCGGACCGCACGCCGCTGGGCCTCGTGATCCGGGGAGGCATCGAGCATCATCCCTTGGAGAAACACTCGAATCTGCTCACGGGCGTGCTCGCCGTCACTGCGCGCGGGGCGGCGTTGCTGCGTACGGAAGAATACCGGGGCGGCCCGCAAATCCGCGAGGCGCTCCAGGCCGGGCCGTTCCTGGTGGACAAGGGGGCGACGGTCCCGGGGCTCAACGCCAAGCGCCCGGCGGAGCGGACCATCCTTCTGGCCGACAAAAAAGGGGTGGCGGCCCTGCTCATTACGCCGCCGATCACGCTCGCCGAAGCGGGCGAACTCCTCGCGACCCCCGGCCTCTTCCGGGAGCTCCGGGTCGAACGCGCTTTGAACCTCGACGGGGGAAGCTCCACCGCGCTTTGGGTGAACGCCCGCCCGACTCCGTATTCGCATTCGGAGTGGAAGCCGGTGCGCAACGCGCTGGCGATCGTGCCGAGGGCGGTTCAACCGCCAACCCCGGCGAAGCCATCCGCCTCGCCGAAACAGTAACCGGGTTTACCGAACCGCCCGCAAGCCAACCGTCGGCTCCGGTGCGGGCCGTCGCGCCGCCTCCGAGTCCGCTTCCGGCTCCGGCTCCGGCTCTCGGCCGACGTAGATCGCTTCGTCGGGCCAGTCTTTGCGCAGGTAGCCGTCCTTCACGTTGACGTTCGTGACGTAGTTGCGCAATACGCGCACGGGGGTTAGCAGCCGCATGGTGGAAATCTCCTCGATGGAGTCCGGCCCGTGATTGCGATGCAGAAGCGGGACGAGCTTTTCCTGCACCGTCGCCACGATGTCGGCGTCGCTCGCCCCGTCGATGAAGAGGAGCATGGCGATCTTGCCGTCGATCTCGGCGATATGGCTCTCGAAGATGAACTCCGTGAACACCGAGCGCACGAACGGCTCGTTGGCGATGTCGTTCCGGATCTGGGCCGGGGTCATCCCGATCCGGAATTTGATGATGTAGAGATGCCGCGTGTTGAACTGCCCGGTCCCGGTCGCCGAGAGATCGACGTGGGTGTAGTAGCTCAAGATCCCCTCCTGCTCCAGGCGCTGGCGCTTGCGGCTGACGGTCCGAACGTTCACGCCGGTCAATTCGCCAATCCCGTTGTCACTTTCACGGGGGTCTCGAATGAGGGCGCGGGCAATCAGCCGCTCCTGCTCGTCAAGTTCTTTCATGGCTGGATAAACCAGAGATGCTAGCCGGTTTTCTCCAGAGGTCACGTTAAACCTCCGTTTTGCCTCTCTTTACTCTGAAGAAAACTTCGGTTTGAGGCATTCGCTTCTCTCAAAATTGGTAAGGAGTGGCAACTTTTTGACCGATTTGAGCCGTAGTATTTTCACAGACTGCAATTTTACGCCTCTTTCGTGAACAAAATGTCTTGAATTGGCATCCTCGACCGCTACGATGGCGAGACTGCGGAGTTTCACCTTTACCCGAGAGCCTTCCCAAAACGGTTCCACGGTTTCGGGCCGGACCCCGCGCCCTTTATCACCCATCAACCGATATGCCACCTCACCGCATTTCCACGCTTTAACCCTTACCGGAATTTTCCCTTGTCTATGAATCAGGTCATTTTCGATCAGACCTCCGGGCTGCGGGGGCTCTACTCCCCCGGCCAGGAACACGACGCCTGCGGCGTCGGTTTTGTCGCCTCTGTCAAAGGCGTCCGTTCCCACGCCATCCTGCGGCACGCGCTGACGGCGCTCCGTAATCTGGCTCACCGTGGCGCCATCGACGCCGACGCCAAAACGGGCGACGGCGCGGGCGTCATGACGCAAATCCCCCACAAGCTCCTCGCCGCCGAAGTGCGCAAGCTCGGCCACCGGCTTTACCACGACGAGGATCTGGGCGTGGGGTTCGTTTTTCTTCCGCACGATAACGCGTACGCTCAGGCGCGCGCCAAGGCGATTGTGAAGAAAGTCATCGCCAAGCGCGGCCTCTTTCTCTTCGGCTGGCGCGAAGTGCCGGTGCACCTGCGGGTGCTCGGCGAAAAGGCGCAGATGACGATGCCGCGCATCGAACAGGTGCTCGTCGGCCGCCCGGCGGACCTGGACGACGACGAATACGAACGCCGCCTTTTCCTCATCCGCAACGAGGTCGAGAAGCGCGCCGCCGAAGCGGAGATCAAGCATTTTTACATCCCGTCGTTCTCGCACCGGACGATCATCTACAAGGGGCTGCTCACCTCTCCGACGCTGGAGACCTTCTACAAGGATCTCACCAGCCCGGACTACGAAACGTCGCTCTGCGTCTACCACTCCCGCTACAGCACCAACACCTTCCCGACCTGGCCGCTCGGCCAGCCCTTCCGGATGCTGGCGCACAACGGCGAGATCAATACCCGGCGCGGCAACGCCAACTGGATGCACGCCCGCGAGGCGGAGCTTCAGGCGGGCGCGTGGGGCGAGGACATTGACCTGCTCAAGCCGGTGATCCAGCCGGGCGGCTCGGATTCCGCCGAGCTGGATAACTCGCTCGAAGCCCTCGTGATGAGCGGGCGCAACATCCTGCACGCGATGACGATGCTGGTGCCACCCGCCTTCCGCGCGGACAAGAACATGCCGGAGGCGGTGCGCGCCTTCCACGAGTACCACCGCGCCTTTAACGAACCGTGGGACGGCCCGGCGGCGCTCGTCTTCAGCGACGGCCTCACCGTTGGCGCGTGCCTGGACCGGAACGGGCTGCGCCCGGCCCGCTACAAGCTGACCGACGACGGCATCTTCTCGCTCGGCTCGGAAGTCGGCACCATTGAGTTTGACGACGAACACGTGCTGGAGAAGGGGCGGCTTGCCCCGGGCGAGATGATCGCCATCGACACGGTGGAAGGCGTGCTGCTGCGCGACGAGGAGATCAAGAACCGCCTCGCTGCGGCAAAGCCGTACGGCGAGTGGGTGCGCGAGCACCTCAAGCCGCTCGAAACCTTCGTGAAGGACCCGCTGCGCGAGCCGGAAGGGGAGCTTGACGTCCTCACACTCACGCAGAAGCAGATCGCCGCCGGGTACTCCAGCGAGGAGCTCGAAATGGTGCTCAAGCCGATGGCAAAGAGCGCCCACGAAGCAATCGGCTCGATGGGGGACGACACGCCGCTGGCGGTCCTTTCGACCCAGCCCCGGCTGCTCTACACTTATTTCAAGCAGCTCTTCGCGCAGGTCACCAACCCGCCGATCGACCCGATCCGCGAGAAGGTCGTTATGTCGCTCCACACCAGCCTCGGCTGGCGGCGCAATCTCTTCGCGGAGACGCCCGAGCACGCCAACCTCGTGCTAGCGCAGTCGCCGATCCTCCTGGAGAACGAGTTCGCCGCCCTCGGCGCGATCCCCGACCATCCGCTCTCCGTTCTCGATACGGTCTGGCCGGTGGCGGAAGGCGAGGAAGGGCTGGAAACGGCGCTGGAACGGATTTGCGACGAGGCCGAACTGCGCGTGCGCCAGGGGACGCGGCTGCTCGTGTTGAGCGACCGCGCCGTGGATCACCAGAACGCCGGCGTGCCGATGCTCCTGGTTACGGGAGCAGTGCACCACCGGCTGATCCGCGCCGGGCTGCGCATGAAGGCGAGCCTGATCTGCGACACGGCGGAAGCGCGTGACGTGCATCAGATCGCCTGTCTGATCGGCTACGGCGCGAGCGCCGTCTGCCCGTATCTCGCGTATGAAACCTGCCGGGAACTTCTGGAAAAAGACAAGGCGCTCGCTCCTGCCAAGCAGCAGTTCGGCGGGTTCGACTATGAACAGGCGGTCTCAAACCTGCGCAAGGCGCTGGAAGAAGGGCTGCTCAAGATCATGTCGAAGATGGGCATCTCCGTGCTGGCCAGCTACCACGGCGCGCAGATCTTCCAGGCCATCGGCATCGGCGACGCGGTGATCGGAAAAGCCTTCGCGGGCACTCCCTCCGGGGTGGGCGGCGTCGGTTTCGTCGAGATCGCGCGCGAAAGCCTCGCGCGGCACGGGAAGGCGTTTGGCGCGCCGGTACCCACAGACAAGGACGGCACGCCGCTGCTCGCCGACGCCGGGCACTTCCGGTTCCGCCGGGAGGGCGAGACGCACGCCGTCACCCCGCCCGTCATCAAGAACTTCCACACCTTTGTGCGCAACGGCAACCCTGCCGACTACAAGGCGTACGTGGAGGCGCTCCAGGTCAGCCACCCGATCTCGCTGCGCGATCTCTTCGAGTTCGTCCCCTCGTCCAACGGCCCCGTGCCGCTGGAGGAGGTGGAGGAGATCGAGTCGATCCGCAGGCGCTTTACGACGGCGGGCATGTCGCTTGGCGCGCTTAGCCCGGAGATGCACGAATGCCTCGCCATCGCCATGAACCGGATCGGCGGCAAGTCGAACTCCGGCGAGGGGGGCGAGGACCCGGAGCGGTTCCGCCGCCGGGAGAACGGCGACCTCGCCAACAGCGCCATCAAGCAAGTGGCCTCGGGGCGCTTCGGCGTTCACGCGGCATACCTCGCCAGCGCGAAGGAGATCGAGATCAAGATGGCGCAAGGCTCCAAGCCGGGCGAAGGCGGGCAGTTGCCCGGCTTCAAGGTGAGCGGCCTGATCGCCAAGCTCCGGCACACCGTGCCGGGCGTGACGCTCATCTCCCCGCCGCCGCACCACGACATCTACTCCATCGAGGATCTCGCCCAGCTCATCCACGACCTCAAGGAGGTCAACCCGCGCGCCCGCGTCTGCGTGAAGCTCGTCTCCGAGGCGGGTGTGGGCACGGTGGCTGCGGGCGTGGCCAAGGCGCACGCCGACATCATCCTCATCAGCGGGCATGACGGCGGCACCGGCGCTTCGCCGCTGAGTTCCGTCAAGAACGCGGGGAGCGCGTGGGAACTCGGCATCGCGGAGGCCCAGCAAGTGCTTGTCATGAACGGCCTGCGCAACCGGGTGACGCTGCGGACCGACGGCGGCCTGCGCAACGGCCTCGACATCGTGCACGCCGCGATTCTCGGCGCGGAGGAGTACAACTTCGGCACGATCGCGCTGATCGCCGCCGGGTGCGTCTACGTCCGCCAGTGCCACCTCAACACCTGCCCGGTGGGGATCACCACGCAGGACGAACGGCTGCGCGCGAAGTTCAAGGGGAAGCCCGAGCATATCATCAACTTCTTCAACGCCGTGGCGGAGGAGGTGCGCGCGTTGATGGCATCGCTCGGGGTGCGCACGATCAACGAACTGGTGGGCCGCACGGAGTTCCTCCGGCAGCGGCACGTCCCCGGACACCCGAAGGCGAACACGCTCGACCTTTCCCGCCTGCTCGCCAGCGCGGCTCCGGCCGACGGCAGCCCGCGCCACAGCACGCGGAGCCGCAACGACGCCTCGCGGGACCGTCCGCTCGACGACCTGATCCTTCAGGACGCCAAGGACGCCATCAGCGACAAACGCCCCGTCTCGCTCTCGTACGAGGTGACCAACGTGCACCGTTCCATCGGCACGAAGGTCTCCGGCGAGATCGGCTACCAGTGGGGGATGGCGGGGCTCCCGGAAGGGACGCTGGAGCTCAAGCTGGAAGGGAGCGCGGGCCAGAGTCTCGGCGCGTTCCTTGCGGGGGGCGTACGGATCGAACTCACCGGCGAAGCCAACGACTACGTTGGCAAGGGGATGAGCGGCGGCGAAATCGTCGTTCGCCCGCACCCGCGCTGCGCCTTCAAGCCTCAGGATAACTCGATCATCGGCAACACCGTCCTCTACGGGGCGACGGGCGGCATCCTCTTCGCGGCGGGCCGCGCCGGGGAACGCTTCGGCGTCCGCAACTCGGGCGCGACAGCGGTGATCGAAGGGATCGGCGACCACGGCTGCGAATACATGACCAACGGCACCGTGGTCGTGCTCGGGCGCACGGGGAAGAACTTCGGCGCGGGCATGACCGGCGGCATCGCCTACGTGCTCGACGAAGAAGGGAAGTTCGAATCGCTCTACAACCCGGCGCTCGTCACGCTGGAAAGCCTCGAACCGGAGGATGTGGTGACGGTCCAGCAGTTGATCTACCGGCACCTGGTCGCCACGGAGAGCGCGCTGGCCCGGTCGATCCTCGCCGCCTGGCCGGAATACGGGCCGAAGTTCCGCAAGGTGCTTCCGCACCCGCCCGCCCAGCCCGCAGCCGCCCCGCAACCCGCGGCGGCGGAGCCGGTGGCGGTGTCCAAGCCATAGAGCGCCTACAAATCGAAGGTTATAAAAGCGGCGCGGGTTTATTCCCGCGCCGCTTTATTTTGCCCGAATCAGCGCGCTCTCGCCGCCAGCGAGCGCAGAGATCGCGCGCCGCCTCCGGCCAGGACGGGTACTGAAAAGAGAAGCCGTGCCGCGTCAGCAAGCCGGGGACAACGCGGCGGCTTTTGAGGACCAACTCCGTCTCCGTGCGCAGGAAAAACGTACCGATCTCCAGCATCCACCGCGCCGCGGGAAGGCCAAACGGAATGCCCCACGCCTCGCGAAGCCCGCGCATGAAATCCGCGTTCGGCAGCGGTTCGGGAGCGGCGAGATTGACGGGGCCAACAAAGCTCTCGTCCTCCAGAAGCCGATAGAGCGCCGCAACCAGGTCGTCCTCGTGAATCCACGACACAAACTGACGGCCATCACCCGAACGCCCGCCGAGGCCGAACCGGACCAGCCGCAGCAAAAGATCGAACGCCCCTCCCGCCTGGGGGCTCATCACGATCGCCGTGCGCATCAGGACTAGGCGCGTCTGCGGAATCCGGGCGGCGCTTGCGTTGGCCGCCTGCTCCCACGCGCGAGCCACGTCGATGCTAAAACGCCACGTCTCCGGCACACCCGGTTCCTCCCCGCCAAGGATTCCACGCTCCTCGTCGTTGGGGGCGTCATAGCGATGGGCATAGAGCGTCGCCGTGCTTGCCTGAAACCAGACGCGCGGAGGGCGGGCGCACCGCGCAAGGGCATCGCCCAAGGCCCGGGTGGAATCGACGCGGGATTCCAAAATCGCGCGGCAGTTGCCGGGCGTATAGCGGCAGTTGACGCTGCGCCCCGCCAGGTTAATCACGGCATCGGCCCCCTCCATCTCCGCCTCCCAGTCGCCGCCGCCGCGCGCGTCCCACACGATGCTGCGCCACGGGGTATTTTCAGCCGGTTGGCGGCTGAGGACCACCACCTCGTGCCCATCGCGGTGAAAAGCGCGCGCGAGCGCGGTTCCGACTTGGCCCGATCCGCCCGGAATCACCAGTTTCATCGTGGCGAAAACGCTGACACCGATCCCGCCGAAAGTGGAGCCGAAAACCGCTGGATTTTTCCGGCAAGCAGGGCCACCAGTACCCGCCCGCCTCTTTCCCGCGCTTTCTCATGTCCTTGATGCCCGAATCCGAAAACCCCGTTCTTGTCGCCGGGGCGGGGGGCTTCATTGGCGGCCATCTCGTGCGCGATCTGTTGAGGAAGGGCCATTCGCACGTTCGCGCGGTGGACATCAAGCCTCCCGGCCAGTGGCACCAATGCTTTCCCGAGGCGGAAAACTGGCAGCTCGATCTTCGTGGGATCGCGGCGTGCCACCAGGCCGTGGCCGGGGCGCGGACGGTCTACAACCTGGCCGCCGATACCGGCGGGATGGGGTTTCTCGAAAACCACCGCGCGCGTTGCATGCTGACGGTGCTTCTCGACACGCATCTGCTGCTGGCGGCCCGTGAAGCGGGCGTGGCCCGCTACCATAATGTTTACGGCCCGCACGACACCTTCCGGGGAGACCGCGAAAAAGGCCCCGCCGTGCTCTGCCGCAAGGTGATCGAGGCCAAGCTCTCGGGGAGCGACGAAATCGAAATCTGGGGGGGAACGGATGCCAGCGGCGTTCGTTTCTCTACGTCGATGACTGCGCGCAAGGGACGCAGAAGATCCTCGCGAGCGACGTTCCCGCCCCCCTCAACCTCGGCAGCGGCGAATCGGTCACGTTCAATCACCTCGTGGACCTTGTCGAAGAGATCGCCGGAGTCCGGCTCAAGCGCCGCTATAATCTCGCCGCGCCGGGGGAGTGCGGGGCCGCGGCTGCGCTAACACCCGGCTGCGAAAGCACCTCGGCTGGGAGCCGGGCATCCGCCTGCGCGAGGGGATGGAAAAAACCTACGCGTGGATTTACAACCAGATCGCCGGCCGCTAAAAGGGCAACCTTCCTTTTTCCCAAGTGAAATTCTCCATCGTCACCGCCAGCTATAACTATGGCCGTTTTATCCGCGACTGCATCGAAAGCGTGCGGGAACAGAAAGGCGTTGAACTCGAGCACATCCTCTTCGACGGCGGTTCCACTGATGAGACGCTCTCGATCCTGAAGGAGTATCCGCACCTGGACTGGGTTTCCGAGCCGGACAAGGGGATGTCTGACGCCATCAACAAGGGCTTCCTCAAGGCAACGGGCGACTGGGTGATGTGGCTGAACACCGACGACCGCCTGCTGCCGGGCGCCCTGGAAAAGGTCGCCCGGTTTGCCGAGGCGCATCCCGACGCGGACGTGATTTACGGGGGGTGGAATTTCGTGAACGAGAAGGGGGAATTCATCAAAGCGATGAAGATCTTCCCCTTCGACCTGATGATGATGATCCATTACGGCACCTACATCGGATCGACCGCCTGTTTCTTCCGGCGCAAGACGATCCTCGACGAGGGGCACCTGCTCGACATCAAGTTCAAGGTGGTCATGGACGGCGAGTATTACTCACGGCTTGGGCGCGCGGGGAAGCGCTTCGAGTACATCCCCGAAATCCTTGCTGAATTCCGGCTCCATGGATACAACACCAGCATGAACCACGCCCTGATGCGCGGCATGGATGGGATTTACAAATACCAGGCCCAGCTTGCCGAAAGTGTCGCCATCCGGCGCGCCTACGGGATCACCCTTTTCCGGCATCCGATGGCCGATCCGGTCGTGGATGCCGCCTTGTGGGGTTATTACCGTTTCAAGAAACTCGTGCTGAAATGGCTGCAAGGCAGCTACTGAGACGCCCCCTCCCAAAGCCCGATTTGCCCCACAATGGTTAGCGTCGTCATTCCCGCCTACAACGCCTCCCGGTTCATCCGGAAGGCGGTCGTGAGCATCCAGAACCAGACTCTCAAGGAGTTCGAGCTGATCGTCGTCAACGACGGCTCAACCGACGATACAGGGGCCATTGTCGAGGAATTGGCCGCGCAGGATTCCCGCATCCGCATGATCGACGGAGCGCACAACGGAATCAGCGCCGCGCTGAACCTCGGCATCGAGCAGGCGGTCCACCCCTGGATCGCCATCATGCACGCCGACGACGTGGCTCTGCCCGCCCGCCTTGAAAGGCAGTTCAAGGCGAGCCTGGAGAACCCCGGGGTCGTCGTATGGGGTTGTCACCTTTATCACGTCGATGCCCAAGAGCGCGTTCTCGGCCTTTCAAAGACGGGCCCGGCCAGCGAAGCCGAATTCTGCGACCTGCGGCGCCACGCACGAGCCGTGATGGTGGCGCATCCCTCCGCTTTCATCAAAAAAGAGATCTGGGAAAAAGCGGGTCGCTACGATTCCCGTTTCGACGGAACGGAGGACATGGAGCTTTTTGACCGGATGGCCGAGTTCGGCCCGGTCATTGCGATTCCCGAACCGCTGATGCTCTACCGCATCCATTCCACCAGCGTGACGATGAACCGCTTCATGAAAATGCGGCAGTTTTCGCGTTTTGTCCGCTCCCGGCAGAGAGCCAGACTGGAGAAGCTTCCCCTTCCCACCTTCGAGGAATTCCTTGCCAGCCAGCGGCGGGCCGCTTTTCTCAAACGCTTGAGACAATACCTGGATGATTTGAGCCAGCTTCATTACCGCAAGGCAGGCCTGGCGTACGCAGAGAAGAAAAAACTCTCCTGCCTGCTCCATTTCGGCCTCTCCACCTTGCTCAATCCTGCCTATTCGCTGAAGCGAGCCTTCGCGCAGGTATTTTCCAAACCGGCCGAAACCGCTGTTCCTTCGTCTCGATGCACCTGAAATCCCTTACTGGTCTCAGATGGTATGCAGCCGCAATGGTATTCCTGGCTCATACTTACCATTTCAACTACTTCGGCCTGACTTCAGGATGGCAGGACATCATATCCGAACTCGGCCATATGGGTGTCTCGCTATTTTTCGTCTTGAGCGGCTTTGTCCTCACCATCAACTACCCTGTGAGCCGGTGCGGATTTCGCGAGTTCTATACCGCACGGTTCGCGCGCATCTATCCCGCGTACCTTTTGGGCGTTCTTGCGGCAATTCCCATCGAGTTGGTGGCCCGGAAAGGCAATGGCATCCTGGCATTCCTGTCGCAGATCCTGCTCCTCCAGGGCTTTTCCCTCCCGCTGAGTGGACGATTCAACGATGTGGGCTGGACCCTCTCGGTTGAGGCGTTTTTCTACGTCTGCTTTCCAATCGTCACCCTTTTCCTGACCCGGGGAAGCTTGCGGCGCACCTTCGGGGTATGCCTTTTCTCCTTGGCGGCGGTCCTTTTCTACAACGGCTTTATCGCGCCGCCCCATTTCACCCCTCACCGATACCCTCCCCAACGGCTCTTCGAATTTTTCATAGGGATGACGATGGGGCTGGCATATACGCGCTGCCTTTTTGCGGAAAGGCTGGGGCGCGCCCCTAACGTAGCTGCTTTGTTCGCCATGACGCTGATTTCAGCAATGATTTTATCGCCTCTTGTGTTCAAGGCCGTTCCCGCCATAACGACTCTAAGCTTCCTTCTTTACGGAACGATTTCGGCAGCCTTCATCTTCATTGTCGCCAATCTCAATAGGCTGAATGTTTCGATGCCGCTCCTGACGTCCCCCCTGGTGGTGATCGGAGGGGAAATCAGCTTTTCATTTTACCTCTTCCATAATCTTCTTTTGCGATACCTCAAGGCAGCGGCTCCGTTGGTCTTTGGAGTTCCGCTCACCCACTGGAGCCGCCCGGTTCAAATTGGGGCCGCTTTAGCCGTTTTCATTATCACCGTTTTTCTCTCGTGGATTGTGTTCAGGTTCATTGAAACTCCGGGCAGAAAGAAAATTCGAAATCTTTTGTTTCCGTCGCCTCGCTCGGGTTCACTATGAAAAACCTTTCAGAAAAAGAGCAGAGCTTTTTCGAGTGCCTCTTCGGGCGTTTCGACGAGCGGGGGGTTCAGTGGCTGCTGCTGCGGAACTATGAGGATTTTCCGGCAAGAATCGGAAACGACCTGGACATTTATATCCCCTTCGGCCAGTTGCGAGAGGCGATTGCGATTTTTGCAGATGTTCTCAACGAAGCAGGCGGAAAAATCCTTCACCTGCACGAACGATCCTATTTCAGGGCGATGTGGTTTGCCGTCGGAGGATCGGAGCAGGATTTTATCCACATCGACTTTTATCCGGGAGCCTTCACCTGGCACGGCCTGCGGTTTCTGGAGGAAAAACAGGTCCTTGAAGAAAAGCAGCGCCACAACCGTTACCCGGTTCCCCGCCCCGCCCACGAGGCCCTCAGCCTCGCGGTGATCGGCCTGCTCTGGGGAAGCTCTTTTCGCGAAACCTATCGCAATCGCATCGCCACGCTCCTCGCCGACAAGGAAGAACGGCGCATTTTTGAAGAAAGCTCCAACGCCGCCTTCGATCTTGTTGCGACGCCGGATTGCTTCCCTGCGGCCGCCGACGATCAACGGCGCTTGGCGGCAAGGCTGCGGAAGGCTTTGAAGCGGTATACGCTTCGAAAAAACCCGCTTCGCGCGCTCGCGGCGCAGATCCGTTATTGGGGCCACGAGCTGCGCGTTCACCTGAATCCGCCGGGGCTGCATGTCCACATCGCCGCGTCCGAACCGGACATGGGCAAAGAGATCATCCAACCGCTTACGGACGAGATCGGATCGTTCTTTGGCGCAACAAAGATTTTGCGCGGCGACCTGGTCGGCTGGCGGCTGAAATGGATGGTCTGGAGGCTCAAAGCCCGCAATTTTCTTCTGATCCGCGTGACCCCGTCCCGCCAGCCCGCTTCGCCCCGCCCGGATCTTTTGGTGGACGCCCAAGCGGGATCGGCGGAGGATGCCGCGCGAAAAATTCGTGACCTTTTGAAGAAGAAACTTTGATGCGTAACGGCTCGAAACAAAATCAGGGGCTCCATCTCGTCCTGCTGGGACCCGACGGGTCCGGCAAGTCAACGCTCCTGCCCCTTTTGCAGGCGCGGCTTGAACCGCATTTTTCGGGGATCGACTCCTACCACTGGCGGCCCAAACTCTTTTCCGACGCCGGAGTCGCCGCCGGAGCGCGAAAGGCCACCAACGCTCCCACAACCGATCCGCATGGGAAGCCGCCGCACGGGTTCGTCCTGAGCCTGGCCCGGCTCCTTTACTATCTGGCGGACTACTGGCTCGGCTCTTTTCCGATCCGCAAGGCAAAGGCGCAAGGGCGGCTGGTGCTCTTCGACCGCTATGCCCCGGATATGGCGTGCGATCCGCGCCGCTACCGCTTCGGCCTGCGCCCCGGATTTCTGCAAAAGGTTTGCGCCCTTGTTCCCCAGCCCGATCTCGGTTTCATCCTCACCGGCGACGCGGCGATGCTCTACGCGCGGAAGCGGGAGGTCCCCCTGGAGACGCTCAAGGGCCTGCTGGAGCGGTATGGCGCCGTGCCGCGCGACCTCCCGGCTTACCAAACGGTCGATTGCAGCAGGATGCCCGATGAAATCGCGGATGAGATCGCCGCCAAGGTCCTGGCTTACTTGAACCCGCCTGCGGCCCAACCCCGCTGACACCCGATGAACCGACGCCTCCGTGTCCTCATCTCCGCCTACGCTTGCGAACCGTACAAAGGGTCCGAACCGGAGGTGGGCTGGCAATGGGCGCTCCAGATGGCACGATTTCACGATGTGACCGTCGTTACCCGGAGCAACAATCGTCCGGGCATCGAGCAGGGCCTCCGCGATCTCCCCCCCGGCGCTCCTCACCCGCAATTTCTTTACTACGATCTCAAGCCCCTCTGGCTGGCGCTCAAGAAGCGTCTGCGCATTCACCGCGTTTACTATTACTTCTGGCAACGCGGCGTCCGTTCGTTGATCGCCGGGGCGCATCGCCGGGAACCGTTCGAGCTTCTGCACCACCTCACCTTCGCGGCCTATCGCTACCCCGCCGCGATCTGGGGGCATGGCATCCCGGCGATCTGGGGACCGATCGGCGGTATGGAATCGATCTCGCGCCATCTCCTGCCGCGCCGGGATCTGGCGGGCGCCGCTTATGAGATTGTCCGCAATCTCAGCAACACCCTGGAAAGCACCTGCTCCAATCGCCTAAGCCGGAGGGCGCGGGATTCCGCGGCGGTCCTCGTCTCCACGCGCGAAACGGAAGCGGCTTTCGCGCGACATGGCATCGCGACCCATCTCTTTCCCACCATCGGCATCGAACGGCGCTTGATCTCCAGCGAAGCGTTGACCCCTCCGCAAGGGCCGTTGCGTTTCCTCTTCGTCGGCGGCCTTGTTCCGCTCAAAGGAATCGATCTGGCTCTCGAAGCGCTGGCGCTTTCCGAAACCGATGCCACCCTGACGCTCTTTGGCGAAGGCCCGGCGCGGAAGGATCTCGAAAAGCTCGTTGCAACGCTGAAACTTGACGACCGGGTCCGATTTGAGGGCCGCCAGCCCAGGGAGAACGTTCTCGCCGCCTATGGCTCCTACCACGTCTTTCTTTTCGCGGGGCTTCACGATTCCGGCGGCTTTGCCGTCATTGAAGCGATGGCCCAGGGGCTTCCGGTGATTTGCCTGGATTGCGGCGGCCCCGCCCTCTCGGTCGGGCCTCACTGCGGAATCCGCGTCCCGGTCAAGACACGCCAGGAAACCGTCGCCGGTCTCGCGAAGGCGATGGAGTTTTACCATCGCTCGCGGGAAAACGTCGCGGAGCATGGCCGGACCGCGCGCGAAAAGGTCTTGCAAGACTACGAATGGAATCGGCAGGGCGACCGGATGAACGCCCTCTATGACGCGGTGAACCGGGGGGAAGGAATGTTGGGGACCCAGCCCGGGTTGGCCTGGAAATCGCTCTTTGGGGGCGGCAGCCGGGATTGCGAGGTCCGCTTTTTGCGAAAAGGCGGGCGTCCGTTCCTTTTTCTTCCTGCGGAATCCGCGGCGGCCTGCGCCGCGCTGGCGCTCTACCCGGCCCAGCGGCCCGCCGCCCGGCTGCTCAAGACGCTTCTCGCCGCCGGGCTGCAGTGGCGGCTGCCGTTCCCGCTGCCCAGTCTCCCGCTCGCCGTGGACCCCGCCGCGCCGTTTGTGCGTTTCATGGCCGGTCTTGTCGGGCAGCCCCCGGGAACGCTCCCCGTCTGGGGGATGCTCGCGGGCAACCCCAACGCTCCCGGGCAACGGCTCGTCTTTCTCGTTTTCGATGGAGATTTCAAGCCTCGCGCCGTGGTGAAA
>CAZYVL010000002.1:0-1174 GCA_964651005.1 uncultured Chthoniobacteraceae bacterium | reverse complement strand
CCCGCCCTTCCCGCATGAGTCTTATCGTCCAGAAATACGGCGGCACCTCCGTGGGCGACCCGGCCCGCATCCTCAACGTCGCCCGGCGCGTCGTCGCCACGCGGCAAGAGGGGCACCAGGTGATCGTCGTCGTCTCGGCCATGTCGGGCGTCACCGACGCCCTCATCAAGCTCTCCCGCGATGTCTGCCCCGAAGCGACGCCGCCCGAACGGGAGATGGACGTGCTGCTGGCCACGGGCGAACAGACCACCATCGCGCTCACCGCGATGGCGATCCACAGCCTCGGGCACAAGGCCGTCTCGCTCACCGGCGCGCAAGCGGGGATCATGACGGACGGCGGGCACACCCGGGCGAAGATCCGCAACCTCAGCCCGCGAACGATCCACCGCTTTCTCGATGAAGGGAACATCGTCGTCGTGGCCGGGTTCCAGGGCGAGACCGACCAGGGGCAGACCACCACGCTCGGCCGGGGCGGCTCGGACCTGACCGCCATCGCGATCGCCGCCGCCGTGAAGGCCGATCTCTGCCAGATCTTCACCGATGTGGAGGGGGTCTACACGTGCGACCCGCGCATCGTGAAGAATGCCTGCAAGCTCGACGAGATTTCCTATGACGAAATGCTGGAAATGGCCAGTTCCGGCTCCAAGGTCATGCAGTCGCGTTCCGTCGAGTTCGCCAAAAAATTCGCCGTGCCCTTCGAGGTGCGCAGTTCGTTCAACAACCATCCGGGAACCCTCGTCAAAGAAGAAACCATGAGCATGGAGCAAGTCGTCATCCGTGGCGTTTCCATCGAGCGCAATCAGGCCAAAGTCACCATCACCAGCGTGGCCGATACGCCCGGGACCGCCTCGCGCCTTTTCAACGCCATCGCCGAAGCGGGGATCATCGTCGATATGATCGTCCAGAACGTCTCGCTGGCGGGCAGCACCGATATTTCCTTCACGCTCAACAAGGACGAACTCCCCAAGGCGCGCAAGAGCCTGGAATCGCTCGTCTGCGAGCTCGGGAGCGATCTCGTCGCCCGCGACGGCATTGCGAAGCTGAGCGTCGTCGGCATCGGGATGCGCTCGCACTCGGGCGTCGCCGCGAAGCTCTTCGCGGCGCTAAGCAAAGCGGACATCAACATCCAGATGATCTCCACCTCGGAGATCAAGATCGCCGTCGTTATCGACGA
>CAZYVL010000001.1:65275-75326 GCA_964651005.1 uncultured Chthoniobacteraceae bacterium | reverse complement strand
GTGGTAAAGCTCCAGACTACGCCCGGAATCGTGTCGCTCGCGGTGACCTGATCGACACGCCAATAGTACGTCTTCCCGCCGTTCAGGGAACCGGGAGAATAGGCCGTGGCCCCCTGGCTCCCCTTGTAGGTGCCGTGAATGCCAGCCGCTACATCCGCATATTTTGTTCCGAAGTAAACCTCTTGCGCCGTGGCGCCAGGCGCTGCGGTCCAACTGAGGGTGGTGGAGGTGCTGACATTGCCGACCCCGCTGGCAGGCGACGGCCGGGTGGCCATCGTGCCTCGGGCCAGGTTGCCCCGAACATAGCAATTCCGCGCTCCGCTAACCGTGATGCTTGCCTCACTGTACAAGGTGTTGCCCTCCACCACGACGTCGGTTGCGCTCCCCCCGACCTCCAGCTTGGTGTCCTGCGTGGGCGTGAGGTCGATATTGCGCCGGAATGTGGCGCAACGCCCCGTCGGGCCGGTATACCAGGAATAGTCGTCATCCCCGTAAGGGTAGGCATATCCCGGATTGACGACCGGGCTGCCGCCGGAGAAAGCGAGAGTGGTCGCCTTGTTTGCTTTCGTATCCTTGATTAGCACCTGGTTATCCAGACACTGATAATGAAGCGCTGGCGCGACCCCGGCGTTATGGGCTCCACCATTGGCCGTCAGGGCAGAAATGTGACTGGTCCGGTTTCCGGCGAAGATGACATCGGAAGTCAGATAGTAGCCCCAGATCATGTTTGTGATGGTTGAAGGCGTTTCAAAATCGTTGTCCACCAGCATCATTTTGCCTTGGTAGAGAACAATCGAGATCACCGACGTGGCATCGGGTTCAACATCCCACGGGTGGTCCACGGTCCACTCCTGGGTGGCTTCATTGTGGCCGGTTGTGCGGCGCACCTGCCCCGCTCCATTTCCGTCAACAATGACAATGGCCCCGTCTCCGTTACTCCACATACTATGGTCTGGCCCCGGGTAACTGGCGTGCTGGGTCGTTCCCGAGAGCGTAAGAAGGGTGCCGCTGACCGAAGCCACTCCGCCGAGGTAGCAACCGTTGGCGCCATCGAAGGTGAAGTTGATGGTGCTGGAATTTTGCCCATGATAGACATTCCGGGATGGACCTTTGAAGTTGCAGTGACTCCCCGTGTCGTGCACTCCGGAAAACGAGTTCCCTTCACAAATGATCCGGTTGACACCGCTATAGCTCATGTTGCCGGAATTCCCCGCGAGCCAACTGCCGGTCAGCAGGCCGTATTTGGAGCCACCGATGGACACTGGAACGCCGTCTGAGGTCAGATCGCAGTCGATCACCTTCCAGTTTTTGACGTCTTCCAAATTGACCAGGTTGACGCTGCGGCCCGCTCCGGAAGAGGGCGTGGTGATCTTGACGCGCTCCATGCGGAAATTGTCCTTCCCGATGATTCCATTCGTGTAGGTGCTCTTTACTTTAATCGCAATATCCTCAAGCGCATAAGCATCGCCCTTGATGAAGGTCTTCGGCGTCGTGGGCCACGACAAAAGGGTAGCATTGATGCCGGAGCCTCTCAGGATCGTATTATTGGGAACAACGATTGTGCCCGATACGGTGCACGTTCCCGAGCCGATGAGCACGACACCGCCGCCGTTAGAGGCGGCCTGGGAAAGCGCGGCGTTCAGGTCGTTCGTAATATCACCCGTGCCCGATACCACAAAAGTATTCGAAGGCCAGACCGTTCGTGCCGCGATCGTGATGTTGTTTCCGTCAAAAGTGTCGAACTTCGCCCAAGCCGGGTTGCCGCCATAGCCGTTATGCACATAGACATCGTACGTTCCCGGAGTCACGTTGGAGGGAATCGAAAACACCGCGGTATAAGGCGTTGCCTCGGTGGCGGAGAGGACGTAGGCCGTTGTACCGTCACGAACAAGCGCCAACTGGATTGTGTCCGCGTTGTCTCCATCGTTATTGAGGTCCAGCGACGTGCCGAATACGCGGATCCATCCGTCGCCCGCCGAGGCGACGGTCCCTTTCTCCCCCGCATCACCCTGGCACCACCAGATTTCCGGCAGGTTAATCAAGGCTGGCGTCGAGGCCACGCCGGTGTCGTTCGTGACCGTGGCCGCATAGACGCCATTGCTCCACGAGGCCGGGATCGTCACCTGCACCGATTGCTTGTTCCCCATCACCTCATCGCCATCGGTCCAGGATTGGATACTGAGATTCGTGCCGCTCAGGTTGGGCGTTCCGATCCCGGCATCCGTCAAACGGGCAATCTGTACAGCGGGATTGCTCCCGAAAGCCGCCCCCTGTAGCACAGCCGTTTCGTCAGGCCGCACCGGGGATGATGTCCAGAAAACCTGGGCCGCCTGCATGCTGAAGCTCCAGACGTCTCCTTTGGTAATGCTTCCATCCGCGTTGACTTCATCGACGCGCCAGTAATACTCCTTATCCGTTGCAAGCGAGCTCACAGCGTAGGTCGTCCCGCTGACGGTTCCTTTATATTTATTGGAACTCGGCGTGGCGTTATTCACCGCGCTGTAACTCGTGGCCAGGTAAATCATATGGCCAGTCGGGGCATAGTTTCCCGGATTCCAGCTTAGCGTTCCATTCCGGGCCTGTTCACCCAGGGAATGGTCGGCCGGAAACGGCTTCCATGCCTTTCCGGGATCGGGGGCAATCCCCGCATCGAGCACCGTCGAGACAATAGTCGTCCCGCTATAGACCGCATGAACCGCAGGTTTGCCCTTCCCGCCGTAAGCCGTGATCCAGCCGTCGTTGATGTAGCCCCACAAAAGCTCCTGACGATCTTTTGCAAACGTCATCGTCCCGCTGCATGCCGACCCATTGGCCCGCCAGGTAAAATCAATATAGGTCGGGTCAACACTGGTCTTTTGATACATGTCGAAGGACACCCTGTCCGTTCCGGTGACACTGATCGTTCCGCCGGTAATATTCAGATGCGCCGGGCCATTTCCGTACTTATTGATCCGCATTGCCCTGGTGGTGATGGATCCACCGCTCAGGTTGAAGGTAGCTTTGGAGTCGTTAAACCAGAAAATCTGCGCAATGGAGAGCGAGCCTCCGCTCATATTTAATGTAGCGGCGCCTCCTGCAGCGTCACCAAGCGTGTAATCATCGCCGCACGTTACGGCGCCTCCGCTAAGATTGAACTCAGAAGAGATAGCCGCGCTGCTTTGCATGATAACCCCGGTCGTGGTCAGCGTCCCGCCTTTCATGTTCAGGACCGCCGTCCCGGTTCCCGGAGCGGAACCGATGGTCAGGCTAGAGGCAACGGCGTTGACCCCCGAACTGATGCGGGGGTTGCGTGGCGTACCGGCTATGATGCTGGCAGAAGTCCCGCCCTGGGGGACGGCGCCGTTGCTCCAGTTGGACCCCGTATTCCAGTCAACGCTGGTAGCGCCACCCCATGTGGCAGCCCCCGAAGCGACCTGTCCCAGGCCCACGATTCCCACAGAAGCGATCAAGGCCACCAGCCTTCGATGTCCCGGACGACGCCAAAGCCTTCGTGCGTTTCTACATAATTCGCTGCGAATCGATTCGCAGCCCAAGCGTTCAGAGATCCCTTGTTTCATCGTTACTCCTGTTCTGCCGGGTTTTGATTACACTGGGTCGTTTATGTTTTTTTTATCATGCAGTGGACGTCTTGCCTCATGGGCACCGTGGCACAATGAGGCATGGAAAAAGCGCGTGAGAAAGGGCGCGGAGAGTCTGCCTCGGAAGACACCCCATGTGGGGTAAAGCAATCAGCCGGTGGAAAAACCCGGAAAGCGCCGGATTTGAATTCCGCCATCACGAACACCTCCAATTTCCTGGGGGAAGACATGGGATGAACGGCCGGTCGGAGTCCGTTTTGAGGCGAATGCCCGATGGCGGGTGGTTTGAATAACAAAACTTGAACGGATGAACAATACGCGTTTATGCGAACTGTTCATTGAACAGGGGCAAAGTGGACGCGCAGGCCGGCCCTGGATGGGGAAACCACCCCAATGACCCGCTTGCGTCGCAGATCCCCTTCTTGCAGCCCGCAAAATCGCGTAACCTTCCCGGCCGCTTATCGGCCAGGCGGAAGCGTCACCTCAATCATCCCCGGTTCCCTGGCGCAAAGGGGTCGGCACTGCGGTTGGTGGAACCGGTGCCGATTGCTTCGATGCCGGCGGATTTGAACCCCGATCATCAAACAACGATACCGCTTTTTGGCGAGGGGTTTCGGCAGCTTCCGGCGCGGGATTTTTGAGAGCGGCGATGGTCTCCGTGATCCGCTTTTTCGAAAACTCAGGGAGGGTCGAATCGGCAGCCAGCTTTTCCAGATAAGGCAGGGCTTCTGCGCCATAAGCGGCCATCGCCTGAAGCTCCAAATACACGCTATTTCTATTCTTTTTGATCCCTTGAGCAAGGGTTGGCAGCATATCCGGTGGTTTGGATTCGCAAATAGCCGTTGCTGCCGCATTGCTAACCTCAGTGCTCGAATCGAAAAGCGATTTGCGCAGCACTTGGATATAGGCGCTCGACTCGTAACCCGCACGGCCCATGGTCTCGATGATCCCGGCTTTGATCTGTTCATTCGGCTCTTTGACCAACCGATTCAAAAGAGCCGACTCAATCTTTGCACTTGGCGCTCCACTAAAGGCCAAAGCCCAAACAGCGGCCCCTCGCGTTTGAGCATCAAGATCAGACAAAGTTGCAATCAGCAAGTCCTGAAGCTCCCCGATCTTTGTCATTTTCAACGGAATCGATTTCTTTTCACGTTTAAGGGTCTGAAGCCCTCCCATGATGAACGCGAGTTTTTCAATCGCATTACGCCGAACCATGGAATCGGGATCTTTGATTCCAAGAATAAACAGATCGAAAAAATCATCAGGGTCTATTTCCCTGGTTGTGCTCCTGAACGATTCGCGCCTCTGTTCGGGATCCATCTTTTTATATTCATCAATGGAAAGCCGACCTTTTGAATCGTGCGCGAAAGCAGGGTTCGCAAACAGCGCCAGCAACAGGATGAGCATCTCGGATTTCATGGAAAAAGGAGGTTCAGGGAGCTGCCGGTGAAAGCGAGCGGAGCCGCAAGCGATCCTAGCCGCTCATATCGGCGGCTTTCCCAGCCAAACTACCCGCGCGATCGTCTCGCTCCAATTGATTTTATTTCGGTTTTATGCCCCTACCCGGAGCGTCGCCGGATCGACGCCGCGTTCGCGAAGCTGCCGCAGGCTTAGCGAGGCGTGCCGCTTGGCGAGCCGCTGCCCGGTGGCGGGGTCGAGCACCAGCGGCGCGTGATAGAACGCGGGCGGCTCCCACCCGAGCGCCCGATAAAGCAGCAACTGGCGAAACGTGGATAGCAAAAGGTCCGCGCCGCGCACCACCTCCGTCACGCGCATGGCGGCGTCATCCACGACCACGGCGAGCTGGTAGGCAGGCACGCCGTCGCGCCGCCAGACGATGAAATCGCCAAAGTCGCGCCCGGCCACCGCCGTTTGCGGCCCGAGCGCGCCGTCCACGAAGCCGAGGCGCTCCCCCTCCGGCACCCGGAACCGCCAATGGACATCCGGCAGCTCCAGGCTCGGCGCGGGGGGCGATCCCGCGGGCGGACGGCAGACGCCGGGGTAGTTCGGCTCGCCATCCTCCGCGTGCGGCGCGCCGGGGGCGGAGAGCACATCGCGCCGGGAGCAGCGGCACGGGTAGAGAAACCCGCCGCGCCGGAGCCGCTCCAGCGCCTCGCGGTAAAGGCCGTACCGCTCGCTTTGCCGATACGGCGCATGAGGCTGCGAATCAGGGCCGTCGCACCCTTGCCCTTCCTGCCACTCCAGCCCGAGCCAGCGCAGATCCTCCACGACCGCTTCGCGAAAGGCAGGCTTGCACCGCGCCGTGTCGATGTCTTCGATGCGCAAAATCAAAACACCCCCCGCCGCACGCGCCCGCCGCGCGGCGATCTGGAAGGTCCGGGCGTGGCCGAGATGCAGGTAGCCGGTGGGCGAAGGGGCAAGCCGCCCCCGGTAGCCGCCGCCGGACGCCGCTGCCGGGGGAGGCGAAGGTGGAGTCGAGGTCGGGATCAAAAGCTCAATCGCGGAAGTTCTTGAACGCGAGGAACACGCCGAAATCCTGGGCGCGCAAAAGCCCGATGACCTCCTGAAGATCGTCGCGCTTCTTGCCGTTCACGCGGATCTGCCGGTCCTGAAGCGAGCTTTGCACCTTGCTCCCCGCCGCCTTGATGGCGCGGATGATCTCCCGGGCCTTCTCCCCCTCGATCCCCTGGACGATGCGGAGCTTCTGGGTCGCGTGCCCGAGCGGCGAGACGGCGGGGTCTTCCCGCTCGACGTTGCGCAGGTCGATATTGCGCTTGGCGAGCCTGCCGATGACGATCTCCAGGAGCGCCTTGAGCCGGGTGGCATCCTCGGCGGCGAGCGCGATCTCGTTTTTCTCCAGCTCCACGGACGCCCGGCTCCCCTTGAAATCGAAGCGCGTGGCCAGCTCCTTGCGCGCCTGGTTGATGGCGTTGTCGATCTCTCCCTTGTCGATTTCCGAAACGATGTCGAATGACGGCATGACCGGGGATTGTAGCCGCGCCCGCGCGCCGCAGCCAGCCAAAGGTGCGGTGCGGGCTTCCCAAAGAGCCACCGGGCGGCCATGCTCCCTTCCCGGTGAAAGCCTATTTTCTCGATACCGAGCCGGAGACGGGCAGGCCGGTTCCGGCGGCGGCGCGTGCGCTCCACTTCGGCGTGGCGCTCTGCCTGCTCGGCGCGCTCTTTTATTTCTGCGCCCGCTCCTCCGGGTACCACTGGGACTGGAGCGCCGTCGCGCCGTACTGGCGCAAGTTCCTCGCCGGATGGCGCGTGACGGTGCTCCTCTCCGCCGCCGCGCTGGTGCTGAGCACCGCGCTCGGCGTCCTCTTCGCCCTCGCCCGCCGCAGCCGCATCCTGCCGATCCGCTACTTCAGCCGCCTCTGCGTGGAGCTGGTCCGGGGGACGCCGCTCCTCGTCCAGTTGATGATCAATTTCTACATCATCGCCAACGGCTTCGGCATTGATAACCGCTATGTCGTCGGCGTGCTTGCCCTCGCCCTCTTTAGCGGCGCGTACATCAGCGAGATCGTCCGCGCCGGGATCGAGAGCGTCGGCACGTCGCAGCGGGAATCGGCCCGGGCCATCGGGTTGACCCCGTTTCAAACGTACCGGCACGTCGTCTTCCCGCAGGCGATCCGGCACATGCTGCCGCCGCTGGCCGGGCAGTTTGCGCTGCTCGTCAAGGATTCCTCGCTCCTCTCCGTGCTCGGGATCGGCGAGTTCATGCTCAGCGGCGAGGAGGTCAGCAGCTTTACCTACGCCGTCTTCGAGTCGTACCTCCCGCTCGCGCTCGGCTACCTGGTCATCACGCTGCCGATCGCCCTCTGGACCCAATCGCTGGAACGGCGGCACCGCTTCGAAACATGAACCTCCGCCTGGAAAACATCTCCAAGAGCTTCGGCGGCCAGCGCGTGCTGGAAGGGATCGACGCGCGGTTCGAAGGGGTACGCTCGCTGGTGTTGATCGGCCCCTCCGGCGGCGGGAAATCGACGCTGCTGCGGATCGTCGCCGGGCTGGAACGGGCGGACTCCGGCCATGTCGAGCTTAACGGCGAGCGCGTGCCGGAGGAAGAACGCGCCCTGCGGCGCTACCGCCGGGGCGTGGGGGTCGTCTTTCAGGGGTTCAACCTTTTCCCGCACCTCTCCGCGCTGGAAAACCTGACGCTCCCCCTGGAAAAAGCGCACAGCCAGACGCCCGAGGCCGCCCGGGAAAACGCGCTCGCGGTGCTGCGGCGCTTCCGCCTGGAGGCGCACGCCGCGAAACGCCCCGGCCAGCTCTCCGGCGGGCAGAAGCAGCGCGTGGCGATCGCGCGCGCCATCGCGATCCGCCCGAAGCTCCTGCTCCTGGACGAGCCGACCTCCGCGCTCGACCCGGAAATGACCGCCGAGGTGCTCGAAGCCATCGAGGAACTCCGCGCGGAAGGGAGCGACTTCCTCCTCGTCACGCACCAGATGGGGTTCGCCCGCCGGGTGGCGGACCGCGTGGCGTTTCTCGCGGAGGGGCGTCTGCTGGAGAGCGGCCCCGCCGAATCGCTCTTCGCCGCTCCAAGGAGCGCGGCCTGCCGGGAGTTCCTCTCGCGGGTGCTCAAATATTAGAAGCCCCCGGCCCGCCCGGATTTTAACTCGCTCGCGCCCCGAGATTGCGCTTCAATCGCGCGCGTGTCCGAAAACTTCGTCAAAAGCGCCCTCGATGCCCCGGATACGCCCTTCGACATCTCGCTGCGGCCGCCGATGTTCAGCGAATTCGCCGGGCAGGCGAAAGTCCGCGAACGGCTGGAGGTGATGGTGGAAGCGGCGCGGCAGCGCGGCGACGTGCTCGACCACGTGCTGCTGAGCGGCCCCCCCGGCCTCGGCAAGACGACGCTCGCCTACATCCTCGCCAACGCGATGGGCGGCGGCCTCAAAAACACGAGCGGCCCCACCATCGAAAAAGCCGGGGATCTCGCGGGCCTGCTCACCACGCTGGAGCGCGGCGACCTTCTCTTCATCGACGAAATCCACCGGCTCCAACCGACCATCGAGGAGTACCTCTACCCGGCGATGGAGGACTTCAAGCTCGACATCATCATCGACCAGGGGCCGAACGCCCGGAGCGTGCGGCTGAACCTCCCGAAGTTCACGCTCGTCGGCGCGACCACGCGCTCGGGCATGATCTCCGCGCCGCTGCGCTCGCGCTTCGCGATGACGAGCCGGCTCGACTACTACACCGCCGAAGAACTCCAGTCGATCCTCCAGCGGAGCGCGCGGATCGTAAACATCGAGATCGACGCCGGAGGGGCGCTGGAGATCGCCACGCGCTCCCGGGGCACCCCGCGCATCGCCAACAACCTGCTCCGCTGGGTGCGCGACTACGCCCAGGTGAAAGCCGGAACCGCCATTAACCGGGACGTGGCCGACCGGGCGCTCTCCATGCTCGACATCGACGCGGACGGTTTTGACGAGATGGACAAGCGCATCCTGGAGATGCTCGTGCACACGTTCGAGGGGGGGCCCGTGGGCCTCAACTCGCTGGCGGTCGCCATCGGCGAGGAAGCGGGGACGCTGGAGGAGGTCAACGAGCCGTACCTGATTATGCAGGGCTACATCAAGCGGACCCCGCAAGGCCGCGTCGCCCTCGCCCCCGCCTACCGGAAAGTCGGGCTTCCCCCGCCCAACCGCCCCGGGGAGCTTTTCTAGATCGGGGCATCGCCGGTGGAGCGAGAAAAGATTGAACGTTTCCCCGCCGCCCCGCCTCAAACGGGGAATGCGTCGCCTAGCGCACCCACGCGCGCAAACCAGCTCCGCTCCGCTCCCGAAAAGACAAACCCCATCCAACCATGAAAACACTCCTCCTCGCTCCCTTTGCGCTCTCGGCCCTGCTCGCCGTCCCCGCGCTGCACGCGGAAGCCGAAGTCGGCAAACCGGCCCCGGACTTCACCTTGAAGGCGGGGGATGGCAAAACATACGATCTGGCGGCATCCAAGGGGAAGACCATCGTGCTCGAATGGACCAACCCGCAATGCCCCTTCGTCAAGAAGTACTACCAGCAGGGCGACATGCAGAAGCTCCAGAAGGACGCGACCGCGAAGGGGGTCCTCTGGTACCGCATCAACTCCGGCGCGCCCGGCAAGCCCGGCTCGCTCTCGGCGGAGCAGGTGGCGGCTTACGACAAGAAATACGAGGTCGCTGCCACGGCAAGCCTGCTCGACCCGGAAGGGAAAGTGGGCCGCGCCTACGGGGCGAAGACCACGCCACATCTCTTCGTCATCAACCCCAAGGGGAACGTGGTCTACGCCGGAGCGATCGACAGCAAGCCCTCCACCGACCACGCCGACATCGCCACGGCCAGGCACTACGTGACCGAAGCACTTGAGGCCGTCGCCGCCGACAAGCCGGTGGCCGTCCCGACCTCGAAGCCGTACGGCTGTTCCGTAAAGTACTGATCGACTGATCCCGGCAAGGACCAGCGACGCTCTTGCATCGAAAGCGATCCTCCGTTTCTCTCCGGGCCTTTCAGGTCTGCGGGTCTGCGGGTCT
>CAZYVL010000001.1:22339-65175 GCA_964651005.1 uncultured Chthoniobacteraceae bacterium | reverse complement strand
AAAGGAGCGGGTTCCCGGGGCGCAAATCCCGCGCCCCGTGTGCTCCGGGGGCTACATTCGTCGGAATCGCCAAAATGACAAGGGAAGATTTTTTCAGGGTAAGGAGGGCGGCACACCCCAACGGATTCTCTCTCTTGCATTCACCGGAGGCTTCCTTATTCTCCCAATCCGCAGGCCCACGGTTTTGCGAGCGTGCTTTTTTGTCCATCAAACCCGAAACCCCCAAAACCCAAAAAACCCCAAAAACCCCAAAAAAATCATCCCATGTTCATTGCTTCAGAAAGCCGTCTTCTCTTCATCGGAGACTCCATTACCGACTGCGGGCGCGTCCGGCCCGTGGGCGAAATCGGGGAAGGTCTCGGCAAGGGATATGTCAGCCTGATCGCCGCGCACCTGAACGCCGCCTTTCCGGAAAAGCACATCCGATTCACCAACGTCGGCCTGAACGGCAACACCGTGCGCGATCTCAAGCAGCGGTGGCAGGAAGATGTCCTCGACCTGAAACCTGACTATGTTTCGATCATGATCGGCATCAACGATGTCTGGCGGCAGTTCGACCGGCCAGTCATCAAAGAGATTCACGTTCACCTGGACGAATACCGGCAGACGCTCGACGAACTGGTGAAGACGACGCTGCCGACGCTCTCCGGGATGGTGATCCTCTCCCCCTTCTACATCGAACCGAACGCATCCGAACCGATGCGCGCGCGAATGGACGCCTACGGCACCGCCGCCCGGGAGATCGCGAAGGCGCACGGCGTCCGGTTTGTCGATACGCAGGCCGCTTTCAACGCCGTTCTCGCCCATTACCACCCTGCCGAACTGGCGTGGGACCGGGTTCACCCGAACCTGACCGGGCACACCGTGATCGCCCGCGCGTTTTTGAAGGCGATCGAAGCGCTGTAATCCCAAATCTTCGAAAGCCAGGCAAGGCGGGGGTGCCATCTCTGAATCCGGCTCCCCCTTCCCCCCCAAATCCATGACCATCCCCATGACCATGACCACGCCCCATCCGATCCGTCCGGCGGTCCGCCGCTTCAAAGCCCCCTTCCTCGCCTCCCTGCTCGGATGCGCCACGGTTGCCACGCTGCTCTCCCCCGCGTTGCACGCTGAGGAATCCGCTCCGCCCGCCCATTTCACCGCTGGCGGAGAGCCGGAAACGCAAGCGCAGCACGACGCCCGCATGGCCTGGTGGCGTGAGGCGAAGTTCGGCCTCTTCATCCACTGGGGCCTCTACGCCATCCCGGCGGGGAGCTGGAATGAACGCGAGATCGGGGGCGGGGGTGAGTGGATTCTCTTTCGGGCAAAAATTCCGCTGGCGGACTACAAGGCGCTGGCTCCGAAGTTCAACCCGGTGAAGTTCGACGCCAAAAGCTGGGTCGCACTCGCCAAGGAAGCCGGGATGAAATACCTCGTCATCACGGCGAAACACCACGACGGCTTCGCCATGTTCCACTCCAAAGTGGACGGCTTCAACCTCTACGACGCCACCCCCTTCAAGCGCGATCCGCTCGCCGAACTCGCCGAAGAATGCCGCAAGCAGGGCATCCGCTTCGGCCTCTACTACTCCCAGGCCCAGGACTGGTCCCACCCCGGCGGCGCGCGCTGGAAAGAGATTGCACCGTGGGACGACGGACAGAAGGGCGACATGGATGAGTACCTCGAAAAAGTCGCCGTCCCGCAGGTGAAGGAAATCCTCAACCACTACGGCCCGATCTCGGTCCTCTGGTGGGATACGCCCTCCAGCATGACCAAAGAGCGGGCCGAGGCGTTCCTGCCGCTCCTCAAGGAACATCCCCAACTCATCACCAACAACCGCCTCGGCGGCGGTTTCAAGGGCGATACGGAAACCCCCGAGCAGCGCATCCCCGCCCAAGGCTATCCGGGCCGGGATTGGGAAACCTGCATGACGATGAACGGCACTTGGGGCTACAAGTCGTACGATCACGACTGGAAATCGACGGAAACGCTGCTGCGCAACCTCGTGGACATCGCGAGCAAAGGGGGCAACTACCTCCTCAACGTCGGCCCCGATGCGGAAGGGGTCATCCCCGAGCCGAGCGTGGAACGGCTGCGCGCCATCGGCAAATGGATGCAGGTCAACGGCGAATCGATCTACGGCAGCGGCCCGACGCTCTTCGGCGCGGAAGCGGAAACGCTGAGCAAAACAAAGAAAGACAGCAAAGGAAACCCGGTCTCCGAACCGGCCTGGGAGTGGCGCTGCACCACCAAGCCGGGCAAAATCTATCTCCACCTCTTCCAATGGCCGGGGGAGAAATTCGCGATCCCTGCCGTGAAGGAAACCGTCACCCGCGCCTATCTGCTCGACGGCAAAACGCCGGTGCAGTTCGCGCAGAAGCCCGATTCCGTCACGCTCACCGGCCTCCCCGCCACCGCGCCAAATTCCCCCAACGCGCTCGACACGGTGATCTGTCTGGAAACCACCGCGCCTTCCAATCCTTCCAAGCAGCCCGCCCAATAGAGGGATATACGGCTCGCTGAACCCGCATCCACGGGATGCAAGCCCAGGGGGCGCTATGCCAAGGTAGCCAGCATCGGGAGCGTCACTTCGAAGCGGAGCGACCGCCCCTCTTCCCATGCCTTGAACTCCTCGATCATAAAGTCGGCCATGCGCACCACCTCATCCCCCCGGGAACCGGCCATGTGCGCGGAAAGTTTGACGTTCGGCAGGGTGTAGAGCGGGGAACCGGCAACCGGCGGCTCCGGCGCGGTGACATCAAGCAGCGCGGTCAGATCCGGGCGCTCCTGCAACACGCGGATCAGCTCCGGTTCGGCAACGGTCACACCCCGGCCAGTGTTGATAAAGGTCGCCCCCTCGCGCATCGACCGGAAGAGCGGCCCGTTGAGCAGGCCCACCGTGCCCGGGACGTTCGCCAGATGGTTTGAGACGCAGAGCCCCTTGGCAAAAGCCTCCTCCAGGGAAACCTTCGTGGCGCCCAGCGCGGCAGCCTTCGCCTCGCTCAGATAAGGATCGAAAACCAGGACGTTCAACGCAAACGGGCGCAGCATCTCGATCACCTTCCGCCCGATCTGCCCCGCCCCGAGCAGCGACACCGCCTCGCCGTAGTTCCCCTTTCCGTAATAGTATCTCTCAGAGGCATCCAGATCCCGATACCGCCGCACGTTGCAAAAGTAGCCCTTATTGGAAAGAAGGATCTGCGCGAGGGTAAACTCCGCAACGGGAATCGCGTTCGCCCCCCATGCGCTGACCACCTTGATGCCCCGCTCCAGAAGCGGGCGTGCAAACCCGGCAACCGAACCGCCCGCGAAAAAGAGCGCACGCAGGTTCGGCATCCCCTCCAGATGCGCGGGGGTCAGTTGCGGCATCCCCCAGGTGGAAAAGATCACCTCCACCTCGCGCATTTCCGATGCAAAACCGGCGAAATTCCCAGAGGTCACGATCACGGGATGCACCTCGGCGATGGTTTCCAGGCGTTGCCGACGGCCCGCCCCGTACACCCAGTCAAACACCGAATGCGGGTCCGTCAGAAATGCCGCGCCATCGGTAAAGAAAGCGGCTTTCCGCTTCCGGTTTCTCTGTGGCTGCCTGGATGTTGCAAGGTCGTTTTCAGCGACCGGGGCGATATGCATTTTTCATGTAATCTTTTCGAAGAGACTACGCGCCCCACCGCTTGAATCCAAGCACTTTCATTGGCCTCAACCCCGCCCGCGCCCCCGGAAGGCGAAAAAGAGCATCGACGCTCCGAAGAGAAACTCGACGCTCCCCCACCAGAGATTCATGTTGATCCCGAGCGATTGCCGGACCAGATCCGCGCTTCCGAGGAGGCCCGTCGCGATCAGGATGACCCCGAAGAGGACGAAAATCAGACCGATAGGGATTCTGAGATCGAAGTTCATAAGCGAAATACCGGGGAGGTGGAGGAGAAGAAGAAGAAGAAGAAGAAGAAGAAGGCGTCAGGCAAAAATCACGTTGAGGATCACCGCCACGGCGAGAATGATCCCGCCGAGAATGGCGGGCCGACGATACCACGGCTCGCACTCCGCCGGGGGCCGGGGGGTGAGCGAATAGACCAGGCCGACGAGTTCCGAGTCGCTCCGGGTGCGGCGCGTGAGCAGGGAAATGAGAACCGTCAGGAGGAAGCACGCGGTCCACGCCACGATCGCCATCCAGAAATTCTGCCCCATCTCGCTCTGGAAAAGGAGCTTCGGCGCGATCCACCCTCCCTTGATCCCCGGCACGCTCCCGCCCGTCAGCGAAAGGGCGTGAAAGACGATCGCCCCAAGCGTCCCGCCCACCAGCCCGAAAAATGCGCCGTGCCCGGTGGTCCGTTTCCAAAACATCCCGAGCAGGAACGTGGCAAAGAGCGGCGCGTTCACGAACCCGAACACGAGCTGGAGCATGTCCATGATGTTGTTGAACTGCTTGGCCATCGCCGCCGCCGCGATGCTGGCCAGGATGCCGAAAACCGTGGCCCAGCGGCCCATCCAGAAGTAGTGCCGGTCGGACTTCCCCGGCGCGATGTAGCTCTGGTAGATGTCGTAGGTCCAGACGGTGTTGAACGCGGTGACGTTCCCCGCCATCCCCGACATGAAGGAGGCCATCAACGCCGTGAAGCCGACGCCGAGCAGGCCCGAAGGGAGATAGCGGGCGATCATCGCCGGGATCGCCATGTTGTAATCCGGCGTACCATCCGGCCCGAGCGGGATGAAGCGGCCCCCGTCGGCGTGGTGCATGGCGATGGCGATCATCCCGGGAAGGATCACCAGCGCGGGGAAGAGCATCTTCGGGATGGCGGCGATGAGCGGCGTGCGCCGGGCGGCGTTCATCGAATTGGCCGCCATCGCGCGCTGGACGACGAGAAAGTCGGTGCACCAGTAGCCGAAGGAAAGCACGAAGCCGAGGCCCATGACCATCCCGAACCAGCCGATGCCCATCGGGTTATCAAGCGCGCCGCCCATGTGTACCCACGAGCGTGACAAGGCATCGGGCGCGAAATGCTGCTCCACGGCCACCGGCGCGAGCTTGAGCTTCAGCTCGGACCAGCCGCCCACATCCTTGAGACCGAGGAAAACCAGCGGCGCGAAGCCGAGGACAATCATGAAAAACTGGAGCACCTCGTTGTAGATCGCGGAGGTCAGCCCGCCGAGAAAGATATAGACGAGCACCACGAGAGCGGAGGCGAAGATGCAGCTCCAGTAGTTCCAATGCACGAGCGTTTCCAGCAGCCTTGCAAGCGCGTGCAGGGAAATCCCCGAAGAGAAGACCGTCATCACGGCGAAGGAGATCGCGTTGAAGCCGCGCGTTTTTTCGTCAAAGCGCAGCTTGAGATACTCCGGCACGGAACGCGCCTTCGAGCCGTAGTAGAACGGCATCATGAAGATGGCGAGGAAGACCATCGCCGGGATCGCGCCGACCCAGTAGAAATGGCTCGTCATGATCCCGTACTTCGCGCCGGAAGCCCCCATGCCGATCACCTCCTGCGCGCCGAGATTGGCCGAGAGAAACGCCAGCCCCGTTACCCACGCCGGAATCGATCTCCCGGAAGTGAGAAACGCCGAACCGCTTTTCATGAAGCGTTTCAGGGCGAAGCCGATGGCAATGACAAAGACGAAATAAACCAGCAGGATCAGGTAATCGACTCCGGCGAGTTGAATCCGGGTAGGCATAAGAGAGGGGGGATCAGGGGAGATCGGGGGGGAAGTTCAGGATGGAACAAAACGGCGGGACGCCTTCTTTTTCCGGTGGGGGAGCACGGATAGTAATCACAGGCGCAGCGGCCGTGCAATCCCCCGTTTCAACGCCTTCCGGAAAATTGCATCCCGAAGGGACGGCACAGAAACGGCCCGGGGATTCCGCTCTTTCTTCCCGGGAAACAGCCCGTCAGGCCGTCACTTCTTCCACCCCGCGCCGCAGTGCTTCCACGGCGTGCCCGATCTGCTCCCGGCTGACACAATACGGGAGCATCAACACCAGCGTGTCGCGGACGGGCCGCGTCAGCAGGCCGTGGGCGCGGGCCGCCTCGCACACCCGCGCGCCCATCCGCAGCGACGGCTCGAAGGGTTCCCCGTCACACCGCGTCACCTCGAAGGCGGCGATAAACCCGCACTGGCGGACGTTCCGAATGGCCGCGTGCCCGTCGAGCGGTGCCAGCGCCTCCGCCAGCCAGCGAATCTTCTCGCCCAGGTGATCGAGCACCCGCTCCTCGCGAAAGAGCGCGAGGTTCGCGAGCGCCACCGCGCACCCGAGCTGGTTGGCGGTATAGCTGTGGCCGTAGAAAAACGTCTTCCCCTCCCCCAGGAACGCCTCGAAAACCGCCTCGCGCACGAGCGTCGCCGCCAACGGCAGGTAGCCGCCCGTCAACCCCTTGGCGAGTGCGACGAAATCGGGAACCACCCCCTCCTTCTGGCAGGCGAACATCGCCCCGGTACGCCCGAAGCCGGTCATCACCTCGTCGGCGATGAGGAACACCCCGTGCCGGTCGCACCACGCCCGCAGCCGCGCCAGCATCCCGGCGGGCCAGAGCCGCATCCCCGCCGCACCCTGGATGAGCGGCTCGATAACGACCGCCGTGACCTCCCGCGGGTCGATCCGCCAGGCGTCCGCGTCCGCGCCGCCCCCCGCCCGGGCTTCCGGCCGCGCCCGCGCTTCGAGTTCCTCCAGCGAGGCAACATGCGTCACGGGAAAATGGTAGGCCGAAAAACGCCCGTGAAACGCCCCCACGCCGCCAAGGCTGCTCGCCCCCATCGTATCGCCGTGGTAAGCCTTGTCGAAGGCGACAAACCGGGTCCGCCGCGTCTCGCCGCGATGCTGGCGACACTGGATCGCCATCTTCAGCGCCGCCTCGATGGCGGTGCTCCCGTCGTCGGAGAAAAAGACGCGCGTGAGCGTCCCCTCGCTCTTTTCGCCGCCGCCGCCCACCGGCTGCCAGAGCGCCACCAGCTCCCGCGCGAGCCGGATCGCAAGCGGGTTCGTAAACCCGAGGAACGACGTGTGCGCCACCTTGCCGAGCTGCTCGCGGAGCGCCGCGTCGAGCCGCGGGTGGCGGTGCCCATGCAGGTTTGTCCAGATGGAGGAGTTCCCGTCCAGGTACTCGCGCCCGTGCCGGTCGCGCAGCACGGCCCCCTCGCCCTCGACGAGCACCAGCGGTTCGTGCTCCGGCGCGTTCCACTCCCGCATCGGCGTGAACGGGTGCCAAAGGTGGCGCTTCTCCCACTCGATCTCCCTCTCCATCACGCCAGCGCCTCAATCATCTTTTCGATTGCCACGACATCCTCGTAGGCCGCCCGCCGCCGCTGGTACTTGCGCCAGAGCACCTCGCGCAGCTCCCGGAGGTCTTCGATCCGGGGTGGCTCGTGGTAGGTCCACTCTTCGTCGCCCTTGCATTGCGACTGGATGCGCCAGACGCCGCCAAACTTGATGGCGCGCACCTCGCGCTTGATGCCCTCGGCGGTTCGCTCGGTCCAAATGTGCTTGTTGTGCATGGCGGGGTGGTTGAGACTTACGGGCAGAAACCTCGCTCACCTTGAAGGATCTTGGCAAAATCATTTTTTACCTCATCGCGACGGTCGTCCTCGGGGCGCTGCTCGCGCCGCTCCTCTGCTGGGGGCTGCACTGGCTCAACAGCCTCGGCTTTCTGACCGGCCTGGCCGACACGGAGTTCCGCAAATTCTTTCATCGCGGGCTGCTCGTCGCCGCCCTCGCGCTGCTCTGGCCGGTGGCGCGCTGGATCGATGTCCCCGGCGTGCGCGCGCTGGGCCTGCGGCCCAACCCGCGCCGCTGGGAAGACCTCGGCGTCGGCCTCGGCGCCTCGCTCCTCGGGATGGTGGCGCTCGCGGTGGTCGTGCTCAACCTGGGCGTGTACAAAATTCGCGGCCAGATCCAGTGGGAGGGTCTCGCAGAGGTCTGCTTCCGCGCGGGCACGGTGGCCATTCTGGAAGAGTGGCTCTTCCGGGGGGCGATCCTCGGGCTGGTGCTGCGCGCAATGAAACCAGCCCCGGCGCTCCTGAGCGTCTCCGCGCTCTTCTCCATCCTCCATTTCCTCAAGCCCCAGGAGCATCTTCCGCCCGATCACGTCGTCAACTGGCTCTCGGGCTTCGCGCTGATCCCCGGCGCGTTCGCGCAGTTCGAAGAGCCGTGGCTGGTGCTCGGCGGCTTCACCACGCTTTTCTGCGTCGGCTGGATTCTCGGCTGGGTGCGCCTTCGGACAGGCGGGCTGGCGATGGCCATCGGTCTGCACGCGGGGTGGATTCTCGGGAAAATGGGCCTCTCCAAGATTGCCCTGCGCAAGATCAAGGACACCCTGCCGTGGCTGGGCGAGGATATTACCATCGGGCTCGGGAGCGTCGTGACGGTGCTGCTCACCGGGCTGCTCGTCTGGCTCTGGCTCACCCGCTTCCGCCGTCCCACGGACAACCGCGATGACCGCGCCCTCACTCCTGCGGAAATCGGCTGACGCCCTCCTGCGGACGCTGGCGCGCGGCGGCCGGGAGGCTCTGAACCTCCTCTACCCGCCGCACTGCGTCCTCTGCCTGGCGGCAGCGGCTCCGGGCGAATCCCTCTGCGCGCGCTGCCTGGCCGCCACCCCGAAACTGGAAGGCTCCTGCTGCGCCTTCTGCGCGGAGCCGTTCGAAGGAGCCTTCGAAGGTACAACCGGCGTTTTCTCCTGCCCGGACTGCCGGAGCCGGGAACCGTCCCACGACGGCGCCGCCTCCTCGCGGCGCAACCAGGGGAACGCGCGGGAGCTCATCCACCGCTTCAAATACCGCAAAGAGGTGCATCTCCGCCGCCTTCTGGGGGAATGGCTCCTCGAAGCGATGGCCGCTCCGCATCTGCGGGAGCCGCCGCCCGATGCCCTCGTCCCCGTTCCGCTCCACCCGGCCCGGCAGCGCGACCGGGGCTTCAACCAGGCGCGGCTTCTCGCGGAGGTGGCCTCGCGCCGGAGCGGCATCCCGCTGCTCCCCGCGCTCCGGCGCATCCGTTTCACGCCCACCCAGACGCGGCTCCGCCGCGATGCCCGCATCGAAAACTTGCGCAATGCCTTCGGGATGATCCACACTGTTCGGGTGCGCAATCTCCATTTGCTCCTCGTCGATGACGTGCTGACCACCGGGTCCACCGTCAACGAATGCGCCCGCGTCCTCAAGCGGGCCGGGGCGGCGTCCGTCCGCGTCGCCACCCCCCTGCGCGGTTGAGCAAACCAAAGCCGAAAAGCCGAAAAGCCGCACGCCACTCCAACGATTCACCGACCTCATGGGCATTTTCCAGCGTCCGAAATTCATCGCCAAGAGCACGCGAAAACGGGAGATCCCCGAAGGGCTTTGGGAAAAGTGCCCCGGCTGCGGCGAAGTGGTCTCCGATCTCGAACTCAACGAGAACCACCACGTCTGCCCGAAGTGCGACCACCACTTCACCATCAGCGCGCACGACCGGCTGGCCAAACTGCTTGACCCGGGGAGCTTCCAGGAACTCGACGCGGAAATGGCCTCCGTAGACACCCTGAAGTTCAAGGGGATGGCCTCCTACACCGACCGCCTCAAGACCTACCAGCAGAAGACCGGCCTTCTCGATGCCTTCGTCGGCGGCCTCGGCAAGCTGGAGGGGCGCACCGTCGCCATCGGCGTCATGGATTTCCGCTTTCTGGCGGCGACGATGGGGTCCGTCGTCGGCGAGAAGATCACCCGGCTCGTCGAGCGCGGCACCCGCGAGAACACCGCCGTCATCCTCTTCTGCGCCTCCGGCGGCGCGCGCATGTACGAGGGGATGCTCAGCCTCATGCAGATGGCCAAGACATGCGGCGCGCTCGCGCTCCATGCCCAGGCCGGGCTGCCGTACCTCTCCGTCATGACGCACCCGACCACCGGCGGCGTCAGCGCCAGCTTCGCCACGATCGGCGACATCAACCTGGCCGAACCAAAAGCGATGATCGGCTTCGCCGGACCGCGCGTCATCCGCGAGACGACGCACCAGGATCTCCCCCCGTGCTTCCAGACCGCGGAATTCCTCGACAGCCACGGCTTGATCGACCGGATCGTCCACCGCAAAAAGATGCGCGCCACCCTCGTCGATCTGCTCGGCTACCTGCTCCCTCCGAGCCCGGGGCAAGAGAAGAAGTAGCGCGTTGCGCGCCGCCCCGTGAACTACCCGGAAGCCATCGCGTGGCTCGCCTCGACCCAAAAGGTCGGCATCAAGCTGGGGCTGGAGAACACCCGCCGGCTGCTCGATCTGGCCGGCGTTCCGTATCATCGCGACTCCGCGCACCGAGCCACCCCGGCTTCCCCGTATATTTTCCACATCGCGGGCACCAACGGCAAAGGGTCCGTCTGCGCCATGCTGGAGGCGATCTGCCGCGCCGCCGGGCTGCGCACCGCGCTCTACACCTCCCCGCACCTCGTCACCTACCGCGAGCGCATCCGGCTTGACGGAGCGATGATCCCGGAAGCCGCCGTCGCCGCCGGGCTGACCCGCCTGCGCGAAGCGACCTCAGCCTGGGAACATCCGCCGACGTTTTTTGAACTCACCACGGCGCTGGCGCTCGACTGGTTCCACCGGGAGCGTGCGGAAGTGCTCGTGCTGGAAACCGGGATGGGAGGCCGCCTCGACTCGACCAACGCGGTCACACCCGCCGCCGCCGTGCTCACGCCGATCAGCTTCGACCACGCCCAATACCTCGGCAACACCCTGGAACGGATCGCCGCCGAGAAAGCGGGGATCATCAAGCCGGGCATCCCCGTCGTCAGCGCGCCGCAGCCGGAGGAAGCCGCCCGGGTCATCGCGGAAGCCGCCGCCCGCCACGGCGCACCGCTGGAGTGGATTCCCGACCCCGCCCCCTACCCGGTCGCCCTCCCCGGCAGCCATCAACCGCGCAACGCCGCCCTCGCCCTCGCCGCCCTGCGCGTGGCCGCCCTTCCGGTTTCCGAAGAAGCCGCCGCGGAAGGGCTGCGAACCGTCGTCTGGCCGGGGCGTTTCCAGCAAATCCCCCTCCCCTCCGGCGCGACGCTGGTTCTCGACGGCGCGCATAACGAAGGCGCCGCCGCACGCCTTGCCGAAACATGGCGCGAACTTTACGGGCGGCAAAAAGCGATCCTCATCCTGGGCGTGCTCGCCGACAAGGATTACCCCACGCTCTGCCAAACGCTCGCCCCGCTGGCTGCCGAATGCCTCCTCACCCCGGTGGCCAACCCGCGCTCCTGCTCCCCGGAAACGTTAGTGCGCACCCTCCGGGAACACGCCCCCGATCTCCCATGCACCGCCGTCGCCTCCGTGGAAGAAGCGTTGCATCGAGCCGAAGCGAAAGCCGCCACCACCCCCGCGCCGATCCTCCTCACCGGCTCGCTCTTCCTGGTCGGCGAAACGCTGGCGCTGCTCGACGGAAAAAAGCTGGAGTTCGCGAGCGCGCAGTAATTTCGCCCCACCTGAAGCCCCGCTTTTTTTCTCTCCGGGGGTGTCATTTTGGCGCAACTATGTTCTAGTGGGAACGCCGCCGCCCAGCCATGCAACCGACCATCCTCATTGTCGATGACGAGAAGCACACCCGCGAGGGGCTGAGAAGCTCCCTGGAGGAGAGCTTCGATGTCTACACGGCCCCCGACGTGCAGGGCGCGCTCAATGTCCTCGAAGCCGACTCCATCGACGTGATGGTGACGGACTTGCGGATTGGCGGCGAGGACGGGATGAAGCTCATCGAGCGCGCGCTGACGCTCCCGCGCCCGCCGGTCTGCATCATGATGACCGCCTACGGCTCCGTGGATACGGCGGTGGAGGCGATGAAGCACGGCGCCTACGACTTCATCACCAAGCCGCTCAACATCGACCGGCTGGAAATCCTCATCAACCGCGCCTTGCGCAGCCGCCAGACCGAGCAGGAGAACCGCGACCTGCGCCAGCAGGTGGAAAAGCGGTACGGGCTGGAGAGCCTCATCGGCAACTCCGCAGCGATGCACGAGGTCTTCGACGTGATCCGGCAGGTGGCCCCCTCCCGTGCGACGGTGCTTGTCCAGGGGGAGAGCGGCACGGGGAAGGAGCTTGTCGCCCACGCCCTTCACAACCTCAGCGGGCGGCCCAAACAGAAATTCGTGGCGGTGCATTGCGCCGCGCTTTCGCCGCAACTGCTCGAAAGCGAGCTTTTCGGCCACGAGCGCGGGGCGTTCACCGGGGCGATCGAGCGGCGCATCGGCCGGTTCGAGCAGGCCAGCGGCGGCACGCTCTTTCTGGACGAGATCGGCGAGATCGACTCGAACCTCCAGGTGAAGGTGCTGCGCGTCCTGGGCGAGGAGCGTTCTTTCGAGCGCGTGGGGGGGAACACCCCCATCAAGGTCGATGTCCGCCTGGTGGCGGCCACCAACCGGAATCTCGAAAAGCAGGTTGCCGAAGGCAAATTCCGGGACGATCTCTTTTACCGCCTCAACGTCGTGCAAATCACGCTCCCCCCCCTGCGCGCGCGCAAAGAGGATCTCCCCCTGCTGGTGAACACCTTTCTCAAACAGTTCGCGAAGGAAAACGGCAAGCCGTTGCGTGAGTTGACGCCGGATGCCACCGACGCGGTGCTCTCCTACGATTGGCCCGGAAACGTCCGGGAGCTGCGCACGGCGATCGAGCACGGGGTCGTCATGGCCACCGGCGCGCGCATCGGCGTGCGCGATCTGCCCGGCTCGCTCCGGCAGGCGCGCGGCGGCGGCAACGGGGCCAGGGACGCGCGGGCGGCCTTTTCCGGCATCGAGACGCTTGGAAACCGTCATTTGAATTTACATGACTCCGAACATCGGCTCATCATGCGCGCCCTGGAGGAAAGCCAGGGCAACCGCACCGCCGCCGCTCAACGCCTCGGCATCAGTCGCCGCACGCTTCACCGCCGCCTTAAAGAGCTTAAAAGCCTCGGCCCCCTCCAGGAACCCAACACCGCCGCCCACCGCTAAAGTCCATGTCCTCTGAAGCCCACGTCCAGGATCTCATCCATCGCCTTGAAGAAGGAAAATGGGCCAAATGGGTTCGCCTCATTGCCCTCGCTGCCGTTTGCTTTGTGGCGCTGCTCGCGTTTCTCTTCGACCCGCTCCAGATGAAGCTCTTTCGCGGCCTTTCGCACGCCAAAGCGATGGAGCAGGCGCAAATCGCCCGGGAAATCGCCGCCGGGCACGGCTTTTCCACCCTGATGATCCGCCCGCTGGCGATGGCGCAGCTCGCCAAGACCTACGAGCAGCAGGGCGACTCCGAGCAGGCGCAGAACGAAGTCGCGCAGCGGCTCCACTCCGACACCTACCAGGCGCCGCTCTGGCCCACCACGCTCGCCCCGTTCTTCAAGGTGTTGCAGTCGCACTGGGACATGAACCAGTTCATCTACCTGCTCGACAAGGTGATCATCACCATCACGATCCTGCTCTTCTACCTCGCGGTCATCGTCAACTTCCTGACCTTGCGGCGGCTCTTCGATGGCCAGCTTGCGATGCTGGTCACGGGGCTGGTGCTGCTCTGCGAACGCTTCTGGTCCTACGCGCTCAGCGGGCTGCCGCAGATGGAGATGCTGCTGCTCTTCAGCCTTGTGCTTTACACCCTGGTGAGGGCGTTCGAGGCGCAGGCGGCGAAGACCTCGCCGTTCAAGTGGCTGCTGGCGATGGCGTTCCTCTTTGGCCTGCTCGCGCTGGCGCACGCGATCACGCTCTGGATCTTCCTCGGGGCGCTCGTCATCACGCTCATCTACTTCAGGCCGCGCGTCCGCATCGCGCTGGCCATGGGCGCCATCGTGCTGGCGATGTACGGCCCGTGGCTGGTGCGCAACTACCGCGTCTGCGGCAGCCCCTTCGGGGTGGCGGGCTACTCGCTCCTCTACCAGGTTCGCGGCACGGAGGCGGCGATCATGCGGACGATGGACATCAACTCGCTGCACACCTCGCCCAAGTTCTTCCGCACCAAGGTGCAGACGGGGATGGAGGAAGAGTTTTCGCACCTCTACCAGTCGCTGGGCGGGATCATCGTCGCGCCGTTTTTCTTCATCGCGCTGATGCACCTTTTCCGCAAGCGGGAGGTGCGCGCGATGCGCTGGGCCTTGCTGGTGATGTGGCTCTTCGCCGTGTTCGGCATGGCGCTGGCGGGGTCCGATGACGGGGAGAGCCCCGTCGCCGCCAACGATCTGAACCTCCTCTTCATCCCCTTTTTCGCCGCCTACGGGCTCGCCTTCGTCCTCGTGCTCTGGAACCGCCTGGAGATCAGAATCCCGTATCTCCGGACGGTGTTCCTCGTGCTGATCTTTGGGATCTCCGCGTTGCCGCTCATCAACTTCTTCACTGCGGACACGCGGGTCGCCTTCTGGTGGCCGCCTTACGCCCCCCCGTCGGTGGCGCGCCTGCATGACTGGACGGAACCGAACGAGGTCATCGCCTCCGACATGCCGTGGGGCGTGGCCTGGTATGCGAACCGCAAAAGCCTCTGGATTCCCAAGGAGATGAACGATTTCATCGAGATCAACGACTATGCGCGGCTGCGGCAGCCGATCGCCGGGGTGTTTCTCACCCCCGTCAGCGGCAACGCGGAGTTCGTGGCCGACGTGCTCCGGGGGGATTACAAAGGTTGGGCGCCGCTCATCATGCGCCGCACCAACCTGAGCCGTTTTCCCTTCCCGAAGATCCGCCCGATGCAGATCCGGGGCGAGTGCGTCTTCTTCAGCGACCGCGAACGCTGGATTCACGACGCGCCGGACGAAGAACTGATGCCGGAGGAGAAGGCATCCGGCGAGCCGCCGAAGGAGGGCACCGCAACGGAAGGCGGCAATCCATGACGAAACCGACCGCCGCCACCGAAGCCACCTTCGAGGAGGCGATGGAACGCCTGGAGGGGATCGTCGAGCAGATGGAATCCGGGCGGCTCCCGCTCGAAGCGATGCTGGAGCGTTATGAAGAGGGCACGCAACTCGTGAAGCTCTGTTCGGAAAAGCTCGCCGCCGCCGAAAAGAGGATCGAAATCATCGCCCGGAACGCCTCGGGCAAGCTGCGGGTGGAGGAATTCGACCCCGCCGCGGAGACGAACCCGCCCGCCCCCGCCCCGGCCGCGAAATCCTCCCGGCCCGCATCGAAGCTCTCGCCGCCGGATGATGTCCGGCTGTTCTGAACCGCCGACTCTGTTTTCATGCGCTACCTCGATACGATTAACAGCCCCGCCGATCTCAAGAAGCTCCCGGAAAGCGTGCTCCCGCAGCTCGCCGAGGAGATTCGGGAAGCCTTGATCGCGTCACTCTCCGAGGAGAACCCGAAATCGGTCGGCGGCCATCTCGCGCCGAACCTCGGCGTCGTGGAGCTGACGCTCGCGCTGCACCGCGTCTTCCAGACCCCGGAGGACAAGTTCGTCTTCGACGTCAGCCACCAGGGCTACGTCCACAAAATGCTCACCGGGCGGCGCGAGCGCCTCGACACGATCCGGCAATACGAGGGGCTCAACGGATTTTTGCTCCGTACCGAGAGCCGACACGACGCCTACGGCGCGGGCCACGCCGGGACGGCGCTCTCCGCCGCGCTCGGCATGGCCGTTGGCCGCGACCGGCGCGGCTCGAACGAAAATATCGTCTGCGTCGCCGGGGATGCCGCGTTCACCTGCGGGGTAAGCTATGAGGCGCTCAATAACGTCGCCGAAGCCACCCGGCGCTTCATCGTCGTCCTCAACGATAACGAGTGGAGCATCGCCCGGAACGTCGGCGCGATCGCCAACTACTTCAACCGGATCGCCACCAGCCCCACCTTCGCCCACATCCACGAGACTGCCGCGCAATTCGTCGAGCGCGTCGGCGGCAGGATCGCGCGCAATCTCGGCAAGAAGATGGAGGAGAGCATCAAGAACCTCGTGCTCCCGAGCGTCATCTTCGAAGAGCTTGGCCTGCGCTACTACGGCCCTATCGACGGCCACGACCTCCCGCTGCTCATCCGCACGTTCGAATTCCTCAAGACGCAGAACGAGCCGGTGCTCCTGCACATCCTGACGAAAAAGGGGAAGGGGTATTCCCCCGCCATGAAGCAGCCCGACAAGTTCCACGGGCTGGGCCGCTTTAACCACGACACGGGCGAAACCGTCGCCTCCGGCACCCCGACGTACTCGGAAGTTTTCGGCAAAACGCTCGCGCGGTTCGCCGACGGGGATGAAACCGTCTGCGCCATCACGGGGGCGATGCCGACCGGCACCGGGCTGGTTCACTTCGCCGCGCGGCACCCCCGGAAATACTACGATGTCGGCATCGCCGAGGAGCACGCCGCCCTTTTCGCCTGCGGCCTCGCCACCCAGGGTTTCAAGCCGTTTCTGGCGATTTATTCGACGTTCATGCAGCGCGCCTACGACATGATTATCCATGACATCGCGCTCCAGGATCTCAACGTCTCGCTCTGCATGGACCGCGCCGGGCTAAGCGGAGACGACGGCCCCACCCATCACGGGCTTTTCGACATCGGCTATCTGCGGCCCGTCCCCGGGATCGTGCACATGCAGCCCAAGGACGAGGAGGAGTTCGTGGACATGCTCTGGACCATGCTCCACCACAACGGCCCGACCGCCATCCGCTACCCGCGCGGCGCAGGGACGGGGGCGACGCCGAAGGAGAAGCCGGAGCTGCTGGAAATCGGCAAGGCCGAGGTCATCACGCGGGGCGGGGGCAAGCGCGCCCGGGTGGCGATCTTCGGGCTGGGCAACATGCTGGAGCTGGCCCTGGAGGCCGCCCGCCAGCTTGAGGAGCAGGGGATTTCCACGGCGGTCATCAACCCGCGCTGGATCAAACCGCTCGACGGCAAGCTGCTCGAAGCCTTTGCGAGGGAGGTCGAGGTGCTCTGCACCGTGGAGGACCATGTCTTGCACAACGGCTTCGGCTGCGGCGTCATCGAGCACCTCAGCGACGCGGGTTGCTCCGTGCCGGTCGTCCGCATCGGCTGGCCCGACGCGTTCATCGAACACGGGTCCGTCTCCGTGCTCCGCAAGAAGCACGGCTTGACCGCCGAAGCCCTCGTCGAAAAAGTGCTCGCGCACCTGGAGACGGAGGGAACCGCCGTGCCGGTGACTCCCCTGCCGCTCGCCTGATTCGCCACAGTCGCCCGGCGGTCTCCCCACGCTCTCCTCCCGGACGGAGGAAAACGCGCACCGGCCCGCGTTCGGACGAATCGATTCTGTACCCCCGGGCGCGGGGGCATTGTGGCCTAGTCTAGATTAGCCCTTTGCGCCGGATGGTTTTCGGCGTCCGCGCGGTTTCCGGGGCCGAAGGTGCGCCGCATGAAACTCTGGAGTCTCCGGGCAAAACTGATGGGGCTGATTTTGCTCGCCTTCCTGCCTGTGCTGGCTCTGGAGATCACCGCCACCCGGGAGGCAACCCGCCGCGCGGATGCGGAGGTGGCGGCGGAGGCGGTGCGGCTGGCCCGGCTCGTCGCCAGCAACCAGCAGATGGTTTTCAAGTCCGCGCAGCAGTTGCTGATGACGCTGGCGCAGGTGGACAGCCTCCGCACGCAGGTGGAAACGCCCGGTTGCAGGGAGTTCCTCCGGCGGCTCCTGATGACCAACCCCCTCTATGCCAACATCGGGGGGATCGACGCCGGGGGAAACGTGTTTTGCAGCGGGGTGATTCTCCCCAAGCCGGTCCACGTCGGCAGGCAACCGTTTTTCCAGGAGGTCGCCACGGGGAAGGCGGGCGCGTCGGGCAGCTACGACGAGGGAAGCGAACTCGCCCTGAAGCCGACTTACATTCTGGCTTATCCGGTGCTTGACGATGGCCGCCGGTTCCTCGGAGCCGTCTTCGTGGCGATCGACCTCCAGGCCGCCAGCGAGGCGAACGCAAAAGTCACCCTTCCCGATGGGGCGGTCATGTATGTCTTCACGCGGCAACGGCATCTTCTTCTGCGCTACCCGGCTGATTCCGCCGCGAACAAGGAGAGCGGACTGCCGAGGCTGCTCCCCTCGATCCCCCCCGGGAGCAGCGAAGGGACGCTCTCGGTGACGCAAAACGGGGTGGAGCGCCTCTACGTGGTGGAACGGCTGACGACGGAGGGGACCGACGATCTCTACGTCGCCATCGGCATCGACCAGCAGCCTGCCTACGCGCCGTACCGGGCGGCGTTGATGCGGCAGCTTTTGACAGTCAGCGCCATTGCCGCGGCGGCGCTTGCGACGGCGTGGGTGCTCGGGAGCCTCTTTATCGTGCGGCCCGCCCGGCATCTCGTCGCCGTGGCGCGGGCCGTCAGCCGTGGCAACCTCAAGACCCGCAGCAAGCTCCCCCCGCAGACGGGCGAGTTCGGCGAGATCGGCGGCGCGTTCAACCAGATGGCCGACGCGCTGGAGCACCGGATCGACGACTTGAACAAGGTGCAGCGGGAGCTACAGGAGGCGCACGACGAACTGGAGACGCGCGTGGAGCGGCGCGCCGCGCAGCTCAAGCTCGCCCGGGAGCGGCTCGTGGACGCCATCGAGAACCTCGACGCCGGGTTTGCCCTCTTCGGGCCGGACGAGCGCCTCGTGGTAGCCAATAAAACCTACCGCCAGATGTTCCTGAACTGCGCGGAGGCGATCCGGCCCGGCATCCGCTTCGAGGACATTCTGCGCGAGTTCGTCCGCACGGGCGGCGTCGTGGAGGGGGTGAGCGACTGGGAGGCGTGGATCCAGATGCGGCTCGCCGGGATGCGCAAGGCGGATGGCACGATCCTGGAGCAAAAGGTCAACGGGCGCTGGCTGAGTGTGAGCAACCACCGGATGCGCGACGGCGGGACCGTCTCGCTGCGCACCGACATCACGGAACGGGCCGAGGCGCACGCCGCGCTGGAGCGGGCTGCCTCCGAGCTGCGGCGTTCCAACGAGGAGCTGGAGCGTTTCGCCTACGTGGCGTCGCACGACCTCCAGGAACCGCTCCGGATGGTGGCCAGCTACACGCAGCTCCTCGCCCGCCGCTACGGGGACAAGCTCGACGAGCCTGCGAAGGAGTTCATCGCGTTTGCCGTCGATGGGGCGCAGCGGATGCAGGCGTTCATCCAGGACTTGCTGCTCTACTCCCGCGTCAGCACGCGGGGCCGCCCCTTCGAGCGGCTGGAGATGGGGAGCCTCGTCGCGCGGGTGCTGGAGAATCTGCGGCTTTCGATCTCGGAGAAGAAGGCCGAAATCGTCGTCGGGGCGCTTCCGACCGTGAAGGGGGATCGCTTGCAGCTCACCCAGCTTTTCCAGAACCTCGTGAGCAATGCGCTGAAGTTCAGCGCGGAGCGGCCACTGAAGATCGAGATCAGCGCCGCGCGGCGCGAGGGCGAGTGGGAGTTTACGGTGCGAGATAACGGCATCGGTCTCGATCCGGCGGATTCCGAGCGGATTTTCGTCATTTTCCAGCGGCTCCACACGCGGCAGGAGTACGACGGAACGGGGATCGGCCTGGCGATCTGCAAGAAAATCGTGGAGCGGCACGGGGGCCGGATCTGGGTCGAGTCCCGGAAAGGAGAAGGAGCCGCGTTTCATTTCACCCTGGCCGAAGAGATCGCCGATCCCAGTGAAACGTGACCTCACCCTTTGGACCAGCGGTTCCCGAAAGAGAGGGTGAAACCGCATCCGATCCGTGGAATGTTGACCGGAAACCGCGCGCATCCATGCCTGCCAACGAAGAGATAGCCCCCCCGATCCGGGTGCTCCTGGTGGAAGACAACCCGGGGGATGCCCGGCTCATCCACGAGCTGCTCCTGGAGGCGCAGGGGCGCTTCGAACTTGAAACCGTCCCCCGGCTGGCGCAGGCGATGGAGCGGCTCGACTCGGGCCGTTTCCAGCTCGTCCTGCTCGATCTCTCGCTGCCCGACAGCAGCGGCGTCGGATCGTTCCGCAGCGTTCTGCTCCGTTTCCCGCATGTCCCGCTGATCGTGCTGAGCGGCCTCGACGACGAGCAGCTCGCCGTCCAGACCGTCCACGAGGGGGCGCAGGATTACCTGGTCAAAGGGCATGTGGACCATCACACGCTGGTGCGCGCCATCCGCTACGCTCTCAAGCGCGCCGAGGCCGACCGCGCGCTCGCCGAGGAGCGCAACCTGCTCCGGGGGGTGATCGGCAACCTCCCCGACGCGGTTTTCGTGACCGACCTTTCCGGCCATTTCCTGCTCGATAACCTGCCGCACGTCCGCTTGCTGGGGAAGAGTTCCACCGACCAGGTGATTGGCCGGACGGCGTTCGATTTCTACCCCGAGGCCGCCGCCGCCCGCATCCGCGAGGAGGAGCGGGAGGTGATCCGCACGGGCCTGCCGATCCTCAACCGCGAAGAGGTACAGCCCGAGGCGCTCGCAAACAGCGCCGCCAGTGCCGCCGGGCGGGAAGAGGTTCGCTGGGTCTCCACCACCAAGGTGCCGCTGCGGGACAGCGAAGGGGAGATCATCGGGGTGATCGGGATTGGCCGCGACATCACCGAGCGCAAGCGCGCCGAGGAGCAGCTTTTTCGCTATAACGAGGAGATCCGCGAGCGCAACGCCGAGCTGGAGGACGATCTCCACATGGCGCGGGAAATCCAGCAGGCCTTCCTGCCGCAGCAATATCCGACATTTCCGCGCCAGGCCACCCCGGCGGAGAGCGCGCTGCACTTCTACAGCCGCTACATCCCGACCACGGCGGTGGGCGGCGATTTTTTCCACATCCTGCCGATTTCCGATACGCGGGCGGGGATCTTCATCTGCGACGTGATGGGGCATGGCGTCCGCGCCGCGTTGGTCACGGCGATCCAGCGCGCGCTGGTGGAGGAGATGCTCCCGGCGGCGAACGAGCCGGGGCGCTTTCTCACGGAGATTAACCGCGCGCTGCTCTCGATCCTGCGCCGCGCGCGCACGCCGATGTTTGCCTCCGCCTTTTACCTGGTCGTGGACGTGGAGGAGGGGCGGCTCTCCTACGCCAACGCGGGCCACCCGAGGCCGCTGCATCTGCACCGCGACACGGGCAAGCTGGAGTTCCTCGCCTCGGAACGGGCCGGCCCCGCCCTGGGGGTTTTTCAAAACGCCCGCTACCAGACCCGCTCCACCGAGGTCTTTCCGCACGATCTCGTCGTCCTGTTCACCGACGGGCTTTACGAGGTGGAGGGGGTGGATGAAACGCTCTTTGACCAGGAGCGCCTCCTGGAGATCATCGGTCGCCGCCTCGCCGCCCCGCCCGAAGACCTGATCGAAAAAACGATCTCGGAGATCCGGGACTTCGCCGTGAACCACGCTTTCGAGGACGACGTTTGCCTGGTGGGCGTGGAGATCGAGCGGGTGTACGCCACGGCGGCTTCGGGGGCCAGGTAAGGAGTCCAGCCTGGGTCCGGCCTGCTTTTCGATTCTTCCCCTTCTCCGCGTACACCCCGCTCCACCCGCGAATCCCCGTCCCCCTCTAATCAGAGGGGATACAGGAGAAACCGTCTCGGCTATTTTCGGGGAATGCCCGGTTTTCGTTTCCACCGCGTTTGTCCAATGCCGGATCGCCGTCGATCCGTCCCCGCCGCCGCCTTTCTGGCCGCGCTGTTTTTCACCTCCAGCCTCCCGGCAGAGGTGACGACGTGGGAAACAACGGGGGCCGGCTCGTGGGGCGATCCTGCCAACTGGACTGCGGGCATTCCGACCGTGACCGGCACCGCCATCATCGACAACGGAGCGACGGTGCAGCTCCCCGCCGGGACGGACGCGGTGGCGAACGGAATCCAGATCGGAACCACCGCAGGCGCTTCGGGATCCCTCGAGCTTGCCGGGGGAACGATTCTGCTGGGGGGGACCGATACCCCGGCAACCGGCACCCCGGCGGTCGTCAGCCTGGGAACGGTCGAGGGAGGGTCCGGGAGCCTGACCATCACCAGCGGAAGCTGGACCGCCTTCAAGACCTTTGTCGGCGACGGGGGCAGCGGAACGATGACGGTCAACGGCGGCCAGGTCGCCATCGGCGACCTCGCGGTTGGCGAGCTGGCCAGCGGAACCGGCTCGGTCCTGATCACGGGAGGCACGGTCACCGCCCTTCTGAGCAATATCGGCCAGGCTGGAACCGGCACGCTGCGGATGGAAGGCGGCGAGGCCAACATTTTCGGCCTTACCGTGGGTTTTGAAGCGGGCTCCTCCGGTTCCGTCGTCGTGACGGGGGGAACGATGTCTCTCTCCCTGCCGATAGTGCCGGTGGGAGCGTTCATCGGGGGAAACGGATCGGGGTCGCTGGAACTGGACGGCGGCGTGATCCATAACATCGCGACGTTATTCGTGGCAAACGGGGACACCAGCACTTCAGGAACGATCACGGTCAACGGGGGGCTCCTGGACCGAGGAGACGGTGGTCCTCTGGGCGTGGGAGGCGTCATCTATCTGGGGGGAGCTGGCGGGGCGGTCGGAACCATGATCATCACTGGCGGCACGGTGAGCCAGTTTATGACCATTCTGGGGAACGGGGCGGGCAGCGTGGGGAAAGCGACGATCAGCGGCGGGACCTGGCTCAACGATAGCGCCCTGAATGTGGGCGCGGCCGGGTCTGGAACGCTCGAAATCAACGGCGGATTCGTGCAAAACGGCAACATGGCCATCGGAGGGGACGGCGTTGACAGAGGGACCGGCTCGCTGGTGATGACCAGCGGGACGTTGATCACCGTTCTCCAGGGAATCGCCGGAACCGGGCAGATGATGATCGGCGCCAGGGGAACGGGAACGGTGGAGATGAGCGGGGGCACCATGGCCGCCGACAATCTGGGAATCGGTTTTGGTGACGGCGGCATCGGAACGGCAACCATCACCGGCGGCGCCGTGGCCGTCTCCGGCTCGTCACTGGTGGGCTACGGGGCGGGCACGGGCACCCTCAACATCGGAGGCGGCTCCGTCAATACCGGGGTTACCGGTATCGGCACGGGCGTGAGCCAGGGAACCGTCAATGTCACCGGCGGGGAATGGATCACCTCCGGGACGCTCTCGATCGGCCTTTCGGGCACGGGAACCGTGACTCTCATTTCCGGGACCGCTTCCGCCGATTCGGTCGTTCTGGGCGGGCAACTTCCCGGTGGAGACGAGGAAACCTATCCGAGCCGGGGCACCCTGAACATCGGCTCTTTTGACGGGACTACCACCGGGGGCGTCCTGCTCACCGGCTCCGTCACCTTCGGTGGGACGACCGGGAAGATCAATTTCAACCAGACCAACACGGTCGCCTTCGGGGCCGACATCTCCGGCGCGGGCAGCGTGAACCAGCGCGGCTCCGGCACGACGATCCTCACCGGCGATCTCACCCACACCGGCGGCACCGTGATCAGCCAGGGGACGCTCCAGATCGGCGACGGCGGCAGCGGCGGCAGCGGCGGCAGCATCGGGGGCGACATCACCGACAACGGCACGCTCGCCTTCGACCGCGACACGCTGAGCTACGGCGGCCTCATCAGTGGCTTGGGGTCAGTCGTCCAGTCCGGTTCCGGCACAACCGTCCTCACCGGCAGCAACAGCTACTCCGGCGGCACGGTGCTCAAAGGCGGCCTGCTCACTGCGGGCGACAACGGCGCGTTCGGCACCGGGCTGATCACACTCAGTGGCGGCACACTCGGCGGTTCCGGGGACACCGTGCTCGCCAACCATATCAAGGTGACGGCCGATGCCGGGTTCAAGGCGGGCGGAGCGCTCCTCGACTCCCTCACCCTTGAAGGCAATGTCGATCTCTCCGGCAGCGAAAGAACCTTCACCGCCGTCACCCCTCCCGCGCTCTCCTCGATCACCTTTGCGGGCGCGATTTCCAACGACGATGGTGGCGGCCTCACCTTTCGCCGCGAAGGGAGCGGGGCCATCTTCTTTTCCCTCTCCGGCACGGCCTCGAACACCTACACCGGCGTGACCACGGTGGAGGAGGGCGCCAGCCTTTTCCTGGAGAAGAGCGAAGGCGCGACGGCGATTGCGGGCGGCCTTCGCATCGCCACGGGCGGCATGGCTGTCGTGAAGAGCGGGGGGCAGATCGCCGACACCGCCCGCGTGGAGGTCGAAGGCACCGGCATCCTGCAACTCGGCTCCGCCGCCGCTGCGAACGAGCAGATCGGCTCGCTTTACGGCGACGGAACGGTGACGCTCAACGGCGGCAACCACGTCGGCGTGCTCACCGTGGGCGAGGGCGAGTTTTCCGGGACGATCACCGGCGGCACGACCTCCGGGGCGGGCCTTGTCAAAACCGGCACAGGCACGCTGATCTTGAGCGGCTCGAATTCCTACAGAGGCACGCTCGGGATCGAGGGCGGCATCGTCCGCGTCGGCGCGGACGAGAACATCGGCAGCGGCGGGATCACCTTCCGGGGCGGCGCGCTGGAAGCCACGGGGAGCTTCACGACGAACCGCGTCGTCAATCTCTCCACGGGCGGCGGCACGCTCCTGGTCGCCGACGACGAGACGCTCACGCTCGGCAGCCAGGTCACCGAACTGCTGGGAACACAAACCCTCACCGTCGGCGGCACAGACCACGGCGGCACCCTGGTCTTCACCGGCACGGCCGCGCACAACGGCGTCACCACCGTGGCGGGCGGCACGCTGGCGCTCAACGGCCTCTTCAGCGGCACTTCCGCCGTCCACGTCGCAAGCGGGGCGACGCTCGCGGGCTCGGGCACGATCGCCGGTTCGCTCGAAATCCTCGGCGGCGGCGTGCTCTCGGCAGGCAACAGCCCCGGGACACTCACGGTCGGCGCGCTGACCCTCAACGCCACGTCCGCCTCGGATTTCGAACTCGGCAGCGCGAGCGATCTCGTCGCCGTCACGGGCGATCTCACGCTTGATGGCATTCTCAACCTCAGCGACAGCGGCGGCTTCGCCAACACCCGCTACACCCTCTTCACCTACGACGGCGAACTCACCAACCACTACTTCGAACTCAATACCGTCCCGACCGGCTGGAACCGCGCCCAGTTCCTGGTCGATACCGCCACGGCAGGCGAAGTGCATCTCGTCGTCGATAATACCGTGACCGTCCAACACTGGGACGGCGCAGCCACCGGTGCCAACGATGCCGACGGTACCGTGGGCGGCGGTGACGGCACCTGGACGGATTCCGCCACCGCCGCAAACTGGACCAACGCCAACGGCTCGCTCAACAATGCCTGGGAGGGCGTTGTCGGCGTTTTTGGCGGCACGGCAGGCACGGTTTCCGTTGCCGATGCGGTCGCCGCGAGCCAGCTTCAGTTTGAAACCGATGGCTACACGCTCTCCGACGGCGGCGGCTCCATCGCGCTCACCGGCAGCGCGGGGGAGATCTGGACGAAGGCGGATGTCAGCGCCCGCGTCGAAACGGAACTCACCGGGAGCGCCCTGCTCAAGAGCGGTTCCGGCACGCTCGTCCTGAGCGCGAGCAACAGCCACGCGGGCACCACCATCCAGACCGGCACGTTGAAGACGGAAAACGCGCACGCGCTCGGGAGCGGCCCGGTTCAGATCGGAGCGGGGGGCACGCTGGCAACGAGCGGCACGCTGGAGATCGGGAGCCTTACCTGGGACGGCGGCGGCACCATCGCCCTCGCCCCCGCCCCTGCCAGCGGCGATTTGATCGCGATCAGCGGCACGCTCGCCAAGGGCAACGACTCCGGCGCTTTCACCTTCGCGCTCGACTCCACCGGCCTCCAGGTCAACCAGGCGTACACGCTGCTCACCTTCGGTGCCAACGCCGGATTCGATAACACCGATTTCAGCGCCGCGAGCCTCTTCGGCCTGGATGCGGTCTTCGCCCTGAACGGCAACCGCCTCACCATCGAATACGCCGGGGCAAGCACCGGGCCGCTCCTGCAAAACAGCGCCCCCGTTTACACCCCGACCGACGCGAAATTCGTCGTCTCCGGCACGGCGCAAACCGGCGGCCTGGCGGAGAGCAACACCGTCGATACGCTCCTCTTCGAAGAGGGCGGCGCGCTGGAGGTCCACAACACCCTGACCGTCACCAGCGGCAGTTTTTCCGCCGCGCGCGGCAGCGCCACGCTCACCGGCGACGAGGTTGCCACCCCCGGCAACTTCACCAAGGGAGGCAGCGGCGTTCTCCTCTCGAGCGCCAGCATCACCGTGGGCGGTGCGGCAGCCATCCACGAGGGCGGCCTCGTCGTCGATGGCAGCTTCGCCGCCACGGGCGGCCTCACGGTCTCGTCCGGGGCGACCCTGGGCGGCTCCGGGACGATTGATGGCAACGTCGTCAACCACGGCACCGTCTCTCCCGGCAACTCGCCGGGCACCCTCAACATCGTGGGCGACTATGCGCAGCCCGCCGACGGCACGTTCCTCCTGGAGATCGCCGGGAAAAGCGATCACGACCGCCTCGTTGTCAGCGGAGCGGCCACGCTCGACGGCACGCTCGAAGTCCTCCCGTACGGCGGCTACTCGCTGCGCTTCGGCCAGAGGTTCACCTTCGTGAAAGCCGCCGAGGTCATGGGCGCATTCGATACGATCCATCTCCCAAAAGGGTTTCGGGGCCGCGTGCTCCAGAAGGACGAAAGCGCCGCCCTCCTGGTCGCTCCCCAGAGCTACACCCAGCTTGCGCGGACGCCCAACCAGAAAGCCGTTGCCACCGCGCTCGACCACTACATCGAAGCCGCCGGAGGCGACCGCGCCAAGGTCTCCCTCGCCCTCGACGAGCTGGAGGGCAGCGGGTACGCCGACGCCTTTGCGCAAATCTCCCCGGCCTTCTACGAATCGCTTCTGAGCATCGCCATCGAGCAGAGCAACGCGCAGGGGCAGAGGCTCCAGCAACGCTTCGGCGCGGTGCGCCTTGGCGGGCGTGGGTTCAGCCAGATGGGCATCGACGCGCCGGTCCTTTCGCAACCGGCGGGCGGCAAGGAGATCCGCGCGGGCAAGGACATCATGGTGGCCACGCCGGAAAACCGCTGGGGAATCTGGATCGAGGGCAACGGACTCTTTGCGAAGAGTTCGAGCGTCGCCGACCTGGCGAACTCCCGTTTCGACAGCGGCGGGTTCCTCCTCGGCGCGGACTACCGCTGGAACGAGGCGTTGGTCACAGGCCTCTATGCGGGCACTCAGAAGACCTCGGCCCGCTACGAGCGCGGAAGCCGCACGGAAATTGACGCGGCCCGCTTCGGCGGTTACGCCGCGTTCGATTCCGGCAACGGCTTTTATGCCAACGCGGCAGTCGGCGGCGGGCCTTCCAGCTACACCGTGCGCCGCACGATCGACTTCGGCTCGGTGGAGCGCACCGCCCGGAGCAAGCCCGACGGCGGGGAACTGAGCGCCCTGCTCGGCGGCGGCTACGACTGGAAGGCGGGGGGCTTCACCTTCGGGCCGGTCGCCTCCGCGCAGTATACGTACGCACGGATCGGCTCCTTCACGGAAAAGGGGGCCGAAAGCCTCAACCTCCGCCTGGACGACCAGAGCCTCGGCAGCCTGCGAAGCACACTCGGCGCGCGAATCGCCTACGCATGGAAGCTCGGAAGCAACCTAATCATCACGCCCGAAGCGCGCCTGACCTGGCAGCACGAATTCCTGGAAAACGCGCACACCCTGGCCGCCACCCTCGACGCAGGCAACGGCCCGGCCTTCGGCTATCGCACAAGCACACCCCAGCGCGACACCCTCTACACCGGCGCAGGAGTCAACATGCAGATCGGCAACCGCTGGAGCGCAACCCTTTACTACAACGCCAACCTCGCCAACGACGACTTCCGAAGCCACATGATCTCGGGCGGAATCAATGTGAAATTTTAGGGTCGGCTAAAGGCTCAATGACAAAGGTGAGCAGTCGCTCGCCGATGGCTTTGAGCTGATCCGCTGTCGGTTGGTGACGCGACAAAAGACCGTTGGAACAGAGAAAGGTGACCTCCTGCATGTCCTCATCGTTTACAAGGAGAGATCGCAATCCTTGCCCAGCCGAAGCGGCAAAATCTTTCCAAGCGGTCGGAAAGCATTGCTCCAAAGCCGCCAGCCAAACCGGCAACCACTGGTCCTCCATGATGCCCGAATCCGTCAATGCGGCAATCGCCAGTACGCGACCGAGATCCTTGCATCGCCTTTTGTGGGTACGCCCAAGATACTCGGTTCCTTCGATGGGCGCATCGCTGTAGTTCCGGTGTTCGAGCAGGTTGGCCAAAGCCATCATTTCCGGACATGCACAGCGGATACCAAAAGCACTGCATTGTGCAGCGAACGTCGCGATCCCGGTAAATTGAAAGCTGGGGAGTCCGTAGTGATCGCCCGTCGAAAGAGGCAATCGCGTCCATTCGCGCCCGGTTTTTTCTTCAGAAGAAGGTTCCGTCAACAGTTCGAGAAACCATTCTGAATGGTCCGGCGGGTAGAGGCGGACGGCAGGCAGATCACCGTCCGGTGTCTCGCTGTTTCCCGGTTTGCCGAACTGTCCATCCTGTTTGGGTTGCCATCCAGCGGAAATCAGCCGTTCAGCGACAGCTCTTCCTTTGTCAACGGCCGAAAGATGGGGCGACAGAACACAATCAACGTCTTTGGTGCGTACCCCGTCGCCTCCCTTAAAAAGCCAGTAGCTTGCGGCCAAACTTCCAATGATGATGACACGTCAGAAGGAATGGCGGCGGCAACCTGCTCAAGCACCCTTCTCGCTGAGACTTCTTTTGTTTCTGGTTTCATTAGGAAATGAACAGCTCTTTAAGCCTGTTCCTGCTCTGATGAGTTTCTTGTTTTTATTTTGTTCAAGAGATTCTCCAGAAATTGGGACGCTTGCATTTCCAACCGGGCCTCGTGAAGATCGAGCAGGCAGTCTACAGGATCAGCCCAGGCCAGCCCACCATCGCGGGGGGCGAAGAAGGAATCGACATGCCGCACGGCGTGGACGACCAAGCTGGCCGGTTCGAAAGGATCATCAACACGCTTCAAGGCAGGATCAAGACGGCTGATAAAGCTTAAGTCCATGAATTTGCCCGGACAATGAACGGAGAGATCGAGTCGGGGCAGCCCCACCAGATCGAGATTTGGAAAGTAGTGTTTCGCCCCAAGGACGCCACCGATAGCAACATCATTCAAAGCCAGTTTTTCCAACCGCTTGAGGTGAGATTCAAGAGAACGCGGTCGGCCCGATCGGTCTGCATACCGGATCGTCGAGCGCAGGCGGTTGCTCATTGCAATCAACCGCAAATACTCCTCACGAGGAAACCAGCGCAGTCGAATGCTCCGGTTGGAGAGGCGCTCAATGTAGCCCCTCAAAGGGCGCAGAGCTTTCGCGATCGTAGGGTAAGAAAAGCCGGCAACCGACTCCAGCCAACGCGTCGTAACCGGGCTTCCATCGGTCAGCCAATGAAGAAATAGAATCTTGAAGACCACCGAAGGCGCTTCAGGCCGAGGTAAGCCGACACTCTTGTTTTGGCTCTCTTGGTGAACCCTACCGTTCAGGATGCGCTCTGTTTCAGGGTCTGGATTCCGCGGAATGCCCACGTAGCGCCCCCCTTCTTCCACGCAAATGCTCAGTCTAGCCAAAAGATCAGGTTGCAAGACGGACTTGGCCAACTCCCACTCCTGCCGCAACCGGCTTTCAGTGACTTTCACGTCGGGCAGAACCAAATAAGCCTCGCGATCCGGGAAACGCGCCAGTTCGTATGCCAACTCCATCAAAGCCGAACGAATCGAACGCAGGGCGGATGCGCCACCCTTTACCAGGACGAACCGCTTGCCGACGATGGCATCAGCGTCGTTTTTGGTGGCTGGTTGCCCGAACATGAAATTAAATTGCAGCTTTATATTTAAAGTTGCAACTTAAAATTAAAGTTGCAACTTGCTTTCTCTTCAAGCCTACCTGGGAGATCACGCCACCTGTCTCAAAATGACCAAGCCAGGGCACCTCATGATTGAAAAAATCCGGGATTAGCCGCGAATGGGCAGCCGGAAAGCAAGAAAATCGCCACTCGAAAGTTGGTGAAGACCCCTAAATTTCAGCGTAACACCCTAAAAACCAACCACTTAACGCCATTCCCATCCACAAAAGTTGGCGAAGACCCCCCGAGTGGCGACCCTAACGGGATTCGAACCCGTGTTACCGCCGTGAAAGGGCGGTGTCCTAGGCCACTGGACGATAGGGTCTTCGGGATGGGAAGGGCCGGGAATATGGGTGGGATTTGCCGTTTCAGCAAGGAGAAAGTGCCGGGTTTCTCAATTCTTCGACGGCGGTTTTCGGTCGAGGGCGGGGGCGGGGCATGGCTCGGAGAGGAGCCGTTCGGCGGTTCGGCGGGTCGCGCCTTCGTGGAGGCGCAGGACTCCGGTGGCCCGCTCCACTTGCGCGCGGCCAAGCGCGGGGTCCCCCAGTAGCTTCTCGAGCGTGGCGGCTAGCGCCCCCTCGTTTTCCACCTGCGTCGCGCCGTCCGCCGCGAGGAGCTGGCGCGCCAGCGTGGCGAAATTCTCCATCGCCGGGCCAAAAACGACCGGTCTCCCCGCCAGGATCGGCTCGGCGGGGTTCTGGCCGCCTCGCGCGTGGAGGCTTTTGCCGACAAAACAGACCGTGGCGACGGCATACCAGTCGCGCAGTTCGCCCGTGGTATCGACAAGGAGAACGTCCGGGCCGTCGCGCACTCCATCCACCGCTTCCGCTGCTTCCGCTGCTTCCGCTGCTTCCGTCGTTTGCACCCCGGAAGCCGGAACAAGCTCGCTGCGCAAAACGGTGCGCAGCCCGAGTTCGCGCAACGCCGCCTGCACCTCTGGCGTCCGCTCGACATGCCGGGGCACCACAACCAGCCGCAGCCCCGGCCAGCGCGGACGCAGCTCCAGCAGCACGCGCCCGAGCGCGGCTTCCTCGCCGGGGAAGGTGCTCCCCCCCAGCAGAAGCGGCGTCGCGGCGGCGGGCGGCGGGGGAAGGCCGTTCCGCTCCCCATTCCGCTCCCCGTTCCCCAACTCGAAGCGAACGCCCAACGGCTCCAGCAGAGCGCGGAACGCGGGCGCGCGGGAGCCTTCCGGCGTGCCGAAGTCAAACTTGATGCTCCCCGTGCAGACGAGCGCCTCGCGCCGAACCCCCAGCGCGCTCCAGCGATCCACCTCTTCGGGCTCCTGGACGCACACGGTCTCCAGCATCGCAAAAAACGGGGCGACCCATCGCCGCCACCGCAGGAAGCCCCGCTCGGACTTCGGCGAGAGCCGCGCGTTGACGATGGAGACGGGGATCGCCCGGCGATCACACTCCGTAATCATGTTGGGCCACAGCTCCTTGTCCACCAGCACCAGCCGCTCCGGCCGGACGAGATCGAGCACGCGCCGGACGATCCCCGCCAGATCGAGCGGGTAATAGATCAGCTCCACCGGCTCCGGGAGCCGCGCCCTCTGCTCGCGCGCGACGGCGAAGCCGGTGGACGTGGTGGTGGAAAGCAGCAGGCGCATGCCGGGCCGCGCCGCTTGCAACGCGCGGGCGAGCCGGAGCGCCATCATCATCTCGCCCACGCTGACGGCGTGAATCCAGGTCCAGCCGCCCGGCGCGAGCGCGCGGCGGTCGTCCGCCGAGAACCGGCCAAAACGCTGGCCGAAGCGGTGCCGGTAGTTCCCCCGCCGGATGATCCTCAGCAGAAACCCCGGCAGCATCAGCAGGAACACCAAGGGGAACAACCCCCGGTAGACAAGCAGCGGCAGGCGGGCGGCGTGGGATGGGCGGGCGGGGCTCACGAAGGGCTCTTTATGAAAGCGGGGCGTTCTTCGCCGGTCAATCCCCCGAAGCGGATGCCGGGGCGGCTTCCGGCGTAGAACCCCCTTCCGGCAGCCGGAACATCACCACCTCCGTCGCGCCGTAGCGCCGCTCGCGGAGCCGCTCCCAGCCGGGCGGGGCCGACAGCTTCGCGTCGGGCCGCTTTTCAAGCACCAGCCAGCCGCCCGGCGCGAGCGCCCGCGCCAGCGCCGGATCGCCCAGCAGTTCCGCGCCGAAATCGCGATCGCCCTCCCGCCGGGCATAAGGCGGGTCGGCGAGGATCAAATCATACCCCCCCTCGGCGGCCAGCCTGTGGAGGAAGGAGAACACATCGAGCGCGTGCACCGTCGCGCCCCCGCCCAGCCGCGTCTTCTCCAGGTTGCGGCGGATCGTCTCCACCGCGCGCGGCTCCTTTTCCACGAGCGTTGCCGCAGCGGCCCCGCGGCTCAACGCCTCGATCCCCAGCGCGCCCGAACCGGCAAAAAGGTCGAGCACCCGCGCGCCGCGCACCGCTTCGCCAAGGCTGTCGAAAATCGCCCCCCGCACGCGGTCCATCGTGGGCCGCAGATCGGTCTTCGGAGCAAGGAGCGGGATCCCCCCGGCGGTTCCAGATACAACGCGCATCCTGCCCTCAGTGCTTCTTTTTCTCCTTGTCGGATTTTTTCTTCTTCTCCTTATCGCCCGTGGCGAGATTGCGGAACGCTTTGAGAAGATCCGTCGCCTGGCGCTCGATCGTCTCGCCCATGATCCCGTGAATGAGATCGGTCTTCGGGTCTTCCAGCGTCCCCGTCACTTTGAACGGGAGCGCGCGAAGATCGCTCTCCGGCTGCGGCTTGAAATTGGAGTAGAGCCACTTCGGGATCTGCCGCGCGATCTTTTCGTTCACGGCCAGGCCCGCGTCGAGGTCGAGCTTGCCGTTGAAGCGGATCTCTCCCTTCGCGGAGAGGTTCAGATTGGTCGATTCAAGCACGAGACGCTCCACGTAGATCCTCTCCCGGGCGATGCGCACCTCCAGCTTCGCCTGCCGCAGGTCGAGCCTCTCCAAATCCTCGATCCGGAACGTCTGCCCGAGCATCTGCAAGAGCGGGTATTGCTCCATCCTACCGCCCGTGAGCACAGCCTGGCCCTTCCCCTCGATCGTCTTCTTCTGGCTGCTCCGGCCCCGCAGCTCAAGATTCCCGGCGAGCTTGCCTTCCGCCTGCCGGAGCGCCCCGCCGGGATCGACCTCGGCGACCAACCGGTTGAGGTCTACCTTCTCGAAACGGACATGCAGCGCGAAGGGCGCGCCCTCGTCCGCCGGCTGGATCGCGAAATCGCCGTCCAGGGAGCCTCCGGCGATCCGCGCCTTCACCTTCGGCAGCGTCAGCCTGCCCCCGTCATAGGCGAACGGCGTCGTGATCTCTTCGACCGCGACGGAATCGTGCAGCTTCAACCTCTGGATCGTGGCGTCGCCGTGCGCCCGGTCCGTCGTCGCCAGCGGGATGTTGACGGAGACGCCTTCGAAAATCGCCGCCGGTTTCCCCTCGCGGTCCAGGAACCGGAATGAAGCGTTCCGAATCCGCGCCAGTACGATCTGGAACTCCACGCTCTTCTTCTCCGCCTCCGCCGTGGCGTCCTCCTCCCCCGGCGTGGCCGCTGGCGTGCGGCGCGCGCTCTTGTCCCGGGGCGGGGCGGGTGTGGCGGGCTTGGGTTGAGGCTTGGCCTTGGTCTCCGGGGGTTCCGCGCTCTTGGGGAGTTCCCATTTCCCCTGCTTGGTCTGCACCCAGACGACTTTGGGCGAGGAGATCAGCACCTCCCGGATGACGAGCTTCCGCGAAAGAAGCGGCCTCCACGCCAGCCGCGCCGACATGCTCTCCGCCGTCAGAAACGGCTCCTTCCCCTCGCCGGGAATCGTCACCCCGTCCACCTGCAACCCGCTCCAGAACGAAAAACGGACCCGCGCGAGCTTCACCGGCATCCCCAGTTCGCGGCTCACCACCGCTTGCAGCCGCGCCTGCACGCCTCCCGACTCCACGTAAAAATTAATGACCAGCGCCGCCAGGAAAAGCAGCGCCGCCAGCGAGGCGAAGGCAAAGAGAAACCCCTTGGCAACTTTTTTCACAGTGGCAAAGTAACGGCCACCCGCTGAAAGAAAAGGTCGAAAAAAAGGGGCCGCCCCCTCTCCGCCCCCCTCGGCTTCCGCCAACCCCACCTCGAGACTCCATGCGCAAAACCGCGATCATCCTGAACCCGGCTGCGCGCGGCGACAAAGCGCGCGACCTCGGCGCGGAGATCGCATCGCTCGCCGCCGGGTCCGCCACGCTCCTGCACACCTCGGGGCGCGGCGAAGCGCGCGCGCTGGCGGCGCGGATGGTGGAGGAGGGTTTCGAGCAGATCGTCGCCGCCGGGGGCGACGGCACCATCAACGAGATCGTCAACGCCCTTGCCGGGGCGGATGTCGCCCTCGGCCTCCTGCCGACCGGGACGATGAATGTCTTTGCCACGGAACTCGGCCTCTCCCGCAATCTCCGCGAATGCTGGGAGGTGATCCGCGCGGGCGCGGAGCGGGAGATCGACCTCCCGCTGGCCAACGGCCACGCCTTCGTGCAGCTCGCTGGGGTCGGGTTCGACGCCCAGGCCGTCCAGGAGACAAGCGCGGGGTTCAAGAAGACCTTCGGGCCGTTGAGCTACCTGATCTCCGCCGCGCAGATCGCCGCCCGCCAGCCGCCGCGCCTGCTCCTGCAAAGCCATGCTCCGCAGGCCGCCAGCGAGGGGTCGTTCGTGCTGATCGGAAACGGACGCCTCTACGGCGGCCCCTTCACGGTGTTTCCCGATGCGCGGATCGACGACGGCCTGCTCGACGTGCTCGTTTTCAAAAACCTCGGCTACCTCGACATCGCCCGCTACCTGCACGGCATCGCCTTCGGCACGCATGTGCGGCTTCGCGACGTGGAATACTTCCGCACGGCGCATCTCAGCATTACGAGCGACGGCCCCCTCCCCATCCCCGTCGAGGTGGATGGCGAAGTGATCGGGCCGCTCCCGGTCGAATTCCGGTTTCATCCGAAACGCCTTCGGGTGCTCGTCCCGAAGAAAAAGCCATGACTACCCCCATTCCCGCCCCCGCCCCCGATTTCCCCTCCCCTGCCGAGCCGGATTTCACCGCCGCGCTGCTCGCCACCCTGGAGTCGATCCTCCGGCAGCCGACCGCTCCTTTTCACGAAGACGCCGTGGCGCGCGAGATCGCCCGGCAGCTCGCCCCGCTGCCGCACGTCTCCGTGGAGCGCGACCCGTTTGGCAACCTGATCGCCCGCTACGCCTGCTGCCGCAGCGGGTCGCTCGCGCACGAGCCGCGCTGGGCCTTCGCCGTACACATGGACCACCCCGGCTGGGTACGCGTCGGGGCGGATTGGGAATTCCTCGGAGGCGTTCCCCGCGAATATCTTGATGTCCGCCCGCCTCGCCGGGAATACGGCGACTTCGCCATGTGGGATCTCTCCGCCTTCGCCGTGCGCGAGGGGAAGGTTTATTCGCGGGCGTGTGACGATCTCGTCGGCTGCGCCGCGCTCGTCGCCGCGTTCCAGGAGCTGGAGCGCACCGGCGCGGAAGGGGCGTGCCTGGGCCTTTTCACCCGCGCCGAGGAGGTCGGGTTCGTCGGGGCGATGGAACTGGCGCGCTCGGGCCTTCTCCCGCGCGATCTCGGCATCCTCTCGCTCGAAACCAGCGCGGAGCGCCCCCCCGCGAAGATGGGAGAAGGGGTGATTGTCCGCGTCGGGGACAAGACTTCGATCTTCGACCCGGCGATCACCGCAGAGCTGGCCGCCACCGCCGCCCGCACCGGCTTCCCCTTCCAGCGTCACCTCATGCCCGGCGGCACCTGCGAGGCGACGGCCTACGCCCTCTATGGCTACCGGTGCGGCGCGCTCTGCGTCGCGCTGGGGAACTACCATAACTGCGGCCCGGCGCGGCGGATCGAGCCGGAGTCGGTCTCCCTCGACGACGTGTGCGGGCTGACCGCCCTCTGCGTCGCCCTCGCCCAGCCCGACTCCGGGGAGAGCGAAGCCCCGTTGCCCGCGCTCCGGGCGAGGCTGGAAACCAATTTCGAGCGGCAGCGGAAATTCTTCCGCGAGCTGGCCTGATGCGTCATTCCCCCCCGGTTCGCACCCCGCCCGCGCGCATCCTTCCGGCGGGGGCCGATTCTTATTCGACAACCCTTTTTCGGGACATAGATTGAGGAAAATGCAGTTCGGGCGCAAAACAGTCCCTTTTCCCAACCGCTGGTCCAGAGGGCGGAATCCGGTCGTGTTCTGGCTCCTGGTGGCCAACGTGGTCGCCTTCCTGCTCCAGAGCATTCTCGCGCGGGTCTCCCCGGGAGCGGTCGAATCGCTCTTCGCCCTGAGCGCGCGCGGCATCGAGAACGGCTACTACTGGCAGTTCGTCACCTACATGTTCCTGCACGGCGGCGTCGTGCACCTGCTCGTCAACTGCCTCGGGTTTTACTTCGCGGGGCGGGAGGTGGAGACGGTTTGCGGCTCCCGCCATCTTTGCGGCATTTACTTCGCGGGGGGCATTTTCGGCGGGATCGTGCAGTTGATCGGCGGTTCGGGGTTCGGGGAGCTCGTCGGCGCTTCCGGTGGGGTCTGTGCCGTCCTCCTGGCTTTCACCACCATCCTGCCGGAGCTGGAGATCACCGCGCTCCTCTTCTTTATCATCCCGGTCCGGATGCGGGCGAAATGGCTTGGCCGGGCGGTGATCGTCACTTCGGTTCTCTTCGCCCTGGTCGGGTTCGAAAACCAGATCGGGCATTTCGCCCACCTCGGCGGCGCGATGATGGGGTGGTTCTACGCCAGGCGGCTCGGCTACGGCGGGGCGTTCTGGCTGCAACGCCTCTTTCGCGACCGCCGCCGCCTCCAGGAGCGGCGCGACCGGATGAACCCGGCGGAGTTCATCAGCGAGGAGATCGACCCGATCCTCGATAAAATTTCCCGCGAAGGCATCCACAGCCTCACCCGGGCGGAACGCCGCGTGCTCGAACTCGGCCGCGAGAAGATCGAAAACCGGACCGGGCGCGGCTACTGATCTTTACTCTTCGGCGCCGCCTCTTTCGGGCCGATCTTGACGCTCACCGCCTCCAGCTCGCCCGAAGGGAGCTTGCGGGTGGAGCCACGGACCTCCATTCCCGGACGGAGATCGCCAAAGCTCGCGGGCGCGCCGCTGCTCAGGGTGAGCCGGGTAGCCGGCACAACGTGGACGACCCGGATCTTCTTCTTCCCCATCTGAAAAGAGCGGCCAACCGGATCGACCGAAACCACGACGCTCTTGAACGGGAGTGGCCGCGCATTCTTCGCGTCCGTTTCCGTCTTGGCCGGGGTCGCGCTCGCCGTCGGAAGAGGCGCTCCCGCCTGGGCAAAGGCGTGGGGCGCAGTGCAGGCGAAAAGCGCCAGGAGCGTGGCGCCGGAAAGAAGGGCTTGGAGGGTTTTCATGGGTGTCTCCTTGGTAACGGGCGTATTGCGCCGCGTCAACGCCCCCGCTTCCACTTGAGCGGGAGGCGGGGGGGCAGATCACATCTTCTCCGGCGTCGCGATGCCGAGCAGGCCAAGCCCCTGCCGGAGCACGCGCGCGCTCAGGTCGCAGAGCGCGAGCCGCGAGTCGCGTGTCGCCCCCTCGCTCCGGAGCACCGGACACGCCTCGTAAAAACCGTGGAAGAGGTTGGCCAGCTCGTACAGATAGTTGGCCAGGAGGTTGGGGCGGAAATCCTCCAGCGTCTGCGGGAGCACCTCGCCGAACTGGAAGAGCTTTTTGGCAAGCGTCCATTCCGCCGGGTCAGCCAGGGAGAGCGACTCCGGGAGCACGAACGCCGTCTCCAGCTTGCGGAAGATCGAGCGGATGCGGACGTAGGCGTTTTGCAAGTACGGGGCGGTGTTCCCCTGGAAGGAGAGCATTTTCTCCCAGGAGAACACGTAGTCGGTCATCCGGAACTGCGAAAGCTCCGCGTACTTGACCGCGCCGATCCCGATCATCCGGGCGATGTTCGCCTTTTCGTCGGGCGTCAGGCCGGGGTTCTTCTCCTCCACGATCCGCAGCGCGCGCTGCCGCGCCTCCTCCAGCACGTCGCGCAGTTGCACGTTCTCGCCGGAGCGCGTTTTCATCAGCTTGCGGTCTTCGCCGAGGATGCTGCCGAAGGCGACATGCCGGAGTTCGCAGCGGATGCCCCGCTTGCGCGCCACGGAAAAGATCTGCTCGAAATGCAGCGCCTGCGGCGCGCCGACGACGTACCAGATCGCATCGGGCCGCCACCGCTCCACCCGGTAGTCGAGCGTGGCGAGATCGGTCGTCGCGTAGAGGAACCCGCCGTCGCTCTTGCGGATGAGGCACGGTTTGTCGGCGAGCGCCGGGTTGTCACGGAAGAAGACACAGACCGCCCCTTCGCTGATCTCCGCCGTGCCGTCGGCCAGCAGTTCCTCCACCAGCGGCGCAAGCCGCTCGTTGTAAAAGCTCTCGCCCAGGTGTTCGTCAAAGCGGATGTCGAGCAGCCCGTACATCGCCTCGAACTCCTTCCACGAAAGGCGAACCGCCTCCTTCCAGATTCCAAGGTTTTCCGGGTCGCCCCCCTGGAGCTTCACCAGCTCCTCGCGACAGGCGGCGAGCACGGCGGGGTCGCTCTCCGCCCGCGCGTTCGCCTCCTTGTAGAGGCGGACCAACTCCCGGATCGGATCGGCGGCGAGCGCCTTGTCGTCGCGGAAGTGTTTCCACCCGTAGATCACCTTGCCAAACTGCGTGCCCCAGTCGCCGACATGGTTGTCGGTGATGACGGCATGCCCCAGGAACCGGGCGATCCGCGCGAGCGTGTCGCCCAGGATGGTGCTCCGGATGTGGCCGACATGCATCGGCTTGGCGACGTTGGGCGAGCTGAAATCGAGAAGGATCGTCTTTTTCGCCCCGGCCTCCGCGAGCGGCACGCCAAGCCGGTCGCCCTCCATCAACGCCCGGAGATGGCGCTCCACGAACGCGGGCCGCAGCCGGAAGTTGATGAACCCGGCCCCGGCGATCTCCGGCGGCTCGCAAAGATCTTCCACGCGCAGCCGCCCGATGATCTCGGCGGCGATCTGGCGCGGGTTAGCCCGTTGCGCCTTAGCCAGCAGCATGGCGGCGTTGGTCTGGTAATCGCCAAAACGCGCGTCCGCCGTGGAGGCGATCTCGGCGGCGGCCCCGGGCGGTACGGCCGCGCGCAGGCGGGATTGGAGGAGAGTCTGGATCGTCATGAAAAAAAGAAAAGCGTTCCCAAGCGTTCCCAAAGCGCCCCGCAGCCGTTCTTTTTCAACGTCTTCAACGTCTTCGGAGCACGATCCGGCGGTTCGCCGGGGAGAGAAAAGCGGCGGTCTTCGCTCAGGCGCGCGCCGAGGGCGAGGCTTCGAAGATGCTCAGGATTTCGGGAGCGTCCGGGGCGGTGGCCAACCGTTCGCGCACCGTGCGGTCGTTGAGAAACTTGGCGATGGCGGCCAGGGTGCGGAGATGGGTTTGAAACTGGTCCTTGGGAACGATGAAAAGGACGATGAACTTGACGGGGAGATTGTCCAGCGAGTCGAACTCGATGCCCGCCTCCGAACGCCCGAAAGCGGCGACAACCTCCGGAACGCGATCCGAGGAGGCGTGCGGAATGGCGATGCCGAAGCCGATCCCGGTGCTCATCGTCTCCTCGCGCGCACGCAGCGCGGCGAGCACCACATCCCGGTCGGCGGGGTTGATCTTGTCGAGCCGGACGAGGAGATCCACCAGTTCCACAATGGCGGACCAACGCTCGGTCGCCTTCATCTCTGGAATGATCTGATCAACGGATAATAGATGCCCCAACGTCATGATTCCTGTCGAAAGGACTGCGACTGTAGGCAGTGGCATGGCCCAACGCAAGAGACTTTTCCCCACGCGCGCCCGTTCCGCAACCGGTTCGCAACCCAGTCTTCATCAGCCCCCGCGCGGGCTCCCTCCCGGACGCGATTCCGCTGTCGCCAGACGGTTCACCGCTGCTATAAAAACCGGCATGAAGATTCTGATGGCAGGCACAGAAATGGCGCCCCTGGCGCGCACCGGCGGCCTCGGCGACGTGCTGGAGGCACTCCCCGCAGAACTCCAGCGGCGCGGGCACGAGGTGAGCGTGGTCCTGCCGCTCTACCGGAGCATCCGCGAGAACCCGGCGCTCTCGCTGCGCAACACCGGGGTGGAGGTGACGCTGCGCGTCGGCAGCAAGCGGATGGAGGCGGAAGTCTTCGAATGCACCGCGCCCAACGGCGTGCAGGTCTTCTTTGTCCGCCGGGATGAATACTTCGACCGCACGGGAATTTACGGCTCCGAGGAGGGGCGCAGCTACGACGATAATGCCGAACGCTTCATCGCCTTCTCGCGCGCGGTCGTGGAGCTGGCCTGCCATATCGATCCGGCCCCGGATGTCCTGCACGCCAACGACTGGCAGACGGCGCTCATCCCCGTTTTCGTGCGGGAGCGCGGGCTGCCGTTCGGGACGGTGCTGACGATCCACAACCTCGCCTACCAGGGGAGCTTCTGGGGGATCGACTTCGGCCTGACGAACCTGCCCGGCTCCTACTTCAGCGAGCAGGGGCTGGAGTTTCACGGGCAGGTCAACTTTCTCAAAGGGGGGATTCTCTACGCCGACGCGGTGACCACCGTGAGCGAACGCTACGCGCGCGACATCCAGACCCCGGAGTTCGGCTGCGGGCTCGACGGCGTGCTGCGCGCGCAGGCGGGGAAGATCACCGGCATCCTCAACGGAGCCGACTACACGCTCTGGGACCCGGCCAAAGACAAGGCGATCGCCGCGCGCTACTGGGCAAGCTCCCCGGAACGCCTCGCGGGCAAACGCGCCTGCCGCGATGCGCTGCTGGCCGAGCTCGATCTCCGCCCCAACCCGCGCGGGCCGGTCTTCGCGATGGTGAGTCGGCTCGCGGAGCAGAAGGGGATCGACCTCCTCGCGCCGCTGCTCGACCGGCTGCTGGCCGACGATGTGCGCCTCGTGGTGCTCGGCGAAGGGGAGAGCCGCTTCGAACGCGAGCTGCTCCTGGCGGCGCGGCGGCACCCGGGCCGGTTCGCCTTCCGGCAGGCGTTCGACGACGCGCTGGCACACCGCATCGACGCCGGGGCGGATGTGATGCTCATCCCCTCGCGGTTCGAGCCGTGCGGCCTCACGGCGATGTACGCGCTCCGGTACGGGGCCGTGCCGGTGGTGCGCGCGTGCGGCGGGCTGCACCAGATCGTCCGCGACGACGATCCCGCCTCGGGCGGGGAGGGCAACGGCTTCGTCTTTTACCGGGAAAGCCCGGAGGCGTTTTGGGACGCCATCGGGCGCGCCCGGAAACTCTTTGCCGACCGCGAAGCGTGGACCGCGCTGATGCGGCGCGCGATGGCGGCGGATTTTTCCTGGTCGGTCGCCGCGCAACGCTACGAGCAGGTCTACGAGCGCGTCGCGGGAGCCGCGCTCGCCTCCAGCCGCTACTGATCCAAACGCCCGGACGGCCCTCCCGGCCCGTTTCCCGGAGACCGCCACCATCTCCATGCTGCCCGAGATCCGCACCCCCATCCCCGGCCCGCGTTCCCGCGACGCGGCGGCGACGTTGCGCCGATTCGAGTCGCGCAATGTGACCTGCCTCGACGCGGAATCCCCCGTTTTCTGGGTGCGCGCCGAGGGAACCAACGTCTGGGACGCCGACGGGAACCGCTATCTCGACTGGACCTCCGCCTTCGGCGTGGCCGGGCTGGGCCATACGAACCGGGCCGTCCGCGAGGCGCTCGCCCGGCAATCCGGCGAACTGCTTCACGCGATGGGCGATGTTCACCCGGCGCTCGCGAAGGCGGAACTCTGCGCGCGCCTGAGCGCCGTGACCTTCGAGCGGTGGGGAGCGGGCACGGGGAAGACGATCCTGGGTAACTCCGGGTTCGAGGCGGTGGAAGCCGCGCTCAAGACCGCGCTCCTGCACACCGGCAAGCCGGGCATCCTCGCTTTCGAAGGGGGCTACCACGGGCTGGGGTACGGCGCGCTGGAAGTCGGGGGGCTGCCGTACTTTCGCGAGCCATTCCGGGCGCAACTGGCGCGCTTCGGTGCCATGCTCCCGTTTCCGCAAGGGGACGCAACCGCCTTGGAAACGCTGGAAGCGGAGATCGAGACAACCCTCCGGGACAAGGAGATCGGCGCGATCCTCGTGGAGCCGATCCAGGGGCGCGGCGGGGAACGGGTGCCGCCCCCCGGGTTCCTTTCGCTGCTGCGTGCCGCGTGCGACCGGCACGGGCTTTTGCTGATTCTCGATGAGATTTATACCGGCTTCAACCGAACGGGGGCGCTCTTTGCCTGTGAGCACGCGGGGGTGACGCCCGATCTCCTCTGTCTCGGCAAGGCGCTCACCTCCGGCTTCCCGCTCTCCGCCTGCGTCGGCCGGGCGGAGGTGATGGACGCCTGGCCGCTCTCCGACGGCGAGGCGCTGCACACGAGCACGTTCCTGGGCAGCCCGCTCGGGTGTGCGATGGCTCTCGCCTCGCTGCGCGAGCACGAAAAGCCGGGGACGGCGGCAGGCGTGCGGGAGCGCGGGGCGCGGGTGCGCGAGGCGTTGGAAGGGATCGGGGCGCCGCGCATCAAAGAGATCCGCGGAGCGGGCCTGCTGATCGGGATGGATCTGCACCTGACGGGCGACGCGGTGAACCGGCTCGTCAAGCGGGCGCTACGCGACGGGTTGATCCTGCTCCAGAGCGGCCCCCGGGGCGATGTCCTCGCGTTGACTCCCCCTTTCGCCATCTCCGACGAGGAGATCGCCTTCACCGCCGGGCGGCTTCAGGAATACCTGAAGCGGGAGGAGGATGAGGACGCCTGAAACCGGGGCGGCGCGGGATCGGATTCATAATTGAGAATCGTCCGCTCCAGCGTGCTCGGCTTGAGCACCTCCTCCAGATACTTGATGTAACGCGCGTCCTCCTGACAGGCGGCCAGTTTCTGCATCGACTCCACCTCGACCGACACGAAGAAGCCCCACGGGTTCTCCGGGGAGAGATTTCTTCCGCATCGCACCGCCAGCGCCTTGTCGATCTTCAGCAAGCTCGTACGAGTCAGGCGCATGATCTCTTCCACGCGCTCGGGAGAAACCTCGGGCCGGAGCTTGCAGAGCACAATGTGGTGGACCATGACGACGGATTCGGAGAATGCGGAAGACTGGAACGCTTTTGAGCCAGGGAACGGCGGATTTCAATCCGGGAATCCCGGAAGGTTTACAAAGGTTTACAAAGGTTTGCGAATGCCGGGGTTGTGCCGGGGTTGTGCCGGGGTCGATACGCAGCCATTCAAGCAGAG
>CAZYVL010000001.1:12607-22239 GCA_964651005.1 uncultured Chthoniobacteraceae bacterium | reverse complement strand
TGCCGGGGTTGTGCCGGGGTTGTGCCGGGGTCGATACGCAGCCATTCAAGCAGAGTAGCCGTATCTCCACAATACGACCCGCAACTCGAATGTTTCAGGAACAATTCGCGTGCCAGGGCAAACCCGGGCGGCCTTTCGCCGTGCGTTCCCTCCTTCGTCCCCGGCCCTTGGTCCCCGGCCCTTGGTCCCCGGTCCCCCGGCTCCCCTTCATCAAATCCGCAAATCGGGAAAATGGATAGAGGCAAGATTCCCGGGCAAACCGGAGTTTCCGGCGAGGCCCAATCCGTCGATCCGGGCGGGCGAAAAGCACCGTGACCGCCGCAGCCGCCTGGCCGCTTAAACCCTTTTGAGGTCAAATCCGGCGTTGCCTAGAACCAGCTCGTCAGCACCTCGATCTGGTCCCCCGGCTTCACCGGAAAATCCTTCGTGGGATCTTCCGCAATGGCCCTCATGTCGATGATCGTCAACTTTCCTCCCCGGGAGAGGCGGGCCTTTTTGCCTGCGAACTCGCTAGGACCGCCTGCGGCGTTGATCGCCGAAATAAAGGTCAAGTCCGGGGTGTAGGAGACGCGCATCGGGTTACGAACCGCCCCGCGGACGTTTACGAACCGCGTGTTGTTGCCGATGATGACCACGACGGTCGGGTGGGTATAGATCTTGTCGCTGCGGAGCTTTTTCTCGATGTTGACCTGCAACTGGCTGGCTTGCAGCCCGGCGGCTTTCATCGGCCCGATATACGGGATGTTCACCATCCCATCCTCATCCACGGTGTAGGGAGCCGAAAACTGGCCGACCTCCTCCGGGGGGACTCCGGCGAGCCGGATTTCGATATCGTCGCCCACCCGCAGCGCGCTTTGGGCAAAAAGCGCCGGGGTGAAGCCGAGCCCCAAAAGGAGCAGGAGGGCTAAAACTGCAAAACGGTGTTTCATCGTGGTGAGTCGGTGGGATCAGTAATCGCCGGGCCGGGGAGCGGCCTCTTCGAGAGCCTTCGGTTTCCGGGATTCCTTCCCGGATCCCGGGCGGTAGTAGTCGTAGTACTGGGTGTAGTACTGGTAGTTGGTATCCCGCTGCGTGTCCACGTTATTGAGGACCGCCCCGATCAGGTTGCCCTTGGAATGGATGACCGACTGCTTGACCCGCTTGAGCATGGAACGCGGGAAGCGACGGTACTGGACCACCATCAGGGTGAGATCCACGAGGCTCGTCAGCACGGAGGCGTCGCTCAGGCCCAGGATCGGCGGGGAATCGAAAAAGATCAGGTCGTAATGGGGCTTCACCTCGTTGATGAAGTCGGCCATCTGCTGGGAATGGAGGATGCCCCGGGAGCTGTCCTGGAGTTCACCGCTCGGGATGAACCAGAGATTCGAAATCGGCCCCTGCCGGATGGCGTCTTCGACCCGGATCTGCCCCATCAAGATGTCGGAGAGGCCGTTGGTTTTCTCCACCCCGAAGTAAAGATGCTGCGAGGAGCGGCGCAAGTCGGCATCCACCACCAGCACCTTGTGGCCCGCCCGCGCATACGTGTAGGCGAGGTTGTTGATCGTGGTCGATTTGCCTTCGCCCACGCCACCGGAAACCAGGGTAATGGTGTTGCCGTTAGGGTCTTTTCGGTTGAGGTCGAGATTGGTCTGGAGAATGCGGTACGCCTCGGCATCGGGAGAGTCGCCGCCGCTCTTGATGAGCGCGGAGATCCCTTTGGGAATGACGCCCAGCACCGAGACGTTGAGCAGCTTTTCAACGTCCTCGATGGTTTTGACGCTGGTATCGAGGTATTCGAGGAAGAAGGCGATGAGCAGCCCGGTCATCAGACCGCCGAACATCGAAAACCCCATGCAGGCGAACACGTTGGGCCAGGCCGGGGCGAGAGCCGGTTCGGCATTCGCCCAGATCTTGGCCGGGTAAACGGACATGCCCATCTGCATCCGCTGGGTTTCCAGACGCCCTTCCGCCGCCTCGAAGATGGACTTGGAGCGGAGATAACTGCTCTTGGCGTTGGCGTAATTCGCGCTCTGGCGACGGGTCTTGTTGAGGGTCTGCTTGCTGTCGTCGAGTTTCTTCGTCAACGCTTCCAGCGTGGTTTCCTCCACCCGCAGCCGGGTGGCGAGCGATCCCCGCACGGCCTGGATCTGCTCCATCAACTGGTTGGCCAGCACGTCCTTCTGCGCCCGGAGCGCCTTCACGCGGGGATGATTTTCGCCAAGGCCGGAATTGAGCATCCGCGCCTCCTCCACCACGGCGTCCTGGTAAAGCGGCAGCGCCTTGGCCACCGTGGAGTCCTCGATCTGGAGGATGCCGAGCGCCGTAATCAATTCCTCGGACTTGAGCTTTTCCGTCTGTTCAAGCTGGGCGCGGAGTTCCGCGATCAAAACCTTGTGTTCGTTGATCTTCGCCTCGTCCAGCTCCACGATGGAGTTCGCGGGCGTGTTCACGGCGTCCATCGACTCCGGGTTGAGATCGACGATCTCTTCGTCAACCATGATCTGGTGCATCTTTTCCTGCGCCTTCTCGACATCCTGGCGCTTTTTCTGCACCTCGTCCTCCAACTGCACGAGGCCCTGTTTGATCTGCTCAAGCTGGTCGGTGCGGCGGCGTTCCGTATAAATATTCGCGATGGCGTTGGCGATGTCGGCCGCCTCCTTCGCATCGGTGGAGTAGATGCCGACATGGAGCAGGTCCGTGCCACGGACCTGATCGGACTCGTTCATTTTTTTCCGCAGAAGCCAGTACGTCACCTCCATCGGATAACGCTGCCCCGGGGGGGCCCAGCTTTCGTTGAGCCGGAGCCGCTCAATGACGGGGTAAAGGATCTCCTTGCTCTGGATGATCTGGAACTGCGTCGCGGCGAGCCGGCTTTCCGTCGGCATCTTGAAACCGTCCTCATTGCCAAAGATCTGCATCCCGGTCTTGTCCGGTTTCACCTCCAGCAGAACCTCGGAGTAATACTGCCGGGGGATGAAATAGCAGGTCACGCCCGCGATCCCCGTCACCAGAAGAAAGGCGATCAGGACGAACGGCCAGCGATACTTCAGAACTCGCCAGTAATCGAGAAAATGGAGATTTGTTTCGCTGGATTCATTCATTGGGGACAAGGGAGTAAGGAGCGGATTCGGCTGAAACTACGCACTGGCCGTCGCAGCGCAAGCCCAACTTCCACGGCCCCGTGGCGGAGAACCGATCCTCCGGCGAGGCTCCCGGTTGAAGTCAAACCGTGGGGGGCGGGAATCGCCACCGGGAGGAAAGAGTCGAAAGGCAAGGTCGCTGTGCGCCGCCGTTTTGCTTTTTTAAGCTTTTTTTAAGGCATCCAGATCAATCGGTAAAAGGAGTTGCCTGATTTACCCGAGGCGAGTGAAAGTGCAAGCCCTTTCGAGCGTTTTTTGGGGGACCGAACCTCTCACCTGGCGGCCTCTCCGGGGATCGGCGGCGAAAATGCGGCTCCGCAAAATGCCAAAACAGACCACAAACCGGAAGACCACGGAAGGCCAGGGCTGGTGGCGGATCAGAAATGCAGCGTGGCGCCAAGCGTCACTTCGTTCCGTCCGTAGTCGGCCCCCTCAAAGTCTGAGACGTTTTCCGAATGCCGGTAGTTCCCGAAGACCGTCAGCCAGCGCGTGGCGATATACTCGACGCGGGCGCTTCCGGTGATGAGTTGCTGAACGTAGTCGTGGTCCAGCCGGGTGTCCTCATCCTTTTCGTAGGCGTAGTTGACCCCGAGGGAGGCATTGATCCGTGGCGTCAGCACCTGGCTCACAACCAGACCGGTGCGGAAGGTCTGGTTTTTCTGGTAGATGTCTCTCGGCTCCTCGAAGCCGAAGCGGGTGGTCCACTGGAGCATGGAACCGCGACCGTAACGATAGCCGACGCCCGTTTCGACGTAAGGCGAAGCGGCATCGTCGATCCCGTCGAGCTCAAACTGGCGGAAGGAAACACCACCCCGGAACGTGCTCGTCAGGCGGGAGGACATCATCCAGTCGAAACCGGCCAGCACCGACTCGGTTTGGGAATCCCGATCGCTGCGATGATAGCCGATGTCCGAGAAGCGCACCTCCGCCACCCCGGTGAACCGGGGAGCAAACAGGTAGCGGAACGACTGGCCCACGTACGACTCAAGATAATTGGAATCTTCCGCGTAGCTCTCCTGGAAAACCTGCGTGTTGACGCCGAAGGTGGTGCTCGTGGAGAACACCGGCGTCCAGCGATAGTTGACGTCAAAGAGCGAGCCGAGGTTAAAATAATCGCCGGAGTTAAACCCGGTCGGCGCGTTGGGCAGCGTGAGGTTCGGCTGGGTGTAGTAACCCGCGTTCACGCGGGCCGTCAGGTTGAGGCGGGGCGTCAGGCTGTAGGCGAACGCCGAGGAGAGCGAGCCGATGGGCGAGACTTGCTTGTCTTCCTTGTCCCAGTAGTAGAGTGCCCCGGCATCCCCGCCCAGCGAGAAGAAAGCACGCGGGGTTTTCAGCAACAGGTTGATCCCGGCGGAAGCCTGCGTCGTCGCGCTCCCTTTTTTCGGGGCGCGGTCCGAATCGCCCGAACTGGAGTAAATATTGTCGTTATAACCCTGCTGGATGGTCAGCGAAAAGTCGATCGGCGGGCGGGCGTAATCGTCGAGGCCGGGAGAGATCGACTCCGGGAGGTAGCCGTAGCCGCCGGGAAAGAAGAAGCTCGTGGCCTCGCTCTCCTCCGGGGCGCCCAGAGTGGTGGTTTCCACCGTCGTGACGGTGGAGTCCGCAGCCTCGGAGGCGGCGTTGTAGCCGTAGGAAGCACCGGAACCGGACGAGGAACCCGAGTCGGAAGCCTCCTGCGCAAGCAACGGAGCGGCGGCCAAGAGGAGCGCCAGGGGCGAACAGGAGAGGAGTTTGTAAATCATGCGACGGATGGGCTGTGCTGGAATCTGCTGCCGGAAGTGTTTCAGGGGGGCGGGACACCCTCGTGCGCCCTTGCGCCCTTGCCTTGCACCTTCAAAACCCGGCTGCCGCGAGCCTGCATAAACAGGCCGACGCAGGTGGTATCGACGGCATCAACGGCGTAGGTTTCCCACTAACACAGATGGTCAGCGTCGCTTCTTTTATCTCAACCCAGGGAGGTTGGCAAACGATTCTTTCCACGCCCGGGCTGGAGAAAAAGCGGCAAAAGATTCCCGCCCCGGCATTTTCCTCCCGGGGAAGCCCTCCGTTTCTGCCCTCCCCGTTTCAAGGCCGCCACGATGAATCTGCGGTTCCCAAAGGCCGCTTTTCCTGATAAGAGCAGAGGAATGGCCCATTCTCCCGGCGTTTCTCCCGCCTCCCCCGCGCCCCGGACCTCCGCAGGCCCCGGCGCCGATCCGGAAAGCCTGGCACGGCTCAAGGCCGCGATCCGCGATGTGCCCGGTTTCCCCAAACCAGGCATCCTCTTTAAGGACATCACCCCGCTCCTCGCGGACGGAACCCTCTTTCGGCACGCGATCGACTGTTTCATCCAGGCCAACGCCGGGCGGGAGATCGACAAGGTTGTCGGCATTGACGCCCGGGGGTTCCTCTTCGGCGCGGCGGCGGCGTACGCCCTGGGGATCGGGTTTGTGCCGGTGCGCAAGAAGGGCAAGCTCCCGTGGCGCACGGAGCGCGTCTCCTACGCCCTGGAGTACGGAGAGGCGGAGATCGAAATGCACGCCGACGCCATCGCCCCCGGCGAAAAGATCGTGCTCATCGACGATCTGCTGGCCACCGGCGGCACCGCCGCAGCCGCCGCCCGGCTGATCGCGAAGGCGGGGGGGCAGCTCGTCGAGGCGCAGTTCCTCGTCGAGCTGGAATTTCTCCAAGGCCGCGCCGCGCTGCGCGGCGTGCCGATCCGTTCCTTCATCCCGTTTTAGGCGATGTCCGCGAAGAGTGGGCCAGAACGCCTCCCCGCTCTCCCTCCCCGCCGCCGTTTCTGGCTGCTGAGGGCGCCGGACTTTCGCGTCCGGCTGCTGGCCGCGCTTCTGCTCGGGTTCGCTTCTCTCTTCGTCCTGGCGTTCACCACCGTCCTGGCAGCGATCCGCTTCTACCGCGTCACGGCGGCGAGCAGCATCGGCTTCGACTGGATGGAGTTCCTCCAGACCGCCGCCTACGGCCTCGCCGCGCTGGCCGCCCTCAGCGGGCTCGGCATCGCCTTCTGGCTCCTCTTCCGGCTGCACGGGGAGCACGCCGCCCGGCTGGAGCGGGACACCGCGTTCACCCGTTCGCTCGTCGAGGCCAGCCCCGACGCCATCCTGACGCTGGAGATGAACGGCCTCATCCAGTGGTGCAACCCGGCCACGGAGATGATGTTCGGGTACGAGCCGGGGCGGCTCAAGGGGCAGGGGATCGCCCGGCTCATTCCGCAGCGCAACTTCCTGCACGACGTGGCGACCCTCGGGCGCGGGACTTTCATGGCGTTTGGCCAGCGGCAGAACTTTGTCACGTTTCCGGCGGAGGTCTCCGTGGCCGAGGTCGCCAACCCGGGTCGGCGCACCTTTGTCGTTTCGATCCACGACGCCTCCGAGCGGCGGCATTCACAGGAGACCGTGCACCATATCTCCCTGGGCGTCTCCTCGCTCACCGGCGAGGCGTTTGTCCGCACGCTCCTCCAGCAGCTCTCGCAGGTGCTCCAGAACGACTTCGCCTTCGTGCTGGAAGCCGACGCCCGCCCCGGCACCGGCATCTGCTCGCTCATGCTGGCCGAGCGCGGGCGCATCCGCAGCAAGAGCGACCATAACCTGGCGGGCACCGCCTTCGAGGAGGCGCTGGCGAACGGCTTCGCGGCCTACCCGCGCGCCGCCCGGGAGGCGTGTCCGCACGACGCCATCCTCCAGTCCCTGGAAGCCGAGAGCTTCGTCGGCACCACGCTCTGCGACGTTGGCGGCGGCACCGTCGGCCTCATCGGGGTCATCAGCCGCGCGCCGATGGAGAACGTCGGCGTCGCCCGGCAGACGCTCCAGCTCTTCGCCACGCGCGCCGCCGCGGAGATCGCCCGCAAGCAGGAGGCGGAGGTGCTCGCCTCCGAGAAAGCGCGGCTCCACGGCGACTACACCGCCATGCGCGACACCGCCGAGCGCGAGCGCAAACGCTACGAGGAGGATATTGCCGCCGAGCAGGAGATGCTCACCGTGACGCTCCGCTCCATCCGGGAAGGGTGCATCACCACCGATAACGATGGCCGCGTCATGATGGTGAACCCGGTGGCCGAGGATCTCACCGGCTGGACGCAGCCCGAAGCGGCCGACCGCCCGCTGGGCGAAGTGCTCTCGCTTCTCTCCGCCCGCCGCCGCCGCCCCGTGGAAGAGAGCCTCCTCCTCGACCGCCCCGAACAGCTCGGCGCGTCGATGATCCTGGTTTCCCGCGAGGGGACCGAACGCATCGTCGAACTGAGCGCCGCGCCGATCCGCAACCGGCAGGAACGCAAGCTCGGCACCGTCCTCGTCCTCCGCGACATCACCGAGAAAAGCCGGGCCGAGGAAGAGCGGCAGAAGGCGGAAAAGCTCGAATCGCTCGGCCTCGCCGCAGGGGGGATCGCCCACGACTTCAACAACCTGCTCACCGCCATCATCGGCAACCTTTCACTCGCGCTCGCCCAAGCCAAAGAGGAGAGCAAGGCCGGGAGCGGGGTGCGCGAGCGGGTGGAGGCGTCCAAGAAAGCAAGCCTGCGCGCGCAAGACCTCGCCCAGCAGCTCCTCACCTTTGCCAAGGGAGGCGCGCCGATCAAGAAAACCGCCTCCATGCGCCAGCTCGTGCTCGACACGGTTGGCTTTTCGCTGAGCGGGACCAACATCCGCTCGGAGTTTTCCATTCCCGAGGATCTCTGGCCCGTCGAGATCGACGCCGGGCAGATCAGCCAGGTCATCAGCAACCTCGCCGTGAACGCCGTGCAGGCGATGGCCAACGGCGGGATGCTGCACGTCACCGGGAAGAACCTGGAGGTCGGCGAACAGGGCGCGCCCCCCACCCTCCGGCCCGGCCGCTATGTCCGCATCACCGTCCGGGACGACGGCCCCGGCATCCCGGAGGAGATCCAGAAGAAAATTTTCGACCCGTACTTCACCACCAAACCGAAGGGGAGCGGCCTCGGGCTGGCCACCTCGTACTCCATCGTCAAAAACCACGGTGGCCTCATCCAGCTCGCCTCCAACCCCTCCGAGGGGGGCGCGACCTTCATCATCCACCTCCCCGCCTCCGAAGGGGAGGTCGTCCCGGAAACCGAAGCGCCCGTCGTCCGGCTCACCCGGCAGGGGAACATCCTCGTGCTCGATGACGAGGAGGTCATCTGCGAGCTGGTGGCCTACGCGCTCACCCCGCTCGGCTATACCGTCGAGCAGGCGTACAATGCCGAAACGGCGCTGCGGATGTACCGCGAGGCGATGGAGCGCGGCAAGCCGTTCGATGTCGTCATCATGGATCTGACGATCCCCGGCGGCATGGGCGGCAAGGAGGCCGTCGTCAAGCTGCGCGAGATCGACCCGAAGGCCAAGGCGGTCGTTTCCAGCGGCTATGCGATGGACCCGATCATGAGCCGCTTCCGCGACTACGGCTTCGCCGGGGTGATCGCGAAGCCTTACGACATCACCGAACTGGAGCAAGTCGTCGGCAGCCTGATCGCCGAGAGTGCGGAGGACGCTGAAAGTGCGAATGGCACGGACAACACGGGAGCCTAAGGTTTTCCCAAGGCTTTTCCTAAGGCTTCGCGGAGATCGCGCGCGTCAGTTCTTCCAGTTCAGCACGCCTTTTTTGATCGCGTAGGCGTAGCCCACCGTGAGGATGCTCACGAAACTGAGCATACTCCAGAGGATGGTCATCCCCTGCTCCTTCACAAAATCCCGGAACACCACCGCCCAGGGGTACATGAAGACCACTTCCAGATCGAAGAGGATGAAGAGCATCGCCACGAGGTAAAACTTCACGGCGAAGCGCGGCTGGCCGCTGGTTTCCGGCAGCATTCCGCATTCGTAGGGAGTGTCTTTGGCGCCGACGCGGCGTCCGGCTTTGCCAAGAATCACGCTAAATAACAGCGCGGAGGCGGCAAAGCCGATCGCAACGACGACCTGGAGCAGGATGGGAAGGTACTCTTTCTGCATAACCCGGGCTGGTTGGCGGGCTCGTGAGCGGGCTGATTAGGGGACGGTGTGAAGCGCAGTTGGGCAGTTGGGCAGTTGGGCAGTCAGGCCGTGAGCCGGCTCAGGCTACCGCAGCGGCGGGAGCGTCGGACGACGGGTTCGCCGGAGTCTGCAAGGAGGCCAGGGCAGCCAGGCCACGGTATTTTTTGCCGGTCTTTTTGACCATTCCACGGGCAACCAGGTTTTGCAGCTTTTCGTAAGCCCGCAGGCGAAGCATCTCCTCGCCTCCGCTGGCGGCATTGCGGGCGCGCAAGTTCTCATGCACGATGTCAAACAACTGCTTGAATTCGAAAGAGCTTTTGCGCGAAAGCGCGCTGACCAGCTCTTCCGTTACGAGGTCAGGAAGGCGGCGCGAAAAAGCGGTTTTCTTCTGAATAGGCATAGATTGACACTATAACAGCCTTTCTGGGAATCACGAACGGAAAATTCGGACAAGCCCAAATTTGGTCATCGCGCCAGCCCAGCCGGGCGGATGCCTGCCGTCTCTCCCGCCCGCGAAAAAAGCCTGCTCCCGGCAGAATCAGGGAGTGGCCGGAGC
>CAZYVL010000001.1:0-12507 GCA_964651005.1 uncultured Chthoniobacteraceae bacterium | reverse complement strand
GTGGCCGGAGCCGGAGCGGCCCCCCGGGGGACGCGAGCCCCCTGGAACTGCTGCCAGAAGAAGAAGCCCGCCCCCGCCGTCGCCAAGGTGCCAGCCCCTTGCGTCAGCGTCACCGATCCGGTGCTTTCGCTCAGGAACCCATCCTCGGTCTGCGAGGAGGAAAACACGGTGGGCAGCAGATGCTTGCTGATCGGCTCGGTGGTCGGGAGCTTGGCCGCGTCCACATACGTCGCCAGATTCGGGACAAACCCCGCCCAGAGCATCGCAGCCGGGCGCAGCGTTCCGTAAAGGCGCTCGAAGGTGCTCTTGACGTCGAGATAGCCGAGCGACACGGAGGGATTGCCGACCGTCTGGAGCGCGCCCGTGTAGCCGGGGGATTTGGCCAGCGTCCCGCTCTCCGCACCCGTCGCCGTTGTTTTGGCGGCGAGCGCACGGGTGGCCTCGGCGTTGAGGCCGACGATCAGAAACTTCGGCGTCAACGCCACGGCTGGAGAGAGCGCGCCGCCGCTCGAAGGAGCACTCCAGAGCGTTGTCCCGTTGGATTCCGCCTTCTCCCACCCGGCGCAGCCGCCTTCAGCAAACTTCAGGGCCAGCGCGGGGTCGCGCACCTCGGTGGCAAGCGCCACGGAAGGCACGCTGGTGGCACCCGGGCCCCAGTCGGAAAGCAGGCCAAACTCCGGCCCGAACGCCGCCTTGAACTCCTTGACCCCGATCCCTTGCTCGTTTAGCCGGGAGCCAAGGGCATGGACCACGGCCTGGATTGGGGCGGGATAGGCCGCGAGGTTCGGAACCTCCCAGGTGTCAGGAACGATGGGGGCAAACGCGCAGTAAAGAAGCGTCCCCGGAGAGGTGAGCGCGAGCGTGCTTCCGTTGAGGACCGGAACCGAAACGGACCCGGGGCTGAAGACAAAGGAGGTGTCGCGAATGCGATCCCCCTCGAACCGGGTGGCCGCCGCGATGGCTTTCGCCTTGCGGATTTCACCGGCCCGCGCGGCGTCAATCGTCTTCCCCTGGACCTCCGCCAGCCCGATGAGCCGGTCCATGAACTCCTCCACCCGCGCGAAAATGCGAAACTCCGGATCGGCGGGGAGCCGGGCCGTGCTCTTGCGGTAAACCTCGCTCGCGGCGAGGCTGTCCCCGGAGGCTTCTCCCGAGAAGCGGTCGAGCGTCGCCTTGAGCAGATCGACATTGTTGGCCAGGAAATACCAGTTCCCCGCGAACGCGCCCGCGAGGGTCACATCCTTGTCGCTGATGCTCTCGATCTCGAAGCTCTTGTATTGGGCGACATCGGCCTTCGCGGCGGGCGAGGCGGATTGCGCACGGTCGCGGGCGCGGGCGAGCAGCCCTTCGATCTCCGCGCGGGGACCGTCAAAGGAAAGCCCCGCCACCACGCGCGGCATGTTGTTTTCCACCCCCGCGATGGCGAGGAACGCCCGGTGCGGCTGCGCATTGCGCAGGTGCGTCTTGATCTCCGCCCAGACCGCGTTCTTCGCCAACTGCGCGCGCGGACGCTCCAGGAAGGCGCGCACCTCCGGTTCGTCCAGAATTTTGCCCAGCGAGGTCTCCCGCCAGCGCGTGGCGCTCGTCTTGAAATCGGGGAATTCGGCAAACGCCAGCGTGTCGCCCGCGAGGAGCTGCGCCGCCGAAAGGTCGGCCCGGCTGCCGGCGTTCTTTTTCCAGATCAGGAAACCGGCAACGCCGCCGCCCGCGACACACGCTGCCGCCACGATGGAGAGAACTGTCTTTTTCATAAAATAGCGGGGGGAGAGAGACAAGGGTCCGTGCGAATGCTTTTCCAGACGGCAAGCCGCTCCTGATCGCCGAAACAGGAGGCGGAAACAAGAAAAAAGCGCGGGGCTTTTCCCCATGCAACCGGTTTTTGCACTTTGCAGCGGCGGGGAGAGGCTCCATTGTCACACCCCGTGATTACCTTTCTGGAAGGCACGCTGGTCGAGGCGCTCCCGACCCAGGTTGTCATCAACGTGCGGGGCGTCGGCTACGAAGTGCTCATCCCGCTTTCCAGCTACGACAAGCTCCCCGCCCCGGGCAAGCCGGTCAAAATCCTCACCCATCTCCAGGTGCGTGAGGATGCGCACCTCCTCTACGGGTTCATGACCCCGGCGGAACGCGATCTCTTCCGGCTGCTGCTCCAGCGGGTCTCCGGCATCGGCCCGAAGCTGGCGCTCGCCGTGCTCGCCGGAATGAGCGTCGCCCACTTCAAGGCGGCGGTGGTGAACTCCGACACCGGGTCGATCGCCCGGATCTCCGGCATCGGCAAGAAAACCGCCGAGCGGATCGTCCTGGAACTCAAGGACAAGGTGGGCGTGGCGGCGGCGTGGGAGGCGGCCTCCGCCCAACACGCCCCGAGCGAGGAGGAGATCCGCCTCAACGACGCCGTGCTGGCGCTCATCTCGCTTGGCTACAAGCAGGCGGACGCGCACAAGGCGGTCAAGCAGGCCAGCGCGGCGGCCACGCCGGAGGCGAAGGTCGAAGACCTCGTGCGCCATGCCCTCAAACTTCTGATCTGATGCTCGCCGACAAGATCGAAAAGACCCGGGCCATTCTTGAGGCGCTCCCCCCGGAGGGCCTTTTTGCCGGGAAGGAATGGCTCGTCTCCCCGGAGCCGTTTTTGGTCTCCCGGGCCTTCGCCGAAGAACTGGAGAAGCTCGGCTACCGGCTCCATCTCTTCCTGCGGGCGTGCAACCAGCTTTATTTCGCCAGCCTCAAGGGGAAACAGCCGCGCTGGATCGCCGAGCTGCTCGACCGCGGCAAACCGCCCGAGCTGGTGGAGTTCGCGCGGAGCCGCCGCGAGGAGCTGCCCGCCGTCATCCGCCCGGACCTGATCCTCACCGAAGAGGGCTTCACCATCGCCGAACTCGACAGCGTTCCCGGCGGGATCGGCCTCACCGCCTGGCTCGCCGAACGGTACGCCGGGCTGGGCAACGCGGTGCTCGGCGGCGCGGCGGGGATGCTGGAGGGGTTCCACTCCATCACGCCGGAGGGGGCGGACCTGCTCATCTCCGAAGAGGCGGCCACCTACGCCCCGGAAATGCGCTGGCTGGCCGGGGAGCTCAACGCCCGGTTCGCCCCCGCCCAATGGCGCGTGCGCGAGAGCGTCGCCGGGGCGAACCCCGCACCGCTGCCGGAAGGGCGCACGGTCTACCGTTTCTTCGAGCTTTTCGACCTCGCCAACGTCCCCGAGGCTCCCGCGCTGATGAAGGGAGTGGCGGCGGGGCGGCTCCGCGTCACCCCACCCTTCAAGCCGTTTCTGGAAGAAAAACTCTGGTTCGCGCTCTTCTGGCTGCGCCCGTTGCGCGAGTTCTGGCGGCGGGAACTCAGCGAGCGCCATTTTCTCAAGCTCCAGAAAGTGATCCCGTACACCTGGCTGGTCGATCCGCAGCCGCTCCCGCCGCACGCCGTCCTGCCGCGACTGGAGGCGCACGACTGGGGGGAAGTGGCCGCGTTTTCGCAAAAGCAGCGCGAGCTCATCCTCAAGATCAGCGGCTTCTCGGAACTCGCCTGGGGAAGCCGGGGCGTGCATCTCGCCTCGGACCTTTCGCAGCGGGAGTGGCGGAGCGTGCTGGAAAACGCCCTCGCCAGCTACGGCACGCACCCTTATCTCCTGCAACGCTTCCACAAGGGGCGGATCGTCCGGCAACCGTACGTCGCCTTCGACGCGGAAGCCGGAGCCGGGGAACAGCTTCTGACGATGGAAGGGCGCGTGCGCTTCTGCCCCTACTACTTCCTCTCCGGCGGGAAGGTGACGCTCGGCGGCGCGCTCGCCACGGTCTGCCCGGCAGACAAGAAACTCCTGCACGGGATGCGCGACGCGATCCTGGTCCCCGCCGCCATCGGCGCGCAATAAAGGGGCCGCAGAACCTTGGGCTGGCACGGAAGCAGAGGCAATGCTATGGAGTCCGGGCTCTCCCCCTTCCCGCTCCATGAATGATTTCAACGCCCAGAACGACCCCGGCCCGATGGATTGGCAGGCGCTCCGCAACCGCTTCCGCATGGAGGCTTCGCGGATGGTCAACGGCATGATCAACGTCGTCCCGGCCCTCTCGCACGGCCCGAGGCGCGTACACCCGAAAGCGGCGACGACCGCCGTGCCGCTCCGGGCGCAAAGCGCGATGGAGTGGCACTTCGAGCACTGGAACGCCTCCAGCTACCTCGAAGTCGCGCCCGCCTACCGGGGCGTCCTGCCGCGCAAGACGATGCGCTTCCCACACCCCGCCCTCGACGCCGCCGCGCAGGCGGAAGGGTGGGTCAAAGGCCCCTTCGAAATCCCGACCCTCTTCGTTATTGAAATCCCCTACGGGCGAACGATCGGCCGCCACGGCGCGGTGGTCACACCCGACCGGACGCTCCTCACCGATCTCTCGCGCGAGTTCCGCGCCGCCCCGGGGGATCATTCCCTCCTGCACACCGCCACGCTCCCCCCCCGTCTCTCCCGCCGCAAGGGGCGCTACGCCCTGCTGCACGGGCCGGGCAATTCGCCCTTCCACTTTCTCTACGACGCCCTCCCCCGGATCGAAGTGCTCCGGCGCGCGGGCTTCGAGATCGGCGATTTCGACGGCTTCCTCGTGAGCAAGCCGAAATACCAGGCGTACTACGCGACGTTCGACCGGCTCGGCATCCCGCGCGAGAAAATCCTCTGGTGCAGCCGGAAGCGGCATGTCGAGTGCGAGAGCCTGGTCGTCGCCTCCTTCCCCAACAATGGCCGGGAGCACCACCCGATCACCTTTCCCTTTCTGCGCGCGCTCTCCGGCCTGGACCTCCCGGAACTCGCGCGGAAACGGCGGCGGCTTTTCATCAGCCGCAAGGATGCCGCCACGGCCAGCCGCAGGATCGTCAACGAGGAGGCGTTGCTCCCGCTGCTGGAGAAGTTCGGCTTCGAGCGGGTCACGCTCGGCCACCTCAGTTTTCAGGAACAGGCCGCGCTGTTCGCCTCTGCGGAGTGCATCGCCTCGCCGCACGGGGCCGGTTTGAGCAATCTCTGCTTTTGCTCCCCCCCGGCCCGGCTGCTGGAGATTTTCGCCCCCGATACCCTGCCGACGTTCTACCGCTCGCTGGCGCTCCAGCTTGGGCTCCGGTACGAGGCGCTCGTGGGCGAAAAGGTCGCTAGCCCCCACGCCACCGTCCCGGGAGAGGATATCCGGGTGGACCCGGATCAGTTGGAAATACTCCTTCGGGAGATGGTGTAGCTGGTAACCGCGTGGCCTCCCTCGCAGCGGCGCTGATCGCGCTGATCGCGCTTATTGCGCAGATTGCGCGCGGCCTTCCGCTGCTAGCGGTCTTGGGTTGAGGAGCAGGGCCACCTTCGCCACAAGGCGTTCGAGCGGCGACCGCCCGGGCCGGTACGGCGGCGGCAGCGCCACGCCTCGGCAGCGGGAAAGGTGCCGGATCAGGTGCTCCGTCGTCACCGGCGCAGCAAACTGCTCCGCCGCCCGATCGATCCCCCTCGCACCGTACTCCTTTGCCCTCCCGAGATCAGCCAGCAAACTTTCGATGGCTCCGGCCAACCCGGCCGGGTCGTGTTCCCCGACGAGGAGGCCCGTTACCCCGTCTTCCACCATTTCCGGCACTCCGGCGAGGCGAGTGGAGACGACGGGCAGCCCGCTCGACATCGCTTCGGCGATGACGGTGGGGAGATTGTCCATGCCGCCGTCGTGTTCCCGGGCGCAGGCCAGGACGAAAAGATGGGACTCCGAAAGAAGCGAGCGCACCGCCTCCTGGGCCATCGGCCCGGTCATCCGGACGATCCCCTCCAGCTTGCGCTCCGCGATTTGAGCACGGAGCGAGTCCTCCAGAGGCCCGGAACCGACAATGGAACATGCGAAGGCGACCCCACGGTCGCGCAAGAACGCGCAGGCGTCGATCAGGTCCGCGAACCCTTTCTTTTCAATGCAGCGCCCGACGGAGACGAGGTGCGGCGTGCCCGGAGGGAAGCCGCTCTTGCGGAATTGCGTCGTGTCGATCCCGTTGTAAACCCGCACGATCTTTTCCGCGTGGCGGGGGTGGAGCTGGCGCAGCCAGTCGCGGCTGAAGTCGCTCACCGTGACGACCAGCGAGGCTTCCCGGAAGAGATCCTCCTGGGTGACAGGGAGTTGCACGTCGCAAAACACGTCATTGGCGTGTGCCGTGAAGCTGTAGGTGATGCCGTAGAACCGTTTGAGCCAGAAGGCGGTGCGCGCGGCAATCCCGGCAAAGTGGACATGAACGTGGCCGATGCCCCGCTCGCGAAGCCGTGGCCCGAGCCAAAGCGCTTCGTGGAGACGCAGCGCGTCCCGGGTTTGTGTCCGGAACGGAGCCGCTGCCTTTTTCGGAAGGCGCCGGGCGATCTTGATCTGCTCGGTTTCGGCACGCAGCGCGCCCTCTTCGGGGAGGTAGTAGACCGCTTGGGTCAACTCTTCCGGGCAATCCACGGGAATATCGTTCGGTCGGCGGATGGAAAAAACCTCCACGTCGATCCCTTTGCGGCCCACCTCCATGACCTCCCGATAGCAGAAGGTCTGGGTGAAGGAAGGGAACCGCTCGAAAAGATAGGCAAAGGCAGGCATGGGAAACCTCGTTGTCTCGACGCGCTCGACGGAGAAAAAACCAATCCCGAAGGATAATGTTTTTCCCGATTGCTTCAACAGCAAAATCCCGGCGAGCCAGGACGGGAAAAAGGGAGGGGAAAACCAACCTTTTTCCGTTGACGAATATACGGAGACTGATAGTAAGGCATAGAAACTATCAGGAGCCTAACCATACCCGCTCAAAGACTCGCCCCAGAGCCTCTTCCTTTTCCCACCCATGCCTCTTTTGATGCTCAAGGATCTCCCGCGCTACGAATGCCTTCTCAAGGCGGCGGAGCGGTTTCCGGGGATGGAAGTGAGCGCGAACGAGGCTTTTCTGAACCTGCTGAGGACGGCCGACCTGGTGTTCGCGGAAAAGGGACGCTGCCTGAGCCAGATGAACCTCAGCCAGGGCCGTTTCACCGTGCTGATGCTCCTCACACAGGGCTGTAAGGGTCAGGAGGCGGCGACCCCGGCTTCGCTCGCCGAGGAGGCGGGAGTGACCCGCGCCACGATGACCGGCTTGATCGACACGCTGGAACGCGACGGACTCGTCGCCCGCGAAGCAGACCCGAACGACCGCCGCGCCGTCCGCGTACGGCTGACGGAGAGCGGGCAGTCGTTTGTGGAGGGGATGCTCCCCGGCTATTTTCGACGTGTTTCCGCCATCATCACGCCTCTGAACGAGGCGGAACGCAAAACGCTCGTGCGCCTGCTTCAGAAAATCCAGGCGGGGCTGACGCCTTCCACCCCGAAGCCTCCCTCCGAATAACCTCCCGTTCACGGCCACCCCGGGAAGAGCGAGAAATGGCTCCCCGGGTTTGCGGCTTCCCGCCGAATTTTTTCCCGAATCCCTATGCTCAAGAGAATGTCGATCATGCTGGTCCTGCTCCTCGCCGTCGTGGCGGGGATCGCCTTCATCAAGTGGCGGCAGATCCAGGGGGCGATGAGCCACCACTTCACCATGCCGCCCGCCGCCGTCACGACGCTCCGGGCGACGGCGGAGAACTGGCAGCCGGTGTTGCGTTCCGTCGGCTCATTGCGAGCCGTGCAAGGCGTGGAGGTGAGCACCGACCTCGCGGGGATCGTCCGGGAGATCGCTTTTGAATCCGGCGCAAACGTGAAACAGGGCGACCTGCTCGTGAAGCTCGACACGCGCCAGGAAGAGGCGCAGCTCCGCGCCGCGGAAGCCGCGCTGGAACTTGCCCGGCTCAACCTGGAGCGCCAGCGCGACCTGCTCGCCAAGCGGGCCACCTCCCGCTCGGAATTCGACGCCGCCTCCGCCACCGCCGACCAGGCCCAGGCCGCCGTGGACCAGATCAAGGCGCTCATCGCCCGCAAGACCTTGCGCGCCCCCTTCGACGGAGTGCTCGGCATCCGCAAAGTCGATGTCGGGGAATACCTCGACGTCGGCAAGCCAGTCGCCTCGCTGGAATCGCGCGACCCGATCTACGTCGAATTCTCGGTCCCGCAGCAGGACCTCCCCTCTGTCGCTCCCGGGCGGAAAGTCCGGCTCAAGGCAACCGGGATCGCCGGGCGTGAGTTCGAGGGCGAGATCACCGCCATCAACGCGAAGGTGGACGAGGCGACGCGCAACCTTCTCGTGCAGGCGACGATCCCGAACCCCGACGGGGTGCTGCGCAGCGGCATGTTCGTGGAGGCCGAGGTGCTCCAGCCCGAGCGCGAGGCGGTCATCGCCGTTCCCGCGACGGCGATCCTCTACGCGCCGTATGGCGACTCGGTTTACCTCGTCAAGGACTCTGCGGAAAGCGCCTCGGGCAAGCAGGCGATCCAGCAATTCGTCAAGCTCGGCTCGACGCGCGGCGACCAGGTGGCGATCCTCTCCGGGGTGAAGGAGGGGGACGAAGTGGTCACCTCCGGCGGCTTCAAGCTCAACAGCGGCGCGGCCGTGAAGGTGGACAACAGCATCGTGCCGGCCAACGCCATTCACCCGAAGCCGCCCGAAACGTGATCCCCGCAACGCGGCGCCCTCTTTTTTCCAGCGGCTCTTTCCAGCGGCCAGCGGCCATGAAACCATGAAATTTACCGATCTCTTCATCCGGCGGCCCGTCGTGGCGACCGTACTGAGCCTGCTCATCCTGCTGGCGGGTATCCAGTCGTACCGGGTGCTCAACGTGCGGCAGTATCCGCGCAGCGATATCGCCGTCGTCACGGTGAAGACCGCCTACATCGGCGCGAACGCGGAGCTGGTGCGCGGCTTCATCACGACGCCGCTGGAGCGGGTCATCGCCAGCGCCGACGGCATCGACTACCTCGAATCGACGAGCGCGCAGGGGCTTAGCACGATCTCCGTGCAGCTCAAGCTCAACTACGACACCAACGCCGCGCTCACGCAGATCCAGGCGAAGATCGCGCAGGTGCGCAACCAGCTTCCCCCCGAGGCGGAGGCCCCCATCATCGACGTGCAGATGAGCGACAACCGGTTCGCGTCGATGTACCTGAGCTTCTACTCGAACGAGCTCGACCAGAACCAGATCACCGATTATCTCACGCGCGTCGTCCAGCCGAAGCTGAGCGCGGTGAGCGGCGTGCAGCGCGCCGACATTCTCGGGGCGCGCACGTTTGCCATGCGCATCTGGCTCAAGCCGGACCGGCTCGCCGCGCTCCATATCTCCCCCTCCGAAGTCCGCACCGCCCTCGCCGCGAACAACTATCTCTCCGCCATCGGGGCGACCAAGGGGTCGATGATCTCCATCAACCTGGTCGCCAACACCGACCTCCGCTCGCCCGAGGAGTTCCGGCAGCTGGTGATCCGCGAGAAGGATGGCGTGGTCGTCCGGCTGCGCGATGTCGCGGAAGTGAACCTCGGCGCGGAGTCGTACGATGAAGATGTCCGCTTCTCGGGGCAGAAGGCGACCTTCATGGGCATCTGGGTGCTCCCCACGGCCAACTCGCTCGATGTCATCCGCGCCGTCCGCGCGGAGCTTCCCGGCATCGAAAAGCAGCTTCCGGCGGGGATGAAAGCCAGCGTCGGCTACGACGCGACGAAATACATCAACGACGCGCTGCACGAAGTGGTGCACACCTTGACGGAAACGCTCCTCATCGTCGTTCTCGTCATCTTCCTCTTCCTCGGCTCGGCGCGCTCCGTGCTGATCCCCGTCGTCGCCATCCCGATCTCGCTCATCGGCGCGCTCTTCCTGATGCTCGCCTTCGGCTTCACCATCAATCTCCTCACGCTGCTCGCCATCGTGCTGGCGGTCGGCCTCGTCGTCGATGACGCCATCGTGGTCGTCGAGAACGTCGAGCGGCACTTGCAACTCGGCGAGTCGCCGCTGGATGCGGCACTCAAGGCGGCGCGCGAACTCGCCGGGCCGATCGTCGCCATGACGATCACGCTGGCGGCGGTGTACGCGCCGATCGGTCTCCAGGGCGGGCTAACCGGCACGCTCTTCCGCGAGTTTGCCTTCACGCTGGCCGGGGCGGTCACCGTCTCCGGCTTCGTGGCGCTCACGCTTTCGCCGATGATGTCCTCTGTGCTGCTGCGCCAGGGGGATTCGCATCGCGGCTACGCCGGGTGGATCAACCACCGCTTCGAAGGGCTGCGCGATCGCTACCGGCGCGTGCTCTCCAACACGCTCCGCTACCGGCCCGTCACGCTGACGCTGGCCGCCGCGCTCATCGTGCTGATCGTTCCGTTCTTCCTCTTCTCGCAAAAGGAACTCGCGCCGAAGGAGGACCAGGGGGTCGTGCTGGCGATTCTCCAGGCCGCGCCCAACGCGACGCTCGACCAGACCATCGTCTCCTCGGAGCGGGCCTACGATATTTTCAAGACTATCCCGGAGATGAACAACGCCTTCCAGCTTACGAACCCCTCCGGCGGTTTCGGCGGGCTGGTCACCGTTCCGTGGAGCGAGCGCAAGCGGACCACGGAGGAGATCAACGGCGAGCTTTTCGGCAAGGTCGCCGCCATTCCCGGCATCAATGTCTTTACGACCACCCCCGCGCCGCTCCCGGGCAGCAGCAACTTCCCGGTCGACATCGCCCTCGTCTCCACGGCGGAACCGGCCCGGCTGCTCGAATTCGCCAACGAGCTCGTCCAGCAAGCCTACGCGAGCAAACTATTCATGCACGTGGACACCGACCTGAAGTTCGACCAGCCGCAGACGGAGATCGTCTTCGACCGCGACAAGGTGGCTTCCCTCGGCCTCAATCTTCAGCGCGTGGGCGCCGATCTCGGCACGCTTTTGGGCGGCAACTACGTGAACTGGTTCGACATCCAGGGGCGCAGCTACAAGGTGATCCCGCAGGCCACGCGCGCCCGGCGGCTCAACGCCGAACAGCTCCTGGACTACTACGTCAGCGGCCCGGACGGCCATCTCGTCCCGCTCTCCACCTTCGCCACGCTCAAAACCTCGGCCCAGCCGCGCTCGCTCAACCGCTTCCAGCAGCTTAACGCCGCCCGCATCCAGGGCTTCATCCCGCCGGGCGTTCCGCTGGAGGCGGCGCTTTCCAAGATCGAGGAAGCCGCCGCGAAGATCCTGCCGAAAGGGTTCACGCTCGACTACGCCGGGGAGGCGCGCCAGTTGCGCAAGGAGGGGAACCGCTTCTACGGCACGCTCGGCCTTTCGCTCATCCTCATCTTCCTCGTGCTCGCCGCGCAGTTCGAGAGCTTCCGCGATCCGTGCATCATCCTGGGCGGATCGGTGCCGCTGGCGATCTCCGGCGCGCTGCTCTTCACCTGCCTCGGCTTCACGTCGCTGAACATCTACAGCCAGGTCGGCCTCATCACGCTCGTCGGGTTGATCTCCAAGAACGGCATCCTCATCGTCGAATTTGCCAACCATCTCCAGGAGACAGGCCTTGGCAAAGCAGAAGCGGTCGTCGAAGCCGCCGCCACGCGCCTGCGCCCGATTCTCATGACCACGGTTGCCACCGTCGTCGGGCACTTCCCGCTCGTGCTGGCAAGCGGCCCGGGCGCCGGTTCCCGCAACAGCATCGGCATCGTCCTGGTGACCGGAATGATTATCGGCACCGCCTTCACGCTCTTCGTCCTCCCCGCCATCTACGTCGTCATCGCGCGCGACCACGGGGGCAAAAGCGCGCGGGCAGGGAAGCGGGAGGCAACGCTGGAAAACGCAGAAACCGCGGCGGCGGTGTAATCCGTCCCGCCCGCCAGCAGGCTATGACTTGGGATGAAATCAAAGTCGAGCTTGACCGGGTTCTATCCGGCTCGGCTCCGATCAGCGGGTTGCTTGATCGGGACACGTTTTGGCACTCGGAAGAGCGTTCCGTTCTTCGCGCGGCATCCCATCTGGTTGAGAATGAAAATCCGGATGCGTGCCTTCAAATTATCGACGCGGTAATCTTCAGAAAATTTTCGCTCTCGCCGGAAGCGGAAATCGGACTTCGCTATCTGCGAGGCGATGCTTTGCACGAGGCAGGCAAGTATCCCGATGCGGCAGCCGTCTACGGAGAAATCCTGGCAACCAATCCCAGTGATGTCGCATATGGAAACCGGGCGTTGGCGCACTGGGAGATGGGCGAGTTTCAAGAGGCTCTGAACGACTATCTTGAAGCGATCCGACTCAATCCGCTCAATATCGTGGCGCTCCGGGGAGCCGGAGAGATGTTAAACCGGTTGAATCGCCCACTGGATGCCGTTCGCCATTTGAGCGCCGCCGTAAAACTGGACCCGCAATATAGCGCCGCCTACACGGCGCTTGGAGTCGCCTATTATAACAGCGAAGAATGGCTGGAGGCTTATCGGGCGCTAAAGAGGGCGGTGGAGCTTGATCCTGAAGACAAAATCGCAGTCATGGGGCTCGCAAAGATCGAGCGTCATTTTGAGTTAAAAAAACAGGGTTAGGCCAACCACCAAGATGAACCCCATTGTCATTTCGATCGCGGACGGCGATACCTTTTTCCTCCGGATGGCGCTTGCCTCCTGCTGTCTGGTGTTACTGAGCCGCACATCTCACTTTCT